>NZ_JBIRAW010000079.1:0-896 GCF_044326315.1 Actinomadura sp. 9N407 | reverse complement strand
GCAGCTCGCGCATCCGGTCGGCGAACTCCGGGACGGGGCCCTCGACGACGACGTCGGGGGCCACCTCCTGGATCGGCAGCGCCCGTACGGGCGACGGCGCGACACCGAGTTCGGTCCGCCAGGCCACCAGCTGGGCCGACGAATGCACGTACACGATCCGGCCCAGCCCGACCCAGCCGTGGGCCGCCGAGCACATCGGGCAGTGCTCCCCGGACGTGTAGACCGTGGCCGCCGCCCGCTGCGCCGCCGTCATGTTCGTCGCCGCCCACCGTGCCAGCGCGAACTCCGGATGCGCGGTCTCGTCCCCGGTCGAGGTGACCCTGTTGTGGTCCTCGGCCAGGACCGTCCCGTCCCCGCCCGCGAGCACGGACCCGAACGGCTCCTCGCCAGCCTCCACCGCCTGCTCGGCCAGCTCGACACAGCGTTCCAGATGCCGCAATCCCACCTCATCGATCATGCCAATGGTCCTACCACACGGGCCTGCCACACGGGCCTACCACACGGGCCTGCCACACGGGCCGTCACACGGGGCAGCCACACCGGCCCGCAACACCGGCCTGCCAAGGCCGCCCGGGTTGAGGACCGGTCCTAAAGTGGGGCGATCGCCCTGAAACGGCTGGAGGTCGCATGCGTGAGCCGCTCGTCCCGAGCTGTCCCTGACGGGGTACGAGCTGGTGGCGAGCTTCGCCGGATCGGCCGGTGGCGGGTTCGACCCGGCGGCGGGCCGTTCGGGGATCTGGGCGCCCGGCGGCGAGGTGCGGGCGCGGGTGGGGGCCGAGCTGGGCGCCGTCGTCCGTGCGGCGTTCCACCGTACGGTCGACGAGGAGGATGTCCTGGAACCGTTCGCCGACCTTGAGGACAGGTGCCGATGACCGTCATGGACGGGCGCGCGCTGA
>NZ_JBIRAW010000078.1:0-1037 GCF_044326315.1 Actinomadura sp. 9N407 | reverse complement strand
CACGCTGCACGCCCAGATCGGCGCCGGGCTGCTGGGTGGTGAGCGGTCCGGGCGGCGCCGCAGGGCCGAGTCCAAGCCGATCACGTTCCGGCCCGATGCGGCCCAGCCGTTCGACGACCGCTGCCTGTCCTGGCAGATGGACGCCCGCACCGTGTCGATCTGGACCGTCCACGGCCGGGTGCAGGGCATCGCGTTCACCGGCAGGCCGTCGCACCTGAAGACCCTGGCCGAGCACCGCCAGGGCGAGTCGGACCTGGTGCACCAGGACGGCATGTGGTTCCTGTACGCCACCTGCGAGATCGAAGAGGCCGAGCAGTTCGACCCGGTCGACTGGATCGGGGTGGACCGGGGGATCGTGAACCTGGCCACCACCTGCGACGGCACCAACTACCAGGGCAAGGACCTGAGCAGGTACCGGCGTGCGCAGGCCCGTCGCCGGGCCCGGTTGCAGAAGAAGAAGGCGGCCGGGTCGCGTTCAGCGGCCCGGCGCCTGGCGCGGTGTAAGGCCCGCGAGGGGCGCCACGCCGCCAACGTCAACCACAAGATATCCAAGGAGATCGTGGCCGATGCCCAACGCACCGGTCGCGGGATCGCGCTCGAAGATCTGAGCGGGATCACCGGCCGGGTACGGCTCAGGCGGCACCAGCGGGCCACGATCTCCAGTTGGCCGTTCCATCAGCTCGGCACCAGCATCGCCTACAAGGCCCAATGGGCCGGGGTGCCGTTCCTGGAAGTCGACCCGGCCTACACCTCACAGACCTGCCCGCGCTGCGGGCATGTCGGACGAGGCAACCGTCCCGAGCGGGACCGCTTCTGCTGTCGTCGGTGCGGGCTCGCTGGCCCGGCCGACCACATCGCCGCCGTGAACGTCCGCCAGCGGGCGCGCACGGCGTGGGTATTTGTCAGCATGCCCGACCCGACCCCTGGACAGGGGAAAGGTGATGCGACCCCAGCGCGGCCGCCAGCGGCGAAGGGGAGCGCAACGAGGCGTGAACGACCGAGCCGCAAGCTCGACCGTTCACGGCCGAGAAGCTGAC
>NZ_JBIRAW010000077.1:0-1133 GCF_044326315.1 Actinomadura sp. 9N407 | reverse complement strand
CTAGTGTCCTGAGTCATTAGTTTGTTGTTACTCGGTAGGGTGTGGGGATGCCGAGCCCGAAGCTTGAGCCAGTGGTGTTGTCCGATGAGGAACGGTCGGCGCTGGCCGGCTGGGCCGGGCGGGGTAAGACTTCTCAGGCGCTGGCGACGCGGGCGCGGATCGTGTTGCTGTGCGCTGATGGCGGCACGATCGCGCAGGTTGCGCAGCGGACCGGGACCTCGCGGAATACCGTCTCCAAGTGGCGGGCTCGGTTTGTGGCCCATCGGCTGGAGGGGCTGGGCGACGAGCCGCGTCCGGGCCGGCCGCGGCAGATCGGTGATGAGCGGGTCGAGCAGGTCATCGTCAAGACGCTGGAGGAGCGGCCCGGTGCCGACACGCACTGGTCGACCCGGTCGATGGCGGCGGCGACCGGGATGTCGCAGTCGGCGATCTCCCGGATCTGGCGGGCCTTCGGCCTCAAACCGCATGCCGTCCAAACCTGGAAGCTGTCCACCGATCCGCAGTTCGTCGACAAGGTCCGCGACGTGGTCGGGCTGTATCTGAACCCGCCGGAGAACGCGCTGGTGCTGGCGGTCGACGAGAAGTCCCAGATGCAGGCGATCGACCGCACCGCGCCGATCCTGCCGGTCATGCCCACCACCCCTGCGCGGATGACCCACGACTATGTGCGGCACGGCACCACCAGCCTGTTCGCCGCCATGGACATCGGTAGCGGATCGGTGATCGCCCAGCACTACCGGCGCCACCGGCATCAGGAGTTCCTGCGGTTCCTGAAACTGATCGACCAGGCCGTGCCCAAGGAACTGGACCTGCACCTGGTGCTGGACAACTACGCCACCCACAAGACCGAGGCGGTCAAGAAGTGGCTGATCAGGCATCCCCGCTTTCACCTGCACTTCACCCCGACCAGCAGCTCATGGATGAACCTGGTGGAGCGCTGGTTCGCCGAACTGACCCGCCGCAAGCTACGCCGCTCGGCCCACCGCAGCGTCCTGGAACTGGAGAAGGACGTCCGTGTCTGGATCAACGAGTGGAACGCCGACCCCAAGCCGTTCGTGTGGACAAAACACGCCGACGACATCCTCGAAACCCTCGCCACATACTGCCAACTAATTAACGACTCGGGACACTAG
>NZ_JBIRAW010000076.1:0-1147 GCF_044326315.1 Actinomadura sp. 9N407 | reverse complement strand
GGGGGCTCGATGTCCAGGTCGGTCAGGGAGGAGACGTGGTAGACCGAGCCGGGCACGTGGATGGCGTGCGCCAGGCCCATGTGCGCGTCCCGCCAGAACCGCTGGATCGGGTTGTCGCTGCGCATCCCGTTGCCGCCCGAGCGCACCATGATGTCGGTGGTGGCCTGCGCCGCACGCCACGCCGCCCGGACCTGGATCCGGCGGCCGGCCGCGCGCTCGGCGAAGCTGATCTCCTGCCCGGCCGCGACCTTGTCGTACATCCGGTTCACGTTCTCCAGCAGCGCCGCCCGCGACGCCTGGATCTCGGCCGTGGCCTCACCGATCGCGTACAGCACGTACGGGTCGTCCCTGACCTTCGTCCCGGTGATCTGGACACGGCCGCGCTGGTACGCCAGGTGGTGCGACAGCGCACCCTCAGCCATCCCGATCACCGCGGAAGTGATCCCCAGCGGGAACACACATGAGAACGGAACGTGATAACCGGGATCAGTCAGCCCCGCCTCCTTGGGCGCCGAGCCGTCGATAACCCTCGAGAACTCGACCACTCGATGGCCTGGAACGAAGGCATCCCGCACGATGATGTCCTTGCTGCCGGTCCCGCGCAGCCCGGCCACGTTCCAGGAGTCCTCGACGATCTCGTAGTCCGAGCGCGGCAGGATCATGTGCAGCGAGGTCGGCGGCATCGCCATCTTGCCCTCGCTGTCACCGAGCATCGCGCCCAGGAAGATCCAGTCGCAGTGGTCGGTCCCGGACGAGAACTGCCAGTGCCCGTTGAAGACGTAGCCGCCGTCGACCGGACGGGCGATGCCCATCGGCGCGTACGGCGAGGCGATCCAGGTGTCGTTGTCCTCGCCCCAGATCTCCTCCTGCACCTTGGGGTCGGCCATCGCCATCTCCCACGGGTGCACGCCCACGATCCCGGCGACCCAGCCGGCGGAACCGTCCAGCGCCGCGATCCCCATCACCGTCTCGGCGAACTCCGCGGGGTGCACCTGCAGCCCGCCGTAGGTCTTGGGCTGCAGCATCCGGATCACACCGGCGTCGCGCATCACCTTGGCGGCCTTGTCATCGAGCCGCCCCAGCGACTCGTTCACCGGGCCCAGCTCGCGCAGCTCCGCCGCCCGTTCCATGATCTTGTCGAGCACGC
>NZ_JBIRAW010000075.1:0-1196 GCF_044326315.1 Actinomadura sp. 9N407 | reverse complement strand
GGCGATGTCAAGCGGCTGTTGCAACGAGGAATTGGTTGAGGGCTTGGGCTGGGGTTTTCCAGTCCAGGGTCTGGCGGGGTCGTGCGTTGAGTTCGCGGGCGACCTCGTCCAGGTCGTGTTGGGTGTGGGTGCGGAAGTCGGTGGATGAACGGGGGAAGTACTGGCGGAGCAGGCCGTTGGTGTTCTCGTTGGTGCCGCGCTGCCAGGGTGAGTGGGGGTCGCAGAAGTAAACTTGGCAGCCGGTGGCCAGGGTGAAGGTGGCGTGCCGGGCCATCTCGGAGCCCTGGTCCCAGGTGAGGGTGGCGGCCAGTTCGGCCGGCAGTCGCCGCATCAGGCCGATGAGGACGTCGGTGACCTGCTCCGACACCCGCGAGTCGGGCAGGGAGCCGAGCATCACGAACCGGGTGGTGCGCTCGACCAGGGTGATGATGGCGCTGGTGCCGCGGGCGCCGATGATCAGGTCGCCTTCCCAGTGGCCGGGGACGGCCCGGTCGGTGGCCTGGGCGGGCCGGGCGGAGATGTGCAGGTCGGCGGTCCAGGGTTTGGGGCTGCGTTCGGCGCGGGCCAGCCGTGATTGCGGGCGGCGGGCGGTGCGGCCGGTGCGCAGCGCACGCCGGCCGCCGAGCTGGCGGGCCAGTTCGGCGCGCATCCGGCCGCGGGACTGGTAGTAGATGGCCTGGTAGATCGTCTCGTGCGACACCTGCAGCTCCGGCTGGTGGGGGTGGGTGGCGGCCAGGTGCGCGGCGATCTGCTGCGGCGACCACCGCGCGATCAGCAGATCACGCACCACCGGCCACAGCCGGCCCGCGCACCGGGCGCGGCCCTTGTTCCCGCTGTTGCCGATCAGCTTTCCCGGCCGGTGCCGCCGCGCCCGCTCCTGCGCCTTGCGGTGCGCGGCCACATGCGAGTACGTCCACCGGTACAGCCCGCCCAGCCCGTCCGGGCGCGCCGTGGTGGCCCGGCCGGGATGCCGCGCCCCGCCACCACCGGCGTCGCTGCGCCGGTAGGAGTGGTTGCGGTCCACCTCCCGCCACACCGTCGACCGGTCCCGGCCGATCGCCTCCGCGATCTGCGGAAACGATCGGCCCGCACCGAACAACACCTCGATCTGCGCACGCTCGGCACTGGTAAGACGACGTCCTGGCACAACAAGATCCTTTCAAAGACCTCGTTGCAACAGACACTAGAGACCACCC
>NZ_JBIRAW010000074.1:0-1255 GCF_044326315.1 Actinomadura sp. 9N407 | reverse complement strand
TCTAAACTGCGCCGATGACGGTCGTACCGGACGGTGTCCCACCCGATCTGTTCTCCGATGGCGAACTCGGGGCTCTCAGCGAGGCCGGTATCGCGTTGTTCGCCGGGCGGGTGGTTCTGGAGGCGCAGCCGCCGATCGACGATGCGGTGCTGGGCGCGGTGGCCGAGCGCTGCGCCGGGCCGCTGCCCGAGCCGCTCATCGCCTTGTGGCGCACCGCTTTCGGCGGCCGGCTCGACTACGACCTGCGCGCCGACCTCGAAGGTCATGACGTCACGGTGTCTTTCAGCGAGTTGTTCTATCCCGGTAGCGGCGGCTACCACGATCTGTGGGGCTGGGTCGATCACGAGTGCGCTCTGGCCGAAGAGCACTGGCCTGACTGGTCCGGCCGGCTCGTTCACCTGCCGATCGGTGGGTTCGAGTATCTCGAGCGCGTCTATGTGGACACCGCCACCGGGCCCGAGCATGGCGTTGTGGACTGCTGGCGGCAGGGACTGCCCGCGGGATGGGAGTTGCAAGCGGGCGACCGTATCGGGCGGATGGCCGATGACCTGCGTGCGCTCTTCGGGCAATTGATGCTGGAGCACGACCCCTGGGCGTTGGAGGACGATGCCATCGAGGCGGGTGTGGACCTCCGTGACGCCGTCGACGACCTGGCAGGCGGCACGGATCCGCACGCGCGGACGGCCGCGGAGAAGTTGCGCCGGCTCGTGCAGGCGACGGTGCTCGATTGGCGTGGGGCCCTGGACCAGGGGACGCTGGTGGCGCAGCGTCGGCTCCGGCGGCTGGCCCTGGGCCGGGCTGCAGCAGGTGACGACGTGGAGTCGCTCGCGCGGCTGGTCGCGGTGGGATGTGATCCGTCAGAAGAGGTCTATAACGGGCTCACCCCGATCGATGTGGCCCTGCGCGACGGAGCCACCGCGGCCGTCCGGTGGCTGCTCGACCAGCGCGTTCCGGTCGAGAACAGCTTGCAGGACGGTGCGCACGCGGTCGACCTCGACCTTGCCCGCGACCTCGTCGACCGAGGCGCGATGATCAATGCGACCGCGCTCTCGCGGGCACTGGACAACCAGGACCTCGAGGTCGTGCAACTGCTAGCGCGTGCCGTACAGCCGGACGACACGCTTGCCGGGCTTGTGCCACGGCTCCGGATGCTGGCCGCCCAGGCAGGGCAGGACCGGGACCGGTCCGCGGTGCTCGCAGAACTCGCGGACCGATTCGACCCCAACCACAGCGTCTGACGCCGCGCCAGAGAGCT
>NZ_JBIRAW010000073.1:0-1432 GCF_044326315.1 Actinomadura sp. 9N407 | reverse complement strand
ACCGCTGCCGCGGCCGTGTCCGACCGGGCCAGGCCGGTGACCTCGTGCCCGGCGGCGATGAGCTCGGGGATGATGGAGGAACCGGAATGGCCGGACCGGTGACGTCGGTCTGCTGTCACCGGTCCAGGACCTGCCGGAGTTCGATCAGCCGGCGAGGCCGGCGGCAACGTCCGCCCGGGCTGAGCGACGGGCGGGGACCACGTGACCACGCCGGTGTGCCAGCCACATGAACACGCCGGTGGCCACCACGCCGAACACCACGGCGAACACACTGCCCTCCGGTCCGAAGTCGCCGCCCGTGACCAGCGCGGAACCCGACATCGTCGCGTCCAGCAGGCCCTGCGGGGTGTTGCTGCCCGACACCTGGGTGCTGAAGATGGCGCTCGCGGCGATGTTCCAGCCGAAGTGCAGGCCGATCGGCACCCACAGCTTGCGGGTGGCGATGTAGGCGGCGGTCAGCATCCCGCCTGCCTCGATGGCGATGGCGATCGCGCCCCACAGGGTGGCGTTCGCGTTGAGCAGGTGGATCAGGCCGAACAGCGAGCCGGTCAGCACGAGCGCGATCCAGGTCCCGGTCCAGCCCTCGATGTTGCGGAACAGGACACCGCGGAAGACCAGCTCCTCGGTCACGGCGGCACCCGCCATGATGCCGAGCAGGGCGACGGCGCTCGCCGGCGAGCCCAGGCCGTTGATGGTGTAGTCGCCGAAGAAGGCGATGTTCGCGATGACCGCCCCGAACAGCGCGACGCCCAGCAGCGTGCCCCAGCCGATCCCGGCGCCCGCTCCCTCCAGCGACACCTCGACGGGGGCCCGGTGCTCGGTGCGCCGCACCACCCAGCCGTAGACCCAGACCGCGACGACGGCCGTCAGCAGACCGGCGGCCAGCGCCGGCCAGGGGTTGTCCTTCACCGCCGCGATGCCCAGATTGCCCAGGATCCAGACCGCCGCAACCGCTAAGAGCTGCCATGTCAGACGCACGATGACTCCTTCGTGAGAATCCGCGGCGGAAGCGCCGCGGGCTACCGGCAGGGGTGCGCTCAGCCGGGGAGGTCGACGCCGAGGGCGATGTCGAAGGTCCCCGCGCCGTTGCGGGCCAGGCCCATCAGCAGCGGCCCGGCCCCTTCCAGCCAGCGGGCCATCTCCAGGCCGCCGACATCCAGCGGGCGCAGTCCCAGGCTCTGGATGAACGCCGACACCTCGGCCTTGGCCCGCGCGTCGTCTCCGGCGAAGAACACGTCCAACGCACGCCCCTGGGCCAGCACGTGGCCGAAGACCGTGTTGAACGCCTTCACCACGTGCGCGCTCGCCGGGACCGCCTTGGCGATCTCCTGCGCACCGGACATGCCTTCAGCGGTGACGAGCCCGGTGGCATCGGCGTTGAACGTGTTGGAGATGTCGATGATGAACTTGCCGGCCAGTGCATCCCCGTACT
>NZ_JBIRAW010000071.1:0-2395 GCF_044326315.1 Actinomadura sp. 9N407 | reverse complement strand
CACCCAACACGACCTGGACGAGGTCGCCCGCGAACTCAACGCACGACCCCGCCAGACCCTGGACTGGAAAACCCCAGCCCAAGCCCTCAACCAATTCCTCGTTGCAACAGCCGCTTGACATCGCCCGGCGTTCTCAGGCGAACACGCCACGAGTCAACACCCCGGGCACCAGGCAACACGGGCGCACTCGCGGCACGGTGGCACTGGAAGTGGGAGCCACGGTCAGCGAGGACCCCGCCTTCAGCGAGGGTGCAGGGTCAGACCGAGGTTCTGGAACTGCTCGACCGGCCGGTGGTAGCCGCGCTCGATGTGGTGGACGCCCCGGAGCGTCGAGGGCCCCTCGGCGACGGCGGCGGCCAGAACGGCGGAGAAGCCCGCCCTGATGTCGGGCATGGTCACGTCACCACCCCGGAGCTTGGACACTCCCCGTACCACCGCCGAATGCAGGGCACTGGTGTCGTGGTAACGGCAGGCCGGGCCGCCCAGGCAGGTGTCGTACACCTCGATCTCCGCGCCCATGCTCTTCAGCGCCGGCACGTACGCCAGCCGGTTCTCGTAGACGGTCTCGTGCAGCACCGACATACCGTCCGCCTGCGTGAACAGGACCATCAACGGGGTCTGCCAGTCGGTGGCGAACCCGGGATGGGTGTCGGTCTGCACCGCCGCCGGACGCAGCCCCTCCGGAGCCGAGGCCATGATCCAGTCATCGGTGATCGTGAACCTGGCCCCCATCCGGGCCAGCGTGGTGATCGCGGTCACCAGCCGGTCCTGCGGGCAGCCGTGTACCCGTACCTCGCCACGCGTCACCAGCCCGGCGACCAGGTACGAGAACGCCTCGATACGGTCCCCCGCCAGCGTGGTCTCCGCACCGCCCAGCCGCTCGACGCCCTCGACCACGATGCGACGATCGGGACTGAACGAGATCCCGGCACCCATCCGCTGCAGGAACAGCGCCAGTTCCACGATCTCCGGCTCCGTCGCCGCACCGCGGATCACGGTCTTGCCCTCGGCCAGCACGGCCGCCAGCAGCACCGTCTCGGTGGCACCCACACTGGGGTACGGAAGCTCGATCCGGGTACCCCGCAAACGCGAAGCGCGGGCGTGGATACCGTCCTCGGCGATCTCCACCTCGGCACCGAACGCGCGCAGCGCGTCCACGTGGAAGTCCACCGGACGGCGGCCGATCGGGTCGCCGCCCACCAGCGGCACGAACGCCTCGCCCGCACGGTGCAGCAACGGACCCAGCATGAGGATCGGGATCCGGTTAAGGCCGGTGAACGCCTTCGGCACATTCGGCTCCGCCACCGGACCCGGGGTCAGCGTCAACTGGTCCCCGTCACGCTCCACGGACGTCCCGAGCGCATCCAGCATCGCCGCCGTGATCTCGACCTCGCCCACGTCCGGCGCGTTACGGATGATGCTCGGGCCATCGCCCAGCATCGCCGCAACCATATGCTTACTGACCGCGTTCTTGGCACCCCGTACAGTGACATCACCGCGCAGCGGCCCGGACGGCTCGATCTCCCACACCTTGTCAGTCACCCAAGCAGCGTACTGTGCTTATGGCAGGCGCGAGCTGCGCCCGTCCTATGGCGGGCGCGAGCTGCGCTCGCCTGGCGGCGGCGCTTGTCGAGTGTCGGGACATGCCCAACCCCTCGGCGACGCGGGCCATGGACAGGTGCCGCCCGGTGGCCGGCAGCGGGGGCGTCACGTGAGCAGGCGACGGCGGTAGCCCTCGGCCACCGCCGAGGCTCGATCACGAACGCCGAGTTTGTCGTAGATGTGTTGCAGATAGGTCTTTCGCGAACCCGCGCCCATCATCCCGCACGTCCAGCAGCACCTCGGCGCCTGTGTACGACAGCGTGACACCGACGCGCGAGGCCTCCGCGTGCTTCGCCACGTTGGTCAGCGACTCCTGCGCGACCCGGAAGAGCGACACCTCGATCGCCGGGCTCAGTGGCTCTCGAACGCATTCTGGTCAGTGCCTGCCTGCTGGGACGGCCCGTCCGCTACGACGGCGCCGCCAAGCCGGTGCACGATGCCCTGATGGAACGCTGGCGCGCCGAGGGAAGGCTCGTCTCGTTCTGCCCCGAGGTATCGGGCGGCCTCTCCACCCCGCGTCCTCCCGCCGAGATCGACGGCGACGCCGCGACCATTCTGGACGCAGCAGCTGTCCTGGACGGCACGGCTGTCCTGGGGGGCACAGCTGTCCTAGAGGGCACAGCCCGCGTTCGTACCGACACCGGTGAAGACGTCACCGAGCAGTTCGTGCGGGGAGCCCGCCTGGCCCTCGAAGCCGCCGAACGCGCCGGCGCCCGGATGGCCGTCCTCAAGGAGGGCAGCCCCTCCTGTGCCAAGCACCGCCTCTACGACGGCACCTTCTCCGGCACCAGAA
>NZ_JBIRAW010000070.1:0-3304 GCF_044326315.1 Actinomadura sp. 9N407 | reverse complement strand
CCCCCCCCCCCCCCCCCCCACGGCACTTGGAAGAGGCGGTCGGCGAAGTGGCGTGAGTCGTCCGACCACGGCAGTGGAGCCTTGCTGCGTTATGACGACCGCATGGCGCCGGTATCTCTGGGTGTCGTATCCCCGGGCTCGGTGTTGGGGGGTGCTCGGGGACGTTCAATCGGCGTGGCCGTAGACGTTCTGACACATCCCTGATCACCACCTCGCCGATAGCCTCGACGCCCACCGACGCATGTACTTACGGAACGGCTCGAACGGCTCTTCCGGCGCTCCGTTCGCAGCCGGTCGTCACCGCAAGCGTCCTCGATGGCGCCTGTAGCCAGGGGCCGCCGCCCGAACGGCGACTGGAGTGAGGCGCGGCCCGTCCTGCAGCCTCTTCCCCAAGGTCTTCCGACTTGAGAAGATCAAGCGGTGACGAGCATGCTCGGTGGTTTCGATATCCGCGACGTTACCGTCGACGGGGTAGCCGTCCATGCGCTGGTCGGAGGGGCCGGACCGCCCGTACTGCTCCTGCACGGCTACCCGCAGACGCACGCGATGTGGCACCGTGTGGCGCCGGCCCTGGCACGCGATCACACCGTCGTCGCGGCCGATCTACGCGGCTACGGTGATTCCGCCAAGCCCGCCGGTGGACCCGACCACGCCGAGTACAGCAAACGGGCGATGGCCGCCGATCAGGTCGGCTTGATGGACATGCTCGGGTACGAGCGGTTCGCCGTTGTGGGCCACGATCGAGGGGCGCGAGTGGCGCACCGGATGTGCCTGGACCATCCTGAACGGGTCACACGGGCCGCCATGCTGGACATCGTGCCCACCAGGCATATCTTCGCCAACGTCGACCGTGATCTCGCCCACGGCTATTACCACTGGTTCTTTCTCGCCCAGGCACCGGACCTGCCCGAACGCCTCATCGGCGCCGACCCGGAGTACTACCTGCGGCGCAAACTGGCCCAGTGGTCCGCCGACACCGCATCATTCGCGCCCGAGGCGGTCGCTGAGTACGTCCGGTGCTTCTCTGACCCGGCGACGATCCACGCCAGCTGCGAGGACTACCGCGCCGCCGCCACGATCGACCTGGAACACGACGACGCCGATGCCGCCGCAGGCCGGCGAGTCGAGTGCCCCGTGCTCGCACTGTGGGGATCCCGCGGCTTCGTCGGAGGCCACTACGACGTCGTGGCCGTCTGGCGCGACTACGCCGCCGACGTACAAGGAACCAGCGTGGACTCAGGCCATTTCCCTGCCGAGGAAGCCCCCGACGCCACCACCCGCGCCCTCACCGACTTCCTGATGGACTGAGTCAGCCCACCCCACCCGACTTGATCCGCCCGAGCAGGTCAGCGAGGTCGCTGCGGGTGAGCGTCAGCCGTGGCCCGTCGGGGTTTCTGGAGTCACGGATGAGGGTGGTGCCAGCGATGCTGACCGAGACTTCGACGCATTCGCCTTGGCTGTGGCTGCTCTTCCGCCACTGAATCATCCCATGCCGCCTGCCTTGATGTGCTTGAGCAGGTCAGTGAAGCCGTCGCGGGTGAGTATCAGCCGTGGTCCGTGGGAGTCCTTGGAGTCGCGAATGAGAGTGGTGTCTGCAAGATTGGTCGAGACCTCGACGCACTCACTGTTAACTCCGCCTTGGCTGTGGCTGCTCTTGCGCCAGTGGATCATCTCGCATCGCCTCCATCGTCTGTCTGATCAGAGCCCGGGAAGCGTCTTCTGGCAGGGCCTGGCCTCTGATCTGGTCGAACCGTAGCCCAAGTCCAGCTGCTTCGGCCGGATCTTCTATCAGTCTCCCACCGAACTGGGCCTCAACGTAACCGGCAGTTCGATTCTCTTGCTTGGCGAGAAGTACCAGTGCTCCTTCGAAGCCGAAATACCAGCCAGTCTCGTCGCTGACGATTTGGATCGAGACATTCGGAAGCTCGCTCATTGAAATGAGGTGCCGGAGTTGTTCCCTCATTACTCTCGCCCCGCCGACCGGACGTCGAATAGCCGTTTGGTCTAGAATGCCGAAAAAATATGACGGCGAGAGTCCGCGCGTGAGTATCTCCTGGCGTGCCCCTCGTTTGGCGACCATTTCGTCATTCATATTTTGCTCGTATGCTATTGCTCGCATGTAGTCTTCGGTTTGAAGTAGACCTGGAATGTAGAGTGGCTGGAATGTTCGAATTTGATTCGCCTCGAGTTCGTGGGTGATGTAGGTCTCGAACCACTCGTTGACGTGCTGCTTGTGGGCGTGGGCCCACTGGCCCTGGAAGAGCTCCTCCGTGCCGAAGTACTCGTCGAACTTCCTGCAGGTGTCGAGGTCGGGGAAGTTCCGCTGGGTCTCGTACGCGGTGATGCTCTCCCTTGAGAGATACAGCTCCTTGGCGAGCTTCTCCTGGCTGTCACCCTTCAGGATGCGCATGATCCGGAGGGTGTAGGCGAGCTGGGAACGGAGGCTGTCGCGGGGGTCTATGTGGTTGGATGGGGGCATTTGGGGGGACCTCCTGTTCGGTATAGCGGCGCGTACCACGCCATTGTGTTCCCACGGTACGACTTCTTCGTCAGGCTGAGGAGCCAGAACGCACAAAGGCCCACTCGAAGCGAAATGACGATCATGTATCAGGAACAATTCCCGGCCGAATCTGGCCCTTGTCAGCTGTCGGTGGAACGGTCCGTGCTGGCGGTTCCGTCGTCGGGTGGGTTGCTGCGCGACCTGGCGGAGGTCCATCTGCGGAAGTGGGGTCTCGGCGAGCTGGCCGACGACGTGCTTCTGGTGGTCTCGGAGCTGGCGACCAACGCCATCGCGGCCTCGCCCGGGACGCTCATCGGGTTCCGGATGATGCGGTGGCTGGCGATGATCGCCGTCGAGGTCCAGGACTCCAGCACGGAACGCGTCGTACGAAGAGAGCCCATGACGCTGGACGAGTCGGGCCGCGGCCTGTGGATCGTGGAGCAGATCGCGCGGCACTGGGGGCAGCGCGCGGAGCCGGACGGGACGAAGACCGTCTACGCGCTGCTGGACCTGCCCTGAAGCTCCTCCGGGCGGATGGTGCGACGACCGTTTCCCCCCGTGCGGTCGTACGGCACAGCGGCTCCGCTCGGAGGCCGGGGCGTCCCTCGGGATAGACGTACGCGCGTTCGCCGCGTGCTTGGGGTGTTGATTCGTGGCGTGTTCGCCTGAACGCCCATGGCGATGTCAAGCGGCTGTTGCAACGAGGAATTGGTTGAGGGCTTGGGCTGGGGTTTTCCAGTCCAGGGTCTGGCGGGGTCGTGCGTTGAGTTCGCGGGCGACCTCGTCCAGGTCGTGTTGGGTGTG
>NZ_JBIRAW010000007.1:0-342569 GCF_044326315.1 Actinomadura sp. 9N407 | reverse complement strand
CCGCCGGCCCCCCCCCCCCACGAGTCAACGTGCGGGGGGATCGCCCATGATGGTCTTCAGGGCTTCTACTCCCGCGGGGAGGCTGCCGCCCAGGGCCGCCTCGACGAGGTAGGTCTCCAGGGTCTCCTGGAAGGCGCGGGCGGCGTGGGTGAGGTCGACGTCCTTGCGGTGGGCCAGCGCGATCGTCCGCTGCAGGCCGGGGCCCGGCTGGCCGCGCCGTACCGGCTTCGGAGGGCCGCCCGGCCGGGTCGGACGGGCCGTGCGGACGCCGGTCGCGGGATCGTGCTCCTCGGCCAGGACCAGCGGCGTTCCGCGCAGGCCGGGCCGTCCCGCGAGCACCATGCTCGGCACGACCGCGATCCCCAGGCCCGCCTCGACGAACCGCAGCACCGCGTCCATCTCGCCGCCCTCGACCGCGAACCTCGGCTCGAACCCGGCCGCGCGGCACGCCCCGATCGTCGCCTCGCGCAGGTCGTACCCGGACCGGAACATCACCAGCGGGCGGTTGCGCAGGTCCTCGATCCGCAGGTACGGGCGGCGCGAGATCTGCGCGTGCTCGACGGGCGAGGCGACGACGAGGTTCTCGCGCAGGATCGAGGTCGTCTCCAGCGGCGGGTCGCCCGCCAGCGGCAGGATCACCAGCGCCAGGTCCAGCAGGCCCCGGGTCAGATCGCGGACGAGATCCCGCGAGCCGCCCTCCTCCACGATCAGCCGGATGCCGGGATAGGTGTCGTGGAAGCGGCGCAGCACATCGGCCAGCAGGCCCGCGCACAGCGACGGCGTGGCCCCGAGCCGGACCCGGCCGCGGCGCAGCCCGGCCAGCTCCTGGACCTCGAGCCGGGCCGTGTCGACGTCGGCCAGTATGCGCTTGGCCAGCGGCAGCAGGGCCTCGCCGGCCGGGGTCAGCGTGATGTTGCCGCGCGCCCGGCTGAACAGCGACGCGCCCAGCTCCGCCTCCAGCGCGCGGATCTGCTTGGACAGCGAAGGCTGCGCCACACGCAGGATCTCGGCCGCCTGGGTGAAGTGCCGGACCTCCGCGACCGCGACGAAGTAGGCGAGCTGCTGCAACTGCATCCTGCACAGGGTACGACCCTCCAGGTCAGCGACCTGTGCCCGCCCCGTACCGGAAGGGGCGCGTGGGGCGGAAGGGGCTCGATGTACGGAACGCGGCGGAACGCGGTGGAACGGATCGGTCAGCGGGCGTGCCGGCGGAGGGCCTGGAGATCATGGACGATGACGCGGCGGCGGCCGGTCTCGATCCAGCCGTGCCGGCGCAGCGTCCCCAGAGCCTTGCTGACGGCCTCGCGGGACGCGCCGACCCAGCTCGCCAGCTCCTCCTGCGACAGGTGCAGGTTGATCTGCACGCTCGCACCGGTGGCCTCGCCGTCGATGCCCGCGCTCCGAGCGCGGCCGGGGAGGCCGGGCGCTCCCGGTGGTCTCGGGGGTCCTGGGGGTGCCTGAGCTCCTGGAACGCCGGGACGGGGCGACCGGCCCGGGCGGGCGAGCGGCTTGGCCCGGCCGGTCGGCTCGTACGGCTCGTACGGCTCGCCGAACCGTTCGGCCAGCTCGACCAGCCGCTGCGCGACCCGTCCGGTCGCGTCGAACATGCCGAACTCGGCCCGCTTGCGGTCGGCGTCCCGCCAGCGCTGGCAGAGCATCTTCATGATGATCACCGAGACCCGGCCATGCCGGCTGAGGAAGGCCATGAACGCCTCCTCGGTGAGCGTCAGCACCCGGGCCGGCTCCAGCGTGGCGACCGTGGCCGAACGCGGCCGCCCGTCGATCGCCGCCACCTCGCCGAGCAGCGCGCCGGGGCCGCGCACGTCCAGCAGCGCCTCACCGCCGTGCTCGCGGTTGGAGTACGCCTTGACCCGGCCGCTCAACAGGATCGCGACCGATGTGGTCAGCTCACCCTCGCGGAACAGCACGTCACCCTGCCCCAGCTCCCGGAAGCGGCCGTGCCGCTCCAGATCGGCGCGCTCCGGGGAAGTGAGCTCGGCGAAGAACGAGCCAGGCTCGAGGGCGGTCATGCCACCACGCTAAACGAGAGGCGCAGTCCAGGGGACTGGCAGCGAAATCACGAAACCATCACGCGTTGTGTGAACTTCTCCCTATTCGCCCCGGTTCAACTGGGTGAGAGTAAGTCCCGGCGTGTGCGGCCGCGGGTTCGCCCGTGGTCGCCCCCTGGGGTTACGGCGTTCATGGGGAACGGCGGTACGGCGGGCGGCGGCGACGGGGGCACGCCGCCCGCCGTTGCCTCGTCACCGCCCGCCGCCGCCTTGTCACGTCGAGGGAGTGTCCTGTCCCTTCTTGACGATGCCGAGCTTGCTGCCGAGCCAGACCACCGGGTCGTACCTGCGGCCCACGACCCGTTCCTTCATCGGGATCAGGGCATTGTCGGTGATCTTGATGTGCTCGGGGCACACCTCGGTGCAGCACTTGGTGATGTTGCACAGGCCGAGCCCGTGGTCGTCCTGCGCGATGTTGCGCCGGTCGGCCACGTCCGCCGGGTGCATCTCCAGCTCCGCGATCCGCATCAGGAAGCGCGGGCCGGCGAAGTCGGGCTTGTTCTCCTCGTGGTCACGGATGACGTGGCACACGTTGTTACACAGGAAGCACTCGATGCACTTGCGGAACTCCTGCGAGCGCTCGACGTCCACCTGCTGCATCCGGAACTCGCCCGGCTTGGTGTCCCCCGGGTCGAACGAGGGGATCTCCCGCGCCTTCTCGTAGTTGAACGACACGTCCGTGACCAGGTCGCGGATCACCGGGAACGTGCGGATCGGGGTGACCGTGATGGTCTCCTCCGGCGTGAACGTCGACATCCGCGTCATGCACAGCAGCCGCGGCATGCCGTTGATCTCGGCGGAGCACGACCCGCACTTGCCGGCCTTGCAGTTCCAGCGGACGGCCAGGTCGGGGACCTGGGTGGCCTGCAGCCGGTGGATGATGTCGAGGACGACCTCGCCCTCGTTCACCTCCACCGTGTAGTCGACCAGCTCGCCCTCGCCGTCGTCGCCGCGCCAGACCTTGAACTTGGCGTCGTAGCTCATCAGTCGGTCTCCTCGGTCTCGTCGGCGGCGTCCTTGGCGTCCCCGGCCTTGGCGGCCTTGCCCGTCTTGGCGGCCTTGCCGGTCTTGGCGTCGGCGGCGGTCGCGCCGGCCGGCTCGGCGGCGCCGGCCGCTTCGGCCGCGCCCGGGAGCTCGTCGCCGGTGAGGTACTTCTTCAGCTCGTCGGTCTCGAACAGCTCGAGCAGGTCGGTGCGCATCGGATCCACCGGCTGGCGCTTCAGCTCCACCCGCGGGGCGTCCGGGTCGCCGGCCAGCCGGCAGATCAGGTTGATCTTCCGCCACTCCGCCGACATCTGCGGATGGTCGTCGCGGGTGTGCCCGCCGCGGCTCTCCTGCCGTTCCAGCGCCGCCCGCGCGATCGCCTCCGAGACGATCAGCATGTTGCGCAGGTCCAGGGCCAGGTGCCAGCCGGGGTGGTAGCCGCGGCCGTCGTGCACCGCGACCGGCGCGACGCTGACGTTGTCCACCCGCTCGCGCAGCTTCTCCAGCGCCGCCAGCGCCTGCTTGAGCTCCTCTTCCTTGCGGATGATGCCGACCAGGTCGTTCATCGTCTGCTGGAGCTCGGCGTGCACCGCGTACGGGTTCTCGCCGTCCTCGCGCTCGAACGGGGCCAGCGCCTCGGTGACGGCCGACTCGATCTCCGCCTCCGGCAGCGCGGGCCGCGCCTCCAGCGCGTCGATGTAGTCGGACGCGCCCATCCCGGCGCGCCGGCCGAACACCAGCAGGTCGGTCAGCGAGTTGCCGCCCAGCCGGTTGGACCCGTGCATGCCGCCCGAGCACTCACCGGCCGCGAACAGCCCCGGCACCAGCGCCGCACCCGTGTCGGGGTCGACCTCGACGCCGCCCATCACGTAGTGGCAGGTGGGGCCGACCTCCATCGCCTCCTTGGTGATGTCGACGTCGGCCAGCTCCTTGAACTGGTGGTGCATCGCCGGCAGCCGCCGCTTGATCTCCTCGGCGCCGCCCGGCATCCGGTCGACGACCGTCAGGTAGACCCCGCCGGCCGGCGAGCCGCGGCCCGCCTTCACCTCGGAGTTGATCGCCCGCGCCACCTCGTCGCGCGGCAGCAGCTCGGGCGGGCGCCGGTTGTTCTCCGGGTCGTCGTACCAGCGGTCGCCCTCCTCCTCGGTGGTCGCGTACTGCGTCTTGAACACCTCGGGGACGTACTCGAACATGAACCGCTTGCCGTCGGAGTTCTTCAGGACCCCGCGGTCGCCGCGTACCGACTCGGTGACCAGGATGCCCTTCACCGACGGCGGCCAGACCATCCCGGTCGGGTGGAACTGCACGAACTCCATGTTGAGCAGCGTGCCGCCGGCCAGCATCGCCAGCGCGTGCCCGTCCCCGGTGTACTCCCAGGAGTTGGACGTGACCTTGAAGGCCTTGCCGATGCCGCCGGTCGCCAGCACCACGGCGGGCGCCTCGAACACGACGAACTTGCCGGTCTCCCGCACGTACGCGAACGCCCCGGCGATCTTGCCCGACTCGTCCAGCAGCAGCCGGGTCACGGTGGTCTCGGACCACACCTTGATCCGGGACTCGTAGTCGCCGGTCTCGGCGTGGTCCTCCTGCTGCAGCGCGACGATCTTCTGCTGAGTGGTACGGATCAGCTCCAGGCCGGTGCGGTCACCGACATGCGCCAGCCGCGGGTACTCGTGCCCGCCGAAGTTGCGCTGGCTGATCTTGCCGTCCTTGGTCCGGTCGAACAGCGCGCCCCAGTGCTCCAGCTCCCAGACGCGGTCGGGGGCCTCCTTGGCGTGCAGCTCGGCCATCCGCCAGCTGTTGAGGAACTTGCCCCCGCGCATGGTGTCGCGGAAGTGCACCTTCCAATTGTCCTTGGAGTTGACGTTGCCCATCGCCGCGGCGGCGCCGCCCTCGGCCATCACCGTGTGCGCCTTGCCGAACAGCGACTTGGAGATGATCGCCGTCCGCTTGCCCTGGAGCCGCGCCTCGATCGCGGCGCGCAGTCCGGCCCCGCCCGCGCCGATCAC
Source organism: Actinomadura sp. 9N407 (assembly GCF_044326315.1). Lineage (NCBI taxonomy): Bacteria > Bacillati > Actinomycetota > Actinomycetes > Streptosporangiales > Thermomonosporaceae > Actinomadura > Actinomadura sp. 9N407. The sequence continues at coordinate 337,507 of NZ_JBIRAW010000007.1, read as the reverse complement.
CACGACGTCGTACGAGTGCCTCTCGATCTCAGTCATGATCTACAGGCCCCCTCAGTTGAAGAAACGCAGGTCGGAGATCGTCTCGCTGGCCACGAGCATCACGTAGAAGTCGGCCACCACCAGGGAGACGAGCGTGATCAGCGCGTACTGCCCGTGCCGCGCGTTGAGCTTGGAGATCTGGCCCCACATCCAGTACCTGACCGGGTGCTTGGAGAAGTTCTTCAGCCGCCCGCCCACGACGTGCCGGCAGGAGTGGCACGACAGCGTGTAGAGCCACAGCAGGATCACGTTGGCGGTCAGGATCAGGCTGCCCAGCCCGATGCCGAACCCGCCGTCCTTGCCGTGGAACGCCAGGATCGCGTCATAGGTGTTGACGATCGAGATGAGCGCCGCGGCCAGCCAGAAGTAGCGGTGCAGGTTCTGCCCGATCAGCGGGAAGCGCCGCTCGCCGCTGTACTTCTTGTGCGGCTCGGCCACCGCGCACGCGGGCGGCGACAGCCAGAACGAGCGGTAGTAGGCCTTGCGGTAGTAGTAGCAGGTCAACCGGAACAGCAGGAGGAACGGCAGCGAGATCGCCGCGAACGGGATCCATCCCCTGGTCCCGGCCGGCAGGAACGTACCGAACTCCGCCGCCGGACCGCACAGCTCGTTGAAGCACGGCGAGTAGAACGGGGTCAGGTAGTGGTACTCCTCGACGAAGAAGGCCGATCCCCAGAACGCGCGCACCGTCGCGTACACCACCCACGCCGTGAAGAACACGAATGTGAGGATGGGATAGAGCCGCCAGTCGTCCTTGCGGAGCGTACGTTCCTTGATCTGGGCGCGCGCCTTGGCCGGCGCCTCCACAGTGCTCATCGATCGCTCTCCTGAGCTCGGGTCATTGGGGTCCCCGTACCACGGTTGAACGCACATATGCCGCCGTCGCGCCGCGGCCGCACGCGGTCGCACGCGGGCGCGTGACGCCGCGTGTGCGTCTCCAGCGAGGCGACCCTACGCCCTTTGAGCAGGGCTGTGACATACATAACAGGCAGGCCCCCATGTGAGCCTGACCACAGGCTATGTCGCCCCGGAGCGGCTACCGCACCGTCCGTACCCCATAACCAGTCGCTATGGCTGGAAGGAATCGACACAAGTAGCGGAATGCATGATCGCGTCAGCTGCCGAGGGTGCGGGACAGGTGGGCCTCGGCCTCGCTCGTGCGGCCGTTGCCGTACACGCGCAGAACCTCGGCGAGCTCGGGGTAGCCGACGTCGATCAGGGTGGCCGCCTGCTCGATCTCGTTCGCGGACGCGACCGTCCGCAGCAGCGACTGCAGCGCGCGCACCGGGGACTGGGCCGGAACGCGCTCGGTCGTCACCCGTATCCCCGAGGTCGTGGTCGCGGTCTCGCCCCGGATCCGGTGCAGGCGCTCCTTGAGATCGGCGGGCGAGAGCTCGTCGAAGCCGGGCTCGGCGGCCAGTTCCTCGGCCGCCGCCAGCCGGTGCAGCACCGCAGGATTGCTGATCTTGGCGCGCTGGCCGGACATGAGCTGGGAGAGCATCGGCGGCGACAGCCCCAGCACGCCCGCCAGGCCCGACTGGGAGAGCCCCAGCCGGTCCAGCAGCCTGCGGAAACGGTCACCGAGCGGCTCGCCGTACCACTCGGTCTGCAGCGCCCGGTTGCGGACGACGGTTTCGCTCACGTCGGAGACCCCTTGACGATTCGCATCTGCAAATACTATCTTCTCGGGTGCACAGGCACTTCACCATCGTGCCATGTCTTCGATGATTTGCATATGTGACCGACAGGAACGGACCGAGATGAAGATCCTGCATCGCACGGCGGTGATCGTGGCGCTGACCGGGCTGCTGGCCGGCTGCTCGGGGCTCCCGGGCGGTGGAGACGGGGCCGAGAGCGACGGGAGCGGATCCGGGAGCGGATCCGCCGTCAAGGCCGGCGAGCCCGGCGTCGACTCCGCCGGCAAGCCCGTGGTCGGCGGCACCTTCGACACCTCGGTCGCCGAGGGCGCGAAGATCGAGATCGCCGTGATGGGGCTGAAGGCCAGGGGCAGGCTCGCCACGCTCACCATGCGGCTGACGCCGCGGCTGCCCGCCGCCGCCCCCGACCAGACGCCCAACCCGTACGAGCTCAACGGCCGCCACGGCCTCGGCACCTCGCTGATCGACCCGGTCAACCTCAAGCGCTACGTGGTCGTCAAGGACTCCTCCGGCAAGGAGCTGGAGAGCGACGACATCTTCGTCCACACCCGCAACAACCAGCCGAGCAACTACACCTACACCTTCGCCGCACCGCCGGAGAACGTGAAGGCGGTCGACGTGCAGTACGGCTCGTGGCCGATGTTCCGCAACATCCCGGTCGAGCGGTGACCATGCGACGCCCCGCCGTCATCGCGGCCGTCCTCGCCCTCGCCCTGGCCGTGCCGGCCATCGCGGCGGCCGAGCCCGTCGTCCACGACGACGCGCTCGCCGAGTCCATCCAGACGATCGACCCCGGCCGCCACGTCCACGACATCGACCTGTCCACGTACGTGCTGCCCCTGGAGTCGGAGGAGACCGCCGACGGCCAGGTGACCGTGCGCCTGTCCGCCGACGTACTGTTCGACTTCAACAAGGCCACCCTCACCGACGCCGCCCGCCGCCGCATCGAGCGGCTCGCCTCGCGGCTGCGGCAGGCGACGGGCACGATCCAGGTCTCCGGCCACTCCGACGGCATCGGCGACCCCGCCTACAACCAGACCCTTTCCACCCAGCGCGCCGAGGCGGTCAAAGCAGAGCTGAGCCGCGTCCTGAACGGCACGACGGCCCGGATCGAGGCCAGGGGCCACGGCGAGACCAAACCCGTCGCCCCCAACGAGAGCGGCGGCAAGGACGACCCCGCCGGCCGCGCCAAGAACCGCCGCGTCGACATCACCTTCCAGAAGAGCTGACACGATGAAGACCCTGATCACCATCGCGAGCGTCATCACACTCGCCACCGCCTGCACGGGCGGCTCCCCCGAAACCCCCGGCCGGTCCACCGCCGCCCGGCCGGCCACCTCGGCCCCGGCCCCGGCCACCACCGGCCCCGAGCCCACCAGCTGCCCCAACGGCGGGCAGCTCATCAAGGCCGTCGAGGTCCCCGCCGTCCACGCCGATCCGGTGCACGTCCCCGAGGCGACCATCGGCGGCCAGAAGGTGCCGGCCGTCACCATCCCGGGCGTCGACATCACCGCCCGGCACATCCCCGCCCAATGCGTCAGCATCAAGCCCGCGCCCGGCGGCTGCCTGAGCGCCATCGACATCCCGGGCAACCAGATCCCCGCCGTGACCATCCCGGCGGTGACGGTCCCCGGCGTCAACGCGGGTGGCGCCAAGGCCGAGCCGGTCACAGCCGACGCGGCCACCGCCGACGGCGCCGTGGTCGACGGCGTCCATGTCGACGAGGTCTGCCAGCTCAAGCCGTCCAAGGAGGGCGAGTACGTCTCCTCGGCGTACCGGCGCTCCGCCTACCGCGCCTCGGTCTACCGCCGCTCGGCCCATCGTCGCTCCGTCTACCGGCCGCGCACCTGCAACGCCGCCAACGAATGCGTTCCGGCCGTCACCGTTCCCTCCGTCACCGCCCCGTCGGTGAGCATCCCCTCCGTGAGCGTCCGCTCCGCATCCATCAAGTCCTACACGGCGGGCCGGAGCCAGGTCTTCAAGGGCGACGACTCGATCGCCTACAACATCGAGGCCGACGTCCTCTTCGACTTCGGCCGCGCCGACATCAAGCCCGCGGCCGCCGCCGGCCTGAAGAAGATCGCCGACTCCATCAAGAAGGAGACGCCCGCCGGCGCCACCATCCAGGTCGACGGCCACACCGACGCCAAGGGCGACCCCGCCACCAACCAGCGCCTGTCCGAGCAGCGCGCCAAGGCCATCCTCGTGTGGCTGTCCCGCAACGGTGGTATCTCCCCTTCCCGCCTCAAGGCCACCGGCTACGGCGAGACCAAACCCGTCGCCGCCAACACCACCGCCACCGGCGCAGACGACCCCGGCGGCCGAGCCAAGAACCGCCGCGTCGTCATCTCCGCCAAGCAGAACTGACCCGTCAGCGCCCGGCCCGATGGCCTCGATGCCTGCACATCGGTGCCTGCACATGCGTGCTTGAACGGGCTCCCCGTCCGGACTCGGGCAGCCACGGAACACTCCGGCCCCACGGCCGGAGTGTTCCGTTAGTGGCGGGAGGTGTCGAGGGCCGGGGGCGGGCCGAGGTGGTCGAAGATCTGCAGCAACTCGCCGTCCCGGGTACGGGCCGGCAGATCCAGTGCGAGCCCGCAGCCGGCCAGCATCCGCCGGGCGGCCTCGGCCGAGGCCGGACGCTCCTCGGGGTCCGGGGCGCACAACCGTCCGACGACGTCCCACAGGGATCCAGGGACACCGGAAGGAGGCGAGCCGAGCCGCTGCCGTGACTCGGGGTCCCCCGCGCCCGTCAGAATCCGCCAGCAGACCATCCCGGCGGCGTACAGGTCCTGGGCCGGGCCGGGGCGGTTCCAGTCGAGGACCTCCGGTGCCAGGTAGCCCGGCGTTCCCACGGTGAATCCGGTCGTCGTGAAGCGCAGGCCGTCCTCGCCCAGCGCGATCCCGAAGTCGGCCACCCGGATGTGCGGGGCCCCGACCGGGCTGGGTTCCAGCAGCAGGTTCGCCGGCTTCAGGTCCCGATGGACGATGCCCGCGGCATGGATGTGGCTGAGCGCGGCCAGTAGCTGGTCCAGTAGTTCGGCGGCGTACGCGGGCGGCAGGCCACCGTAGTCACCGAGCAGCGTCTCCAGCGTCCCGCCCCCGACCAGGTTCATCGCCAGCAGCACGTCCTCGTCCGCCGGATACCAGGCGTAGGGCGTCACCACATGCGGGTGGGCCAGCCGGAGTGCGCGTTCGCGCACCACACGCAGCCGTACGGTAGGCCCGCTCTGACGGACGAGCTTCGCGGCACAGTAGTCGTCCCGGTGGCTGTCGTAGGCACGCCACACACGCCCGGCTCCACCCGCGCCGATCCGGTCGAGCATGGTGAACCGCCCGCCGATCACCCACCCCGTACTCACGGGACCGATCGTACGGAAACCGGCGGCTTCCAGGCATCGGTAGCCGCCATCAGGACGTACGGCGCCGCCACCCTCGACGGCCGGCGTCCGTTGGAACCATCGCGCACATCACACGTTCGATGGCAACGGTTCGGCACGATCGGGCATCCAACAAGTGAAGGTCAGGAAACCGACATCACAACCGCCCCCGATTAAACTGACGAACCACGCAAAGCACGCGCCCTGGACAGGGCTTGCCCGAGACGGGACCGGATGAGCGAGAACGAGCCCCGCCGCGACGGCGTGGAGGACGACGCCGGCACTCCTGCCGATGGCAGGGTGGCCCCCGCCCCGGCCACCGAACGCGCGACGGGCGAGTCCGCCCCCGAGGACGGCTCCGCGGCACCCGCTGAAGACGGCGCGGGGGCCGGACGGAGCAAGCGCAAGGTCCGTACCAGGAAGCAGAAGATCCTCCGCCGTACGGCCCTCGGCGCCGCGGTGCTCCTGCTGGCCACCGGGGCCGGGGCGGCCGGGCTCTACTACGACATCATGGGCGGCATCGACCAGAAGGACGCCAAGGCCCAGCTGGGCACGGACCGTCCGAAGAAACTGAACAAGTCGCTCAACATCCTGCTGCTCGGCTCCGACTCCCGCGCGGGCGACAACGCCCGCTACGCCGTCCCCGGAATGAGCGGAGCCCGTTCGGACACCGCGATCCTGCTGCACCTGTCCCCCAACCGCGACCAGGCGGTCGGTGTCAGCTTCCCCCGCGACTCGATGGTGCAGATCCCCAGCTGCAGGAAGGAGAAGGGCGGGACCGTCCCGGCGCAGTTCGGAATGCTGAACGCCGCCTTCGCGTACGCGGGCCCCACCTGTACGTGGAAGACCCTGGAGTCGCTCACCGGCATCCACATCGACCACTTCGTCCAGATCGACTTCGCCGGATTCAAGCGCATGGTCGACGCCCTGGACGGCGTCGAGGTCTGCGTCGAGAAGCCGGTGAACGATCCCCGCGCCGAGCTCTACCTGAAGGCCGGCAAGCAGACCGTCAAGGGCGATGACGCCCTCGGCTACGTGCGCGCCCGGTACTCCCTCGGCAACGGTTCGGACCTGGAACGGATCGAACGGCAGCAGAAGTTCATGGCCTCGGTCGTCGACAAGGCCACCAGCAGCGAGATCCTCACCGACCCCGGCAAGACGTACAAGTTCCTCAAGGCCGCCACCAAATCGATGACGACCGACGACGAACTCGATCTGGCCGCCATGCGGCGGCTGGCCGAGGGCCTGCGGGGCATGAGCGCAGGTCAGGTGCGGTTCGTCACCGTACCGGTCGAGCGGTACGCCCCCGACCCCAACCGCGTCCAATGGAACAAGGCCGCCGCCCGGCCGCTCTTCGAGGCCATCAAGCACGACAACGACCTCCCCGCGCCGGCCCGGCCCACCAAGCCGCAACCGGCCCTCCCCTCCCCCGCCAAGGTGAGGGTCACCGTCGTCGACGCGGGCGCCGACGACAAGCTCGTCAAGCGCATCACCGACCAGCTCAAGCGCCGCGGCTTCAAGGTGGCCAAGAAGGCCGAGAAGGCGCCTGCCGGCACCGAAAGCCGCATCACCTACGCCCCGGCCACCGAGGCCCAAGCGTCCGCACTGGCCAGGATCGTCCCGAACGCGCAGCTCACCGCCGACGCCAACGCCCCGAAGGACGGCGTCCGGCTCATCATCGGCAAGCCCGGCGTCCGGCTCGCCCCGGCGACCATCAAGAACATCAACGGCGGCGTCAAACCGGGCCAGAATCTCTGCAAGTAGGCTCCGCCGATCGCCTCAGGCGTACGCCACCACACCCACGAGAGCCCCCAGGAGCATGAACGGCCCGAACGGGATCGTCTCCTTACGCCCTGCCCGGCGCAGCACGAGCAACCCGATCGAATACAGCCCGCCGAGCAAGAACATGGAGAACACGCCCAGCACCCAAGCATCGGTCCCGAACCAGCCGAGGTAGAGGCCCAGCACCCCGGACAATTTCACGTCCCCAAACCCGAGCGCGTTGGGAAAGCAGAACCACTGGACGGCGAAAAGGGCCCACAACGCCGCCAGCCCCACCAGGGCCGCCACGAACCGTCCGCCGCCATCCTCCACGAACGGCGCCGCCGCTCCCAGCAGTGCGACACCGATGGGGTACGACGACAGCGTCAACGGGTCAGGCAACCGCTTCAAAGCCACGTCGACGAACCCCAGCGCCGTACCGACGACGCCCAGGTAGAGGAACGCGACCAGCTCGGGCCGCAGCCCGACCCGCCACGCGATCAGACCTCCGACCACCACGGCGACGATCCCCACCGCGACCCGCCGCGCCCTGAGCGGCTCCGTCCAGTCCGCCCGAAACGACCACGCCGATGGCTCGACAACCGATTCCGCACTCACCGAAAGATCGCCTCCGTAGGATCCTCAAGCCCCATAAGACCACCCGGCACACGGCCAAGGTAAAGCAGATCCATCACCAGAACCGCCCGCCCAACGCCCCCGAGAACGTTCCTGGACGACACCAGCACGGCACTGTGCTGTGCTGTGCTGTGCCGGCTTACCTGAGGCTCCAGCGATACAGTTCCTGCCGGCCACCCATCAACCACGTTCCGTCACCCAACGGGTACGAGTCATACAGCTGGGAGTCCCGTAGAGGTATCGGATACTTGATGTGATGGCAGCCCGCACCACGTGTCACCGACCAGTGACTCATTCCCCGCCAGTCGTCCCCTCCCTCCTCATAGGGATCCTCGTCCTCCAGCATTACGAGCAGCGACTCGTCGTCCATCAGTCCGCCACCGTCCCAGGAGATGTACGGATCGACATGGGAGGGCCCATCATCGGGCTCGGAGCTCAAGATTTCGGCCAAGGACAGCTCCGAAACGGTCGTACCGTTCCGCGCATCATGCCAGCGCACATCGGTCCTCCGGCCGGAATCGTCCAGGCCGACAGTGACCAGCAGGGACCGCGCAGCGCTGTACGAGAGGAGCTTGCGCTCGGACAGCAGCGACACGGTGCGGCCGTCGTGGCCGAGCGTGAACGTCACGGGCCGCACGGACCCGCAATTCGAGATCGCCACAACTTTCCCATCCGACCCCAGAATGGGCAGAACACCCTGGTTCTCGCCCACGAGGGGGACCACCATCCGCTCGATCTCCGCGCCCCTGGTGTCGAGGAGCGCAAGGCTGACGGCGCGCGACGGATCGACCTGGCCGTCCCTCTCGGGATCGACGGCGACGACCAGCCACACCTGCGGCTCTCCCCGCGGTGAGCGGCACCAGGTAGCCGACATCACCGGCCGCGAATCGACTCGCGGCATCGGCAGCTCCCACAGCCGGACTCCCTCTCGGGTGACCATCTGGTAGCGGCCTTCATCGGTGAGCACGGCATGCGAAAGGTCGTACGCAACCGGACGGTACCCGACCACCGGCCCGGTCGTGGGCCCGGGAAAGACCGCCACCGGGTCGGCGACGTCTCCGCCCCCGCCGGGCAACTCATGGACGACAAGGGCCTCGCCGGTACGCACCAGCAGCCGCGGAACGGGCCCCGAGGGATCGACGATCACCTGTCCGCTGCCGAAGTAAGGGACGTCGCGCGTACGGTACTCGGCCACGAGCCGCGGAATGACCAGCACAGTGCGTTCCACTCATCCCGTCGGGCACTGACGCGGGTCGTCACAGATCTTCAACGCCGCCGACCGCCTGAACAACTCGCGGATCTGCCGCGGATCCTGGATCTGGTACGCGGCGCCCCCGGTCACCGTGGCGATCCGCTGCAGCGCCGGCAGATCGACGTCCGGTCCGAACGCCAGGCCGATGACCTGCACAGGCTTCGCCGGGTCGTACTCCTTCTTCAACTCGGCCATCAACTTCTGCTCGGAGATGCCACCCGCGTGGTCATGGCGCCCATCGGTGAGAACCAGGACGAAGTTCAGCATGTCCGGCCGGTAACCGGCCTTCACCGAACGGAACGCCGCCAGCACCGAATCGTGCAGCCCGGTGTCGCCATCGGGCTTGGCGCGCACCTGTCCCAGCGTCCGTTGAAGGTCCGCCCGATGGGTGCCGCCATCCTCCAGGGCATCCAGCCTGCCCATCGGGCTCAACTCCCGGTACGGGAGCGCGCCGTTCATTCGGGTGGCGAATGTCCAGACACCCACCTCGGCGGTGTCCGGCAGCAGCGCCATTCCGCCGTTGACCTCGCCGGCCGTGACCGCCATCCGGGTCCGGCCGGTCCCCGGCACGACCTCGTTCATCGAGCCGGACACGTCGATCAGCGCCAGCATCCGCGTGCCGAGCCGCATCCGCCGCCACATCTCCAGGACTTCGAGCACCGACCGCTGCGCGCCCGGCCCGGCATCGACGGCCGCTCCCGCGAGCCCCGTGACGTCGGAGATGGCCTTCACCGGCGCTCCCCCAGGAGCCCGCAGGCCGACCTTCGCCAACTCCGCCCGCCCTGCCGCCGAGCGCATGGCGGCCGCGAACCCGCGTGCCGCCTGTGCCTTCTCCTTCGAGGCCGCCACCATCGGGAAGTCCAGGCTCAGCGTACGGTCCGTCGGCATCAGGGTCTCCAAATGAGAGGCCCTGGCCGCCCAGACCGCCTGCTCGGGAACGGCCACCACCGGGGTCCGCCCGCCGCCGCCCGCGCCGAGCCCCTGCAATGCGGCGAGGGCATGCGGCGCCACGCTCCCCTGCCCGCCTTGCAGGATCCTGGTGAATCCGGCCAGCGCTTTCTCCCCGTCGCCGGCCGCTTGCCGCGCCATCAGCAACGCGACCATGCCGCTGGCGTTGTGCTGGGGCTCAGCGATGCGCAACATGTGCCCACCCGTCCCCTGCGCCAGCCCCTGCCACGACAGCGGGCCCCGCATCGCTCCCTTCGGCCGTACGAAGACCACGGGTGACTCAGCGACCTGCGCCACCTTCACTGGTGCCGCGGCTCCGGTCCGTCGGGCGGCCTGCCCGACGACGGTGAGCCACATCGACGAATCGAGCACGTACGCGTCGGCTTTCACGCCACCTTGGTCACCACCTAGCGACGTCACCATCCCAGGCGACGGAACGCTGCCGGCGACGACCTGGAGACAACCGCCGTCGACCTCGTGCTTCTCAGCGTTGAACCGCCGCGCCACCGCGTTCACCGCAGGTGCCACCGCCGGATCCACCGCCACGTTCAGCCGGACCGTACCGCCGCATCCCGCGGTCACCTGCGCGACCACCGCCACGGCCGTCGCCGCCACCAGCACTCCCGCCACCACGATCAGGGCCCAGACCGGCGGCCGCTTCCTCTGCCTGTGCGCGGTCGGCGGCAGCGACGGCCCGGGCGGCGCCAGCGCGATCATTCCCTGCAGCACCGGTGCCGCGGATACCGGCTGGGGAACGGCGACCGTCATCGGAACGGGCGGGGCCGCCGGCGGAATCGGCTGCTCGACCGGTGGGGGCGGCGTAGCGAACGCATCAGGGACAGCGGGCGCGGCGGGGCCGGCGAGCGCGGCAGGGCCAGTGCTCGCGGCAGGGTCAGTGGGCGCGGCAGGGATGTAGGGCCCCGGCTGTGCGGCGGGAGGGATCTGCGGGAGCTGTATCGGGAGCGGGCTCGCATACGTCCAGGAAGGCACTTCCGAAAAGGCCGTGTCTTGCGCCGGCGCCTCCGCCTGCTGCGGCTCCGGCGGCACGGGGTGGCCCGGCTGGAACGTACCGGTGGTTTCGTCGGCCGGCTCGCGGGGCGCGAAGGGGACCGACGGCTCGTGGCGCCGCACCGGGGGTGGTGCGGCCCGTTCCTGCTCGAAGACGGCGTACGGGACGGCGGGCAGCACGACGTCCGGCATCTCAGGTGGCGCCGAACCCGAACCCGGAGCCGATTGCGATGCTCGCGTGCCGTCCGGTTCTAACCCAGCGGCGTGCTCAGGCGTGACGGAGGGTGACGGGTCATCGGGGTCTTCATCGGGGAGCCGCATGATGGGCCCAATTGAAGCCGCCGGACGCCACCCCTCGCATGGGCCCGTGGGCCCAACGCCCACCAGGATCGCGATCCGGGAGCGCCGCGGACGGCGGGCTCCGAACGCCGGCGCACCGGTCCCTCAGTCGGGCGTCGCCTGGATGTCCAGGGTCAGCGCGTGCACCAGCATGTTGATCCCGACAAGGAGGGGGCCGACCGCGAGCAGCACCGTACCGGCGCTCGCCGTCGCCGTCCCCAGGCTGTGCAGCGTCACCCAGACACCGATGACCGCCCCGATGAGGCACAGGAACAGACCGGTGAACAGCATCAGCGCGACGGGTGAGAAGGACGGCACGACGTACTTGCGGACGATGCGCCGCCAGAACCCGAAGACTAGGAGCCTGCCGATCTGCGGAATCACCCGGTGCAGGCGCATTCCCGAGACCTCCTGACCGTAGACCGCCGGTACCGGGACGTCCTTGGCCCGCACGCCCGTGATGTTCAGCCAGATGAGCAGGTCGTTCTCGAACGCGTACCCGGAGGCCAGGCGTCCGAGGTCGAGACGCGCCAGCGACTCGCGGGTGATCGCGGTGTAGCCGTTCTGCGGATCGAAGAGGTTCCAGTAACCGCTCGCGAGCTTGGTCGCGAAGGACAGCACCGTGCTGCCCAGCAACCGCGACAGTGGCATCCCGACCAGGCCCGAGCGGGCGAAGAAGCGGTTGGCCTTGGTGAACCCGTAGCCGGAATCGGCGATGGGATCGAGCAGGGCCGGCAGGTAGTCGGGGTCCATCTGAGCGTCGCCGGCCATGACCACGTTCACGTCGGCCCCCAGGCCCACGGCGGCGCGGTGGCCGTCGACGATCGCGCCGCCGACACCGGTGTTGCGCTCGTGCCGGACCAGGACGACCCGGGGATCGTTCTCGCCGGCCACCCGCTCGGCGGTCTCGTCGGTCGATGCGTCGTCCACGACGACGATGTGGTCGACGAACTCCGGCATGCTCGAGATCGTCTTGCCGATCAGCTCCGCCTCGTTGTGGGCCGGGACCACCGCCGCGACGACCAATCCCTTATACATTCGCCCCCTCCAACCCGGCCGCGTCCTGAACGCGCAGGACAGGTTCGAGCGCCGGCGGGTCGAGACCATCGCGCGGCAGGTCCGTCCCGATCGCGGCATGCCACCCGCCGGGCGCTCGGGTATCTCCGAGATATACCTAAGCATCCGGTGGACATCTCACGGGAGGGCAGCGCGCCCTTTCAGGCCCCTGATGGGCCTCGAAATGGGTCTGGGGACCCATTCGAGACCTGGTCGCCACAAGGCCGTGGACCCAAGCGCATCGAGATCCCTTTCCGACCATTCAACGGTCCCCGGGCAACCGGTAGATCGGCCATCGAAGATCGGGCCCCATGGCGCCCGGTACACCGAGCGTTCAGCCGCCCAGCGCAACGGAGGTGGAGCGTGACGCTTCCGGCTGCTGTCGCGGCGCGCGGTCGACGCGCTGCTCCGGATGCCCGAGCGCAACCGCTTCTCCAAGGGGCTCTTCTCCTGGATGGGCTTCGAGTGCGCGGTCGTCGAATACCGCGGCACAGGCCGCTCGACAGGCCAGAGCAAATGGACGTTCGGGCAATTGGTGAAATACGCCATCGACGGTGCTCCCTCCTTTAACAGCAAGCCTTTGCGGCTGGCCATATATTCGGGTATGGGCGTCCCGTTCCTGCCCGACTACTACCTCTACTTCGCCAGCCCGCCGGCGCCCCTGGTCGCACTGTTCCCGCCGGACCGGATCGACGCGGCGATGTTCGCCATCACCGCCGCCAAATGGCGGCGGTCGTCGCCCGGCTGCGGGCGGAGGGTGCCGTACGGGTGACGGTGGCGGGCCATCGGCTGAAGGCCGAACTCCCGGCCGGGACCCGCGGAGTGGCCGTGATCTCGATTCCGCTGGTGGACGGCTGGACGTGCGCGGCCGGGAACGGCCCCGCGCGGCGTCCCCGCAGCCACGGGGGGCTCATGGCGGTGCCGATCGACGGACCCGCCGGCGGCCCGGCGCCACGGATCGCGTGCGCTTACTCCCCGCCGGGTCTGCGTCCGGGTCTGGCCCTGGGTGCGCTCGGGTTCCTGGCGATCGCCGCGCTGGCCTACCCGGAGGTCCGGCGCCGCGCGAACCGCCGCCGACGACGCGCGCCGGATACACCGGTCTCCGGCGCGGCGGCGGCCGATCGGCCGAACACCCACGTCCGGTAGGCGACGTAGTTCACCACCACGAGGCCGGCGGTCGCGATCACCTTGGCGGCGAGGTACTGGACGCCGAGGGCCGCCAGGCCGGGGACCACCAGCGCCGTCACCGCGATGTTGACCGCGACCAGGAACAGGTAGCGGGCCAACTGCCGGCCCACGGCCGTGGCCGCGGCGCCACCGAACGCCCAGAGCCGGTTCAGCCCGAAGTTGACCGCGAGGGCCATGAGGTAGGCCGTCACCGTCGCGGCCGGAAGCCACACTCGCAGCACGCCGTGGACGGCGTACAGCGTGCCGAAGTCAACAACGAAGCTGAGGCCGCCGATGACCAGATAGCGCAGCAGGCTGTGCTCGAGCATCCGGTGGACGAGCGGCCGCCCCTCGCCCGGAGACGTCGCCGGGGCCGCGTCCACGACGATCCTGCCCTCCCTCTCGCGCGCCACAGGAGTCATCCGCGACCACGATCGCGCCTCGCGCCCTCGGCGGCGCGCACATCGGGATCGTCTCCGGCCTTCTTACCGGCCGACGCTAGCCGGGGGCACGGGCTGGAGCCAGAGTCCGAGGCCCCCGCGTGCGGCCCTGCCTGGGGCCAGCTTTGGGCCCGCGGGCCCAGATAGGCGGGCGATCACCACGGTTGGATGGGCACATGCCATCCGAACCGTCCACCGGCCGCGTCCCGGCCGCCGCCGTGGCCTGGCTCGTCTACCTGGCGACGGTGCCGGCCGCTTTCGCGGCGCCGGCGCTGCTGGACCTGGACCCCTTCGAGCCGCGCGCCCCCGGGCTGCTCCTCAACGTGTGCGTGGTCGCGGCGGCGGCCCTGGCCGTCGTGGCGCTGCGCCGGCGGGGGCCCGCGTTCATCGCCGTGGTGGCGGGGCTGCTCTCCTCGTACCTGGTACTGGTCATGCGTACCGCGCTGCACGGCACACCGTTCGGTTACGGCGGCGTCCACGGTGACACCGGGCGCATCACGGCCATGGCCGTGCACTACGAGCATTCCTGGGCGACCCACGACGGGATCGTCGGGACGGCCTCGGAATACCCCCCGCTGTTCCCGTTCCTGGTCGGCAAGGCCGCGATGCTCGCCGACGTTCCGGCCTGGCGGCTGCTCGGGCATGCCGAGATCCTGCTCGTCTCCGCCTCGATCGTGGCCGGCTTCGCGCTGTGGTCGCGGCTGGTCTCCCCTGTCGTGGCACTGGCGGCCAGTGTGGCCGTCCCGTTCGTGTTCGGCGTGCCGTCCAAGCCGCACGAGGTGCTGGCGCTGGCGGTCTTCCTTCCGCTGGTCCTGCTGACGGTCGCCCGGCCGCCCGGGGAACGGCTGCACTGGCTTCCCGCCGGCGTCATCGCCGGTGCCCTGTGCCTGACCTACCACGCGTGGGTGGTCTTCTCGGCTCTCGGTCTGCTCGCGCTGGCGTGGTGGACCTGGCGCCGCGAACCCGACCGCCGGGCCTACCTGCTGTATGTGGGACGGATAGTGGCGGTCATGGCGGCCGTCACCGCCTGGTACACCGTCCCTTACGTGTCGGCGATGCTCACCGGAGGCCAGCAGGTCGGCGACACGTTCCACAGCGCGCGGATCTCGGAGAACCCCTTCCCCTTCCTGAAACTCGGGCTCACCGGCCTCCTCTGCCTGGCAGGGCTGGTAGGACTGCTCCGCTACGCCCGTACCGCCTGGTGGGCGCCGCCTCTTCTGGCCGTCCTGGCGGGCAGTTACGCCTACCGTGCGATAGGCATGGTCCGCTGGGAGACCACCGGTCGCAGCGGGCTCTACTACTACACGGCACCACTGATCGAACTGTGCCTGATCGTGGGGCTGGTGCTGAGCGTCGCCACGATCGCGCCGCGGCTGTCGGAACGGATGAGCCCCGCCGTCGCGGCCCGTTCCGGAGTCCTCGGGATGACCGCCGTCGTGTTCTTCGTCGCGGCCGGCTCCACGGTGTCCTGGATGCCGGTCACCCGTGTCGGAACGAACGCGAACGGCGCGCTCGCCGCGCTGGCCCACCACCAGCGGCTCCCTGGCGGAGGCCTGCCCGCCGGCCGTCCGGGTCCGGGCACGGGCGATCCGAGCACGGGCGATCCGGAGGCGTTGGCGGCATCGGTCGGCATCGTCGACTGGGACTTCCTGCCGGTAGCAGCGATGGAGCGCCAGGTGAGAACGGTCCGCCCGGCCGACCGGTACCCGCACGTGCTTTCCCACGACGAGCAGATCCATGCCTTCCTGCCCTGGCGCGGGTTCATCGGCGTGGACCGTACCGGCGCCCAGGGCCCCACCCGCTATGACGACCGCCACCGGGAACTGGTCCGGCTGTCGCGCCTCAGTGACCCGGTGGCGTTCGCGAACGCCACCCGGCGCACCCGGTTCGGTCCGATCGACGTGTTCGTGCTGCGTCGCGGCACGGACGGGACCCTGGTCTGGAAGGGGCTGCGGGTACCCGAGGCGGTGCGGTTCCAGCGCGGGCAGTTCGCTCCGGCGGCATTCCACGTCGTGAACCTGGAACCGGACGTCTTCCTCGCCGTGCGGCGGCCCTGACGCCGTCAGCACGGTACTGGCGCCGTCAGCGCCGTACCAGCACCGTCGCCTGCCGGTCCCGGTGAACGGGCCGCCAGCCGGGATCGCGCGCGAGGATCTCCGCGAGGACGGTACCGGTCTTCCACACGACGACCTCGACCCGGTAGCGGTCGAAGACCCGTTTCCAGCGGGCGTCGCCGTCCCGTATCGCCATGTAGTCAGTGGTGAACGGCACCGGGTACATGTCGAAGCGATCGTCGACGAACACGTGCTGGCGGGGCCAGTACGCGTGGATCACGTAGGCGCTCCACGTTTCGTGGGTGAACAGCCGGCGTCCCAGCAGGCCCTCCCGCTCGACGACGCGCATCGCCGACACCGGGTAGTCGCTCAGGTCCAGCGGGGGCCTCGCGAGCGTCTGCCTGGTGAGCAGCGGGACCAGCAGCAGGACCGCCGACACGGCGGCGAGGTTTCGGCGGGTATGGCGCCGGACCGCCGGACCAGGCCGTCGCGCCGGTAGCAGCCGTACCGCGATCGGCAGGCCGACCAGGGGCGCGATGGCGATGTTCCGGAGCGCCCACAGCGACAGCAGCAGGAACGCGACGCCCACCAGCAGGTCGCGTCGCGGCGGCCGCTCGCGCGCCAGCGCCGCGAGCGCTGCGAAGACCGCGATCCATACGGCGAAGGCCATGCCGGCCTGCGTCCGGAAGTCGGGTGACATCCATTCCTGCACGTGCTCGAGCGCGTCGCCCTTCGCCAGCAGGTCGGCCGGGAACAGGACGAGCTCGGCACCGAAGGGGTTGGCGAGGCAGGCGACCAGTCCCAGGGCGGCCGCCCGGACGAGCGTGGCCTCCCGTCCCCGCCAGGGCGCGTGCCCGTCCAGCCACCGGCCCGCCAGGTGCAGGCCGAGATAGGCGAACCCCAGCGCGAACGTGCCGTGCGCGTTGATCCACAGGCACATCAGCACCGGCACCCAGACGAGCGGCCGCCGTCCCGGCCACGACTCCGGTACCTCGACGATCCAGATCAGTACCAGGAAGGCCAGGATCCCGAAATGCAGCGGACGCTCCACCCAGAACAGCGACGAGGCGAACACCGCGGGCAGGACCACCGGGAACGTGCGGGCGCCGCCGCTCACCCGGTCGGCCAGGAGGAAGGCCAGGCAGGCGATCGCCGCCCCGGTGGCCGCGTGCAGGATCTGGATCCCCACCGGGCCGGTCGTCCGGTCGAGCGCGGCGTAGAGCACCTCGACCAGCCAGGACTGGGTGATCCACGGCGCGTCGGGCACGGTGTAGGTGTAGAGGTCGTGGCGCGGGATGCCGTGGTCGAGGATTCGGTTCCCGGTCCGCAGATGGGTCAGGAACGAGTTGTCCTGGAGCCGGGCCAGCCCCGCGATCCAGCCGAACGCGGCCCAGAACAGAGCCGAACGGAGCCGCGGAGACAGCGGCGGAAGCGGGCTCCCGCGCCCTCCGGGCGAATCTCCGGGGTCCTCGGGCCGTTCGGACGACCGCGTGGACGCGCCGGAGGAGACCGCCGATGGGGAGGCATCCCTGTCGGATACTGGCACGGCCGGACCTTAGCCGCGGCCCGGTCGCGGCGGCCAGGGTCCGCAGACCCAAACCGAGCCCTCTTCTAGGGCGTGCGGCGCCTTCTGCGAATGAGAACGAGAAACCCCCATCCGGCGGCTGCCCCGGCAAGGGCACCGACCGTCCCCATGGCGGTGGCGCCCGCCTGCCCCTGAGCGATACCGACCAGGAGCTGGGCGACGACCGCCAGGCACGGGATCGAGAAGATCGCGATCGCGTTGCGGGTACGGCGGTCGCGTTCGGACGCGGGATGGGCGGCGGCGGCCAGCACGACCATGAGGAAGAACGCGGCCAGCATGGGCAGCGCGTTCCAGAGCAGGGCCCCGTCGCCGCTGAAGTCGTCGTCCTCGGCACCCGCGCGTACAGCCGTACCGGCGGTCGCCGTGGCGACCACCAGGTAGACGGCGATCGCGGCGAGCCATGATCTGGCGAGGTCCATGCGCTCCCTTCAGGTCCGCACCGCGACGGTGCCGGCGATGCGGTCGGCCAGGTCGGTCGGCAGGTCGCTCTGCAGGCCGGCGATGCGGATGATCGCCGCGCTCTTGCCGTACACCACGGCGATGTCGGTGCCCCGGGCCGCGTCCTGGCCGGCCTTGCCGGTCTTGTAGGTGTAGTCGACGCGGATCGCCTTCGTGGCGCCCGGGATCCGCATCGGCCGGTTGGGGCCGCGGTCGTAGCCGGTGGCGTTCAGCCGCAGGGCGGTGGAGGCACCCGCGATGACGACCTTCGGCTCGGGGACCTGGGGCACCTCCTTGATCACGCCCACGCGCGCCGCCGCGCTGCCGGCCGCGGGCGCCTCGGCCAGGTAGGCCCAGCCGTCCGGCGGTGCCCCGGCCTTCCAGCCGGACGGGTAGGCGAAGGTCAGTTCACCGGCACTCGCCTGGGTGAATCCGGCGGGTACCGGCGGTGTGGAGGAAGCGGCGCCCTTCGGGTCCGCGCCGCCGCCGCATCCCGCCAGCAGCGCCCCTGCCAGGAGAGCCGCAGCGGCCGCGCGGGCCGGGCCCGCGCTGCCACGGGGCCGGGGTGCCGTGGTCACTGCTCGCATTCGTCCATGCTCCTGTACTGCCGCCTGCCGTCCTGTCCGGGAGCGCCGAGATACTCCGCTTCCCGGAGTTCGCGCCCGGTGTTGCTGATCTCGTAGGCGGCCCCGAGTTTCAGGCCGAACTTGACGTTGGCGCCGTAGAACTCGTCGTTCTGTACGTTGGAGTAGGTGATCTTGGAAACCTTGCCCTGGTCGTAGAGCAGTTGCGCGAGCGGGTCGGCGTCCTGCCCCGGATCGGTGGTCGGTGCCATGTCGTCCCAGGTGAGCGAGAGGGCCTGGCCCGCAGGCCCGCCGTTCATGGGGTCGAAGAGGTGCTCCAGGGCGATCTGCCGGTCGTGGTCGTTGGTCAACGGCAGCTCGGTCGTCGTGTAGACGGCCTCGCCGTTGGAGATACGGGTCTGGGTGAACGTGATCTTGGTGAGCTCGCCGTCCTCGTTCGTGGTGACCGCCAGGGCCCCGCGGGCGGTCTGCTGGCCCTGGTTCCCGTCGACGACGTGCTGCTCGCCGTAGTCGACCGCGCCCGTCAGCGCCAGGGTGACCGTGGTGTCGCCGGTCTTCTTGTTCTCCTCGTAGATGGCCCACTCGTTGCCCTGGGCGCCGACCCAGGCCATCAGGTTGGGGCTGACCTGGTCGCTGCCGCGGGTGTCGCGGGGCGGATCATCCGGGCTCCGGTCGCGGTCCTTCGGCCCGAAGCCGATGCCCGCCGTGAGCGCGCCGTAGACGTCGAGCTCGACCTCGTAGCGCTCGATGTCGGGGTCCGGGATATCCGGTCCGGCCACCGCCTCATAGATGTTGCCGCCGATCCAGCCGAGCGGTCCGCCGTTGTCCTTCACCGCGTCGATGGAGAACTGCTCGCGGATATCGCTCATGAACTGGTCGGCGTCGTCCTCGGCGTCCGGCCCCTTGAACTGCCAGCCGTCGCCGCTGCCGATCCGGAGATTGGCCTCGATGGAGGCGTCCGCGCCGATGTTGACGGCGTTCCCCCAGTTGAGGCCGGCCCCGATACCGGTCCCCACCCCGGCGATGTCCCCCTTGACCGCGGTGATGGTCACGACCTTCTCCCCGGTCCGGGGGTCCAGCGAGGTGGACCGGATGAACCAGTAGTCCTCGCCCGCCTGGAAGATCGCCACGTCCACCGATCCGGTGTAGCGGTCCGAGGTGAGCCGGGTCATGCAGGTGGGCATGAGGGCCTCATGCTCGCCCTCCTCCGGCTGCTCGCAGACTCCGAGCCCGCCGGCGGCCAGCACCTGGCAGAGAGCGGCCTTGATGGAAGTGATGACCTGCCCACCGACTCCGGAGACGACCAGGACGGTCGCCAAGGACGCGATCAGCAGCAGAACGGTGAGGTAGCTGAGCGCACCCTCACCCCGGTCACGATCTTGCCTATTGAAATTCACCATGGATTCACCTGGTGACCATCAAAGAGGCAACCTCCCCTCCAATGCGTGAGCCTCCAGACCCAAGCTGGTCCCAATTCACCGTGCTGGAGGCCCAGGCGGGCGGCCGGGAGAGGTGACCTCGCGAGGCGCCCTCGCGGGGAACGGGGGGGCGTCAGCCCTGCAGGTGGTCCCGCCAGAGGAGGTAGGTGAACGCCACGCCCATCGCGAACATCAGCACGGAGCCGATGGCGTCCACGGCGATGGGGCCGTCGATGCGCGCGTCCTCGGGGCATCGCGGGTCGTACAGGACACGGACCGGGTGCCCCACGGGCCGGCGCCGGGTCGTCTCGCCGGTGAAGAGGTGTTCACCGCCGTCGAGCGCGGTGAAGCGAATCGTCAGCTCGTACCCGGGCTCGCTGAGACTCGCTTCCTCGCACTTCTCCACGATCCCCTCCGTACCGGTGGCCCGGCCGCGGAAACGGACCGAGGCGACCAGTGCGAACGGGGCGACGATGATCAGCACCGGGCCGCCGGCCACCAGCACCGCCGGCTTGAGCCAGTCACCGGGCGCGATGGACAGGGTGCGGAGGGCGAGGGTGGCCACCAGCGCGAGCGCGGCCAGGCAAAGGACGACCTTGACGGCGTGCCGCATGCTCAGGCGTCCCGAACACGGCGAGCGCCGGTCCCGGCCTGCCGGCGGATCCTCCAGGCACCCAGCGCCGTACCGGCGAGCACGGAGCATGCCGACAGCGCCGACACCAGGGGTTGCCCGCTGGCGGCCACTCCCACCTGGATCGGCAGTCCGACCAGTAGCGGGCCGAAGCAGGCGATCAGCGGTGCCGCCTCGCTCGGTGCATCCAGATCGCGCAGCGGACGGCCCCCGAAGCGTGTCCCGGCGAAGCCGAGCATCCCGTACAGGAGTACGGCGGCCACGCCCGAGGCCCGCAGGAACCCCGGTGACCGGGACATCTCCGGATCGGCCACCGTGGCGGCGACGACGACCAGCGCGGCGAGCAGCGTCCCGCCCAGCGTGGCCGACATCCCACGGACGATCATCGCCAGACCGGTACCCACGGTCACCGAAGCACTCCGTTCCACGTCAATCGATCAGCCGGAAGGAATTGAATATCTCCGGTAGCCGCGCATGCGCGGTACCCCGCCGAGGCGAACGCAGCATGAATTCCAGGAGAATGCCGTCGTCGGTGAGCACGTACATGCCGAGCAATGTGAAGGGAACCCTGGAACCGTTTCCGTCGACCAGTTCGTAGTCGGCCTCGAACCGGTGGGCGCGCGCGGCCCCCTCCATTTCGATCGCACGGTCCGCCTTGATCGTGTACGTGTGCATCAGCGCCAGCCCGCGGAACTGGCCCAACTGCACGTTCAGGTTCTGCCCGTAATGGTCCAGCCGGCCGACATGGACCTGGCCGTCGACGCCCCCCGGAGTGGCCGGGCCCCGGAACGTGAGGATGGGGCGTCCGCGCTGGTCCTCGCCGTTCTCCCGCTGCCATCCGGTGGGATGGGCGAAGGCGTACACGTCGGTCCGGAACTCGGTGAAACCCTTCGGGACCGGCGGGTCACCGCCCGAGCAACCGGCCACCGCGACGGCCACGACGGCCACGACGGCGATGGCCCGGAAGTGGGCGAGCGCCGCTGCCGCCCCTCTCACCGGCATTCCTTCCACTCGACCCAGCCCGCCCCGGGCGTGTAGTACTGGGCGGTCGTCAGCGTGTGCTCCTCGCTCTCCCGGCTGATCTCGATCATCCCGAGCCGGCGCTTGGCCTTCGGCTGCGATCCCTGGGCCTCCAGCTTGGTGGTCTCGCCCGTGTTGTCGTAGGTCATCCGGCTCATGGTGCCCGCGCCCCGCTCCCATGCGTCCTCCACGGCGCCGGTGTCGCCGTCCCGCAGGTACTGGTCGATGATCGCGCGCCCCTCCTGGGAGGTGTAGTCGAGGTCCTTCTGGGTCACGACGCGCTGCGCGAAGAGGATCCACTGCCCGCCGGCCGTCACCTCGCCCTTGTTGTCCGGACCCGTGCCGCCCGCCTTGCCGTCGGCACGGACGTAGAGGACGTCCTGCCCGTCCTGGGTCTGGGTGAGCCGCAGCAGGTTCCCCTCTGCGTCGGTCGTGACGGCCCACTGGGTGCTGCCGCGGTGCTTGTAGTTGAAGCCGATGCTCGGATTGAGCTTGATCTGCGTCTTCATCTGCGTCCGATGCTGGGGGCTCAGCATGAAGTCATTGCCGTACTTGCCCTTCAACTGCCCCTCGATGGCGTTCAGCGCGGCGTCGAGCCCCTCTTCCAACCCCTTCTGCGCCCCCTCGCGCAGCCGCTTGGGCAGCCGCTTGATCACATCGCCGACATCGATCTGGACCGCCGCCTCGACCTCGCCGCGCTGGGTGTAGTAGCTGGTGACCTCGCCGTTCTGATGGTTGACCCGGCTCCCCGCCAGCAGCCAGCCCCGCCCCTTGAAGGGGAACTTGAGCTGGGCGACCTTGAGATCGAACTCGGCACTGCCCCGGAACCCGCCGGTCAGCCCGCCTTCCATGTACGACTCCGTCGGTTCCCGGTCGGGCTCGCTGCCCCCCATGTACTGGTCGATGTCGTCACCCACCCACGGCAGTCGGCTGCCGAGCCAGACCAGCCCGCCGGTGACCGGGTTCGTGCGCAGCCCGAACTTGATCTCGCTGCCGATCCGGTGGTCCCGCAACTGGTCGTAGAACCGCCGTGCCTCCTCCTCGCTGGAGAAGCCGCCGTAGACGTTGCCGTTGGTGAGCGTCAGGCCGCCCCAAATCCCGCCCTTGAGCGGCCCGGCCGGAACCTCCGGCGTACCGACACCGCCCTCCCCCCAGGTGAAGTCCACGACCTCCCAGGTGGACTTGCCGTCAGGTCCGATCCGCTCGATCAGCTGGAGCGTGCCACGGCTGTTGGTCCGGACGTCCACGTACCTGACCGGGACGCTGACCGTCTCCTCCAGGTACTCGCGCTTCATGTACGGGACGCAGCCACTGGAGGGGATATCCGGGTTCGCCTGCGGCCGGCCGTCGTCCGGTCCCCCGCCGGGATCGCACCCGTCCACGAGGCCGCCGGCCTGCGCGACCTTGCACACGCCCGCCCCGATGCTGCGAACGACCTGGCCTCCCACACCGGAGAGCACCAGGGCCGCCACGATCAGCGCGCACAGCAGCACCACGAGCAGATAGCTGATCGGTCCTTCGCCGCGATCCCGGTCCCGCCGGACGATCGCTCTTTCCACCCATTCCCGCACACCGGAAAGGCTGCCAGTGAAGCCACTTTTCCCCTTGAGTCCGAAGACCTATTCAAAGGCCCAATATTCCTTTTCGGCTTTTATTGTTTGGCCATTCTTTCGCAGGTATTACCGAGAATGTCACCGGTCATTCATCGGAGTCCGCGCCATCCTGCCGAAGCGCCGTACATCCCACGCCGGCGGCGGGCCCCGGCATCCGCCTCGTGGCTCTTTCAGTGCTCACCTCGCACGCCGATCGGCCCGTTCGGAACATGATTGGGTCTCTGGGCCCTGTTGATCAGCTCACCGATTGCTTAAGATCCCTGACGGTGCCTTTGTGATCTCGACTCTTCGGTGGTGGCAGGGTGAGAAGTGGGCGGTGGCGGGCGGTAAGCCGGGACGAGGGGTCGACCCAGATCGTCCTGCTGGCCGCAATGGTCTGCGCGTTCGCGCTGACGTTGATGGCCGTCCAGGTCGCGCGCGCCAACGACCTGCGCACGCGGGCGCAGTCGGCCGTCGACGCCACGGCCATCGCGGCCGTCACACCGCTGCGCGACCGGGCGGTGGAGTTGGCGCAGATGGGCCAGCCTGTCGGCGGTATCGGGCTCTGGGAGGTGGCCCCCAACCTCGGCGACGCCGACCCGTCCTACAACAGGGCCGCCCGCGACTAC
Source organism: Actinomadura sp. 9N407 (assembly GCF_044326315.1). NCBI lineage: Bacteria > Bacillati > Actinomycetota > Actinomycetes > Streptosporangiales > Thermomonosporaceae > Actinomadura > Actinomadura sp. 9N407. The sequence continues at coordinate 313,872 of NZ_JBIRAW010000007.1, read as the reverse complement.
GCCACCCGGAACAACGCCGACCTGGTCGGCAAGGTCGAGCCGTCCGGCGCCGCCGGGCACACGATGAAGGCCAACGTCCGCACCAAGGACTGCGTCATCAAGAAGGATGACGAGCTCACCGAGAAGGACCGTGAGGATCTGCGCAACGGGCGCAACCTCTGCACCGACAGCGCTGGAAAGACGGGCATCCCCAAGGGACGCGGTACCGCCACCGCCATCGCCGAGCTCAAGCTGCCGGACTGCCAGGCCCACTCCATCCAGTTGCCGAACGGGACGTGGATCCAAAAGGACCTGGTCTGCGACGGCGTGACCACCTGGCATTACCTCAGGCAGGCCACCCCGCGCTCACAGATCCTCCGGCTCTTCAAGATCCGGCTGGTGGCGAAGGAGGACTCGGTCAAGTACACCGGGATCCCCGACTACGGAGTGGACCTGGCCTACACCGGGCCGACGCCCGATCTCAGTGACATCGACGCGTGCAAACTCGTCAAGGACATCCTGGCCAGCGCGTACAAGAAGATCGGCTACCCGTACGTGTGGGGCGGCGAGTCCTACGCCGAGGGCGGCTTCGACTGCTCGGGGCTCATCTACGCCTCCTACCTGGAGAACGGGGCGCCCATTCCGCGCACCACCTTCGGCCAGTGGCCTTATGGAGAGCATGTCGCCGCCGGGACGGAGAAGCCCGGCGACCTGGTCTTCTTCAACTCCGGCCCGGGCACCAGCAGCGGCAGCCCCGGCCATGTGGGACTGGTCCTCGACCCGAAGCAGAAGCTGATGATCGAGGCGCGCTGCACGGCGTGCGGTCCGATCCGTGTCTCCTCCTACCAGCGGCCGAACGTCGTCGGTTACACCCGCCCGCTGGCCAGGATGAACGCGGAATGCTGAGGGGCCGGGGTCACAGCAGCCCCCGCCGGTCGTCCACCCGGATGCTCTTCAGGACCCGCGGCAGGAGCGCCTGGCCCTCCCCTTCCTCGGGTGCTTCCGCGCTGACCTCGACCAGGGTGCGTTCCTCGGACAGGATCAGCATCCGGACGCCGCGCAGCCGGACCGACGCGCCGGTCGCGGTCTTCGTCCGGGTGACGATCTCGAACCGGTACGCGGACCGCGCCCCCCGTACCGTCACCGCGGCGGCGTCGAGGACCTGGTAGCCACCCCTGGACGCCGCAGCCTGGAACTGGGTCACCTTGTCCTCCAGGCGGTATCCCCAGCCGGCGGCGGTCACGACGCGGACCTGCGCCGAGTAGGCGCCCTTCTCGTTCGCGGGCCCGTTGAACTCCACCCTCGGGCGTCCCGAAGGGTCCGTGCCCTCCTTGACCTGCCAGTCCACCGGGTACGCCAGCCGGTAGTGGTCGGCACGGTAGGCGCGGAAACCGGGTGCCACATCGACGGAATCGGTGAAGTCCCTCCAGGGGACCCACCACAGGAGCGCCGCGGCCAGGGCCACCGGCAGGACGAAACGCAGCAGGTTACGCACGACCTCAGGTATATCGGCCGAGTGACCGTATGTTATGAGCCCGGAGACCCATTCCCGGCCCCAAGATCGCCCGGTCAGGCCGCTTCCCGGCCGCGCCCGCCGCCGGGCGTCACCGCCGCGTGTAGATCACCGCACCCGCGTTCGTGTACACGGGGCGCCACGCCGGATCGGAGCCGACGAGCTGCGTCAGCGGAAGGTCCTTCGGCCACAGCACGACCTCGATCCGCCGCCGGTCCAGGATCGCGTCCCAGCCGGCGCCGCCCTCGATGAGCGTCAGGTGCTCGCGCGCGATCGCGTCCGGATACATGTCGTACCGGTCGTCGATGAACACGCGCTGGCGGGGCCAGTAGGCGTGGATGACGTACCCGCCCCAGCCGTCCGTGGTGAGCAGGCGCCGGCCGAGCAGGCCGCGCTGCTCCAGCGCCCGCATCGCCTTCACGGGATAGTGGCGTTCCAGCTGGTAGCCGGGCTCCTGCAGGCGCCCGACCGTCAGCTGTGCCACCCCGAGCAGCAGCACACCCAGCAGCGGGACGTTCAGCAGCCGGCCACGGTCGCGCAGTTCCGGTACGGCGATGACGCGCGCGACGACCGGCAGCGCGACCAGGGGCGCGACGGCGATGTTGCGCTGGGCCCAGAACGCGAGCAGCAGGAAGGGCAGGCTCACCACCACGTCGCGCCGCTCGAGCCGGCGCCGGGCGAGCATCAGCGCTGCGAGGAAGACCACGATCCATACCCCGAACAGCATGCCGGGAGCCGACCGGAAGTTCGGCGACATCCATTCCACGACGTGGCTGAGCATGCCGCCGCGCAGCAGCAGCCGGAACGGGAACACGACGAGTTCGGCGCCGTAGGGATTGACGAAGCAGAGCCCGAACCCGATCACGCCGCCCAGCAGCAGGGACCGCTCCCGCCCCCGGGTCGGCCTGTGCCCGTCCAGGAGGCGGCCGAGCAGATGGAGCCCGAGGTAGCCGAATCCCAGCATGTAACCGCCGTGCAGGTTGGCCCACAGCCACATCAGCACCGGGACGGTGAGCGCCGGCCGCGCGCCCAGGCGCGAGTCGGGTACTTCGACGATCCAGACCAGCACGAGCATCGCGAGGATGCCCAGGAAGAGCGGCCGGCCCGACCAGAACGGCAGCGACGCCGCCACGGCCGCGACCGTCAGGAACGCCGCCCAGGCGCTGTGCCGCGTGAACCGCAGCGCCAGCCGGTAGGCCAGCATCGCGACCAGTGCCCCGACGGCCGCGTTGAGCACCTTGATCCCCGCGGCGCCCGCGAGGTCGTCGAGCAGCGCGTACAGGACCTCGGCCAGCCATGACTGGGCGATCCAGGGCGCGTCCGGAGCCGTGAAGGAGAACAGGTCCCGGCGCGGTACCCCATGCTCGAGGATCCAGTGCCCCGTTTGCAGATGCCAAAGGAAGGAGTTGTCACCGAGGGGCCGCAGCCCGATGATCCATCCGAAGCATCCGACGGCGAGGGTGAAGACGGCCGCGGTGGTGGGGACCCATCGCCGGCCTGGCGGACGCTCCGGGGCGGACGGCCCTTCGGCCTCGAGGGCCGGCGGGTCGTCTACTGCGGACATGGGGATCCGGAGCACCGCCCGGTGCCGGGCTCACTCGACCGCGACATTCTCGGCCTTCGCGAACCCGGGGAACTCCAGGGCGACGGCGGTGACGTCGGCCGGGACCTTGAACACCGCGTACATGCTCTGCTGCCCGCCCGGCGGCACCCTGTCGACCTCGGATCCCGCCTTCTCGTAGCGCATCACCAGCGCTCTGCGCTCGCTGTCACGCATGACGCGGAAGCGCTTGTCCGCCGCGGTGAGAACGACACCGCTGGGGCCGCTGTCGGTGTAACCGTCCACGGGAGGGGCCGTGAACATGGAATCGGCCGGGACGGGCGCGGATCCGCCGTTCTTCAGCGTCCAGGTCAAGACGGTGACCCCGTCGGCCCCCCGGCGCAGCCCCTCGACCTGGATCGACGCTCCCTTGGGCCCGTCCGTGGGCTGGAGCGTCCGCCCCTTCGCCGGCTGCGCTCCGGAGGCTCCGGGGGACGCCGTCGTGGCCGGCGCCGGCTTCGCGAACGTGATGGCGACCCGCCGGTTCTTCTTCCGCCCTTCCGGTGTGTCATTGGGAACGAGCGGTCGGGACGAGCCGTACCCCTTGGGCTGGTAGACGAGTCCGGGCTTGTTCACCAGCGGCTTCAGGGCCGCCTCGACGCTCTTGGCCCTGCGCTCGGACAGCGGCTGGTTGATGGCGGCGTTGCCCGTACTGTCCGCGTGGCCCTCGATCGTGACCGTCTTGCCCGGGGACCGCTGGATCTTGTCCGCCACCTCACGCAGCGTGGCCTGGGCCGCCGGGGTGAGGTCGGCCTTGTTGATCTTGAACAGGACGTCGGTCGAGATGCGGACGCTGAGGTCGTCCCCGTCATCGGCCTCGGATCCGGTTCCGGTCTCCGTCACGGCGGTCACCGGCAGCACCCGCTGCGGGCCGAGCTTGGCGGTGGTCGGGTCGACGCCCTTCATGCCGGCATCGAGATCGATCTTCCCTCCGGGCCGGCTCCCCACCGGCACCCCGACGAAGGGCGCGGTGGCGGGAACGACCAGGTCGAGGGTTTTCACGTCGGCGGGCGGAGCGGGAAAGGCGGCATCGAAGGTGAGCGTCCCGCCCGCCGCGACCTCCGGCGCGAAGGACCTGGTGCACAGGCACCTGCGGTCCGGACCCACCAGGGGGTAGTGGAGACGGGCGTTGCCGCCGTCGAGGAGCGCGATCCCGCCGACCGAGTTCGGGTCGTGGCTCAACTGGCCCTTGGGGTCGCGGGAGTAGGGGGCCAGGATAAAGGAGAAGGAGAACTTCTGGGCGGTGGGATTGTTCGCCCGAATTCGCGCGGTGACCACCTTGTCCGAAACCCGGTCCAGCGAAAGAAGGTCCAGCCGAATCTCCGGCTTGAACAGAACGGTCCGCGACTGCAGCACCTTCTCCTGGCCAGGGGAGGCGGGGGCGGAAGACGACGGAGCGGTCGTGCCCGGCGGGTCGTCGGAACTGCACGCGCCGACGAGCGCCACCGCGGCGAACACCGCCACCATGCGATAAATGTGAGGGCTGTGCGAAACCTTACCCACTCGGCCTCCTCGAGCTCGGCGCGACCACACCGACACATTGATACCGGAAAAGCCTGTGTGGAGGACCGGCAATGCCGGTCCTCCACACAGGCGGACTCCCTTTTCGCAGGAAGCGTGGCGTCAGGCGGCGGCGCTGCTGCCGGCGCCGCCCCCGTCGGTCCAGACCTTGCTGACGGCGCTGGAGATGAAGCCCACGATCGTGGTACCGATGCCGGAGCCGGCGACCGCGAGCGCGATCACGGCGATGAGCAGGACCACGGCGATGTAGGAGACCGGGCCTTCGCCGCGGTCCCGGTCGGACCCGCCGGAGTGGGTCACGATGAACGCGGACAGCCGGGCGGAGAGGTACTGGAGTGAGTTCATGTTCTTTCTCCTGCGTATTCGGTGCCGTCTTCAATTGTTGAAGGTACGGAACCGGCGACGCCGAACCCAGGGCCTGAAGGCCCAACCTAGGCCCATCCCGAAGACCCAATCCCAGGCCTTTCCTCACGGCTCCACTCATCGTGGCTCCACGGCCGTACCGAGCCACCGCGCGATCGCGGCGGCGCGATTCTCCACCGCGATCTTGGCGAAGATGCGATTGACATGGTTCTTCACGGTCTTCTCGGTGAGGAACAGCCGCTCGGCGATCTCGCGATTGGTCCGCCCCTGGGCGATCAGGTCCATGACCTCGGCCTCGCGGGCCGACAGGCCGAACCTCGCGCGCTCCTGCGTGCGGTCTCCCGAGGCCGGCGCCGGGTCGTCCGGGCGGCGCACCGCGGCCATCAGTGCGGTCACCGCCACGGGCGACAGCGGGTTGCCGGCCCCCGAGACGGTGTCCCGCACCGCGGCGGCCAGCTCCGCGGCCGTGAAGGAGCCGTGCACGAGGTAACCGCTGGCTCCGCCACGGATCGCCGTGCGGATGACCTCGTCGTCGTCGGTGTAGGTGAGCATCAGGACCCGGGTGATTTTGCTCAGGGTGCGCAACGCGGTTATCCCGTCGACGAACGGCATCCGAACGTCCAGCAGCACCAGGTCGGGACGCAGCCGCTCGGTCAACTCGATCGCCTGCGCGCCGTCCGCCGCCCGCCCCTCGACCCGTACCTCGCCCGTCGACTCCAGCAGGGCCACCAGCCCCGACAGGACGACGGGATTGTCATCGGCCACCACGACCTTGATCTCGGTCATCTCCCCGCTCCCAGTCCTGGTTCCGTTCGCTCTGAAATTCGGATCAGGCCACCTCGAGATCGGTGCGCTCGGCGGCCGGCCCGAGCGCCTCGGGCACCCCGATGGTGACGGTCGTACCGCCGCCCGGCCGCGAATCCACCGACAGCGAGGCGCCGACGCTGTGCGCGCGCTCCCCCATCCCGACCAGCCCGTAATGCCCCTTACGCGCAAAGCGTCCGAACCCGTCGGCGGCCTCGAACCCCCGCCCGTCGTCCTGGACGCTCAGCACGAGGCCATCGTCGTCGTTCCGCAGGAAGACCTGGACGGCGGTGGCCTCCGCGTGCCGCCTGACGTTCTCCAGGGCCTCCCGGAGGATCGCGACCACCTCGTACCGCGCCCGCACCGGCAGGTCCGCCGCCGCGTCGATGGTGATCGACAGGGCCGTTCCGGTCTCGTCCGCCCAGTCGCGCGCGATACTCTCCAGCCCCTGCGCGAGCGGCTGCTGAAAGACCTCGTCCCGCAGGTCCTCGATGAGCTGCCGGGCCTCCCTGGAGGCGATCTCGGCGGCCTCGGCGATCCGGCGGGCCTCGTCCTGGGCACGGGCCGGCGAACGGGTCACCCACGCGGGCAGCGCCTCGGCCGACATCGCGATGCCACGGAGGGTCTTGGCGAGCGAATCGTGCATCTCGCGGGCGAGCCGGGCGCGCTCCTCCGCCGCCGCGGCCGACACCTCGGCCCGGTGCCGGGCGCCGTCCGCCACCGCCTGCTGGTCGTACAACCGCCGCAGGCCGATGCCGACGAAACCGGCGATCAGATAGAAGCCCGGCATTGCCACCGTCGTCTGGAAGTTGATCAGCTCCGCACCGTTGGCCCCCACAGCGGCCGTGTAGTACAGCAAGATCTGCAGCGAGCAGAACAGCAGCATGCCGTTCCTGCCGTGCAGGAGCCCCGCCACCGCCGACGTCACCACGGTGAACAGGAAGAAGGGACCGGTCACGCCGCCGATCTGCAGCACCGTGTAGGCGGCGAAGACATCGAACCCGAGCAGTACCGGATACTTCAGCAGCGGTGGCACGAGCTGCTGCCAAGAGAACAGCGCCAGCGCGGACAGCAGTCCGACCCCGATCAGGATCAGCACACCGCTGACCGTCTGCCGGTTCCCGGGGATCAGGACGAGCGACACGATCGCGACCAGGATCCGTACCTGCATCAGCAGGCGGAACGTCGCCCCGAGCCGTGGCACGGCGAGCGGGTCAGCCGAAGACATCGCCGAACGACCCGTCGGTTCCGTACCACATCATGGCGACGATCAGCAGCATCATGGCGGGGAGCATCAGGAAGGTCACGATGAGCGTGATCTGCGGGTCGGCGCGCTGCGCCCGCCGCCGGGCGTACTGGAAGGCGTCCCGGCGCATGTCGACACTGATCTCGGTGAGCGCCCGGGCCAGCGGCGCGCCCAGTTCCTCGGCCTGCAGGATGGCGGTGACGAAGCTGGCCAGCGATTCGCTCTCGTTGCGCTGGCGCAGCTCCTCGAAAGCGCTGCGGAGCGGGGTCCCCAGCTCCATCTGCCGCAGTGCCAGCTGCATCTCGTCCGCCAGGTGGCCGGGCATGCTCTCGGCGACCCGCGCCAGGGCGTGCCGGAAACCGAGCCCGGCCGCCACGGTCACGGTCAGCACGTCCAGGAAGTCCGGCAGCTGGCGCTGGATCTCCTGCTGGCGCTCGCGGCTGAGATTCCACAGCACGATGTCGGTCTGGAGCAGCCCGATGACGAGAAGCACGGCGCCGACCAGGCCCTGGCCGGCCATCATCCCGAGCGCGCCCACCGAGCCGTAGACCAGGACGCAGCCCGCCTTGTTCGCGGCGTAGCCCTGCAGGGTCAGCCCGGCCGGCCGGCCGGCCCGGTCGATCCGCCGCCGCAGCCGGCTCTTGCCCGGTCCGGTGATCAGGCCGAGCACCGGCGAGGCGAACGGCCGGCCGATCGGGTTGATGATCGAACCGAAGGGTCCGAACTCGGGGGCCCGTTTCTTCTTGAGTTGCACCTCGACGTCGGCCGGGGCCGGCCGGCCGGAGGCTTTGAGGTGGTAGCCCCAGACGAAGAGCGGGACGAACAGGCCGGCGGCGAGGGACATGAACAGCGGCATCACACGTCGATCCTTGTCATCCGGCGGATCAGCAACAGGGCCGTGCTGAACAGCGCCAGCACGGCGACCAGGACGAATTGCCCACCCAGCGAGGAGGTCATCCGGTCGAGCGTCGCCGGCTGGAACGCCGCGATCCCGAGGAGCAGCATCAGGCCCAGCCCGCCGATCGCCCAGCCGGCCACGACCGACTGGCCGAGGATCGTCCGGACCTCGCGCCGGGTCTCCTTGCGTTCCTCCAGCGTGGTCGAGATGTTGCGGAGCGCGGTGATCAGCGAGCCGCCGGACCTGGCCGAGACGACCAGGGTGCTCACCAGCACGGCCAGCTCCCGCGAAGGCAACCGGTGCCGCAACTCGACCATCGCCTCGTCGAACCCCTGGCCCAGGCGCAGCCCTTCGGAGGTACGGGTGAGCTCGGTCCGGGCGGGTTCGTCCAGTTCGTCGGCCGCCATCTCGATCGCCGTCCGGATGGACAGGCCCGCCGCGGCCGCGTTGCCCAGCACCCGCGCCAGCTCGGGCAGCTGGCTGACGAACTCCTCGCGCCGCCGGTCCTCCTGGTGGCGCAGGTAGAGGAAGATCGCCCCGCCGAGCCCGGCGGCGAGGACGACCCCCAGGAACGGGGACAGGAACCGGCCCAGCACCACCATGATCACCAGCGCGGCCCCGCCGAACCCGAAGACGAAGGTCGACAGGCGGATGCGCACTCCCGCGGCCAGCAGCCGGCGGGACACCTGGCGCCCCAGCGTCGTCCGGCGCAGCCGTGCGTCCCAGCGGTCGAGAGCGGTCGCCATCCGGCGGTCCTCGTAACCGCGCGCGCCCCGGACGGCCTGTTCCTTGCGCTGGTCGAGGCCGCGCCCGAACTCCCAGGCGGCCCACACCACCAGCGCGAGCACCACCAGAAGGGCCAGCAGGATGAGGGGAAGGTTCATCTCAGCTCCCGTTCCCGGCCGGAGGGCCAGAGGGCGGTGGGGATCCGGCGTGCGGCGGACCTCCGGGAGGCACGGCCCCGGGCGGAGGCACGGACCCGGAAGGAGGCGAGGGGCTCCACTCGGGCGGGTGGCCGTTCTCGCCGGCCGCGCCGAACACCGGCGGGATCGCCTCGCCGGCGAACATGAGCTGGGTCACCAGGCCCTCGGGCAGCGGGTAGTGGGCGAAGCGGCCCCGCACCACCCGGTCCAGGCCGACCGGCTCCTGCTCGAAGCGCATGACGCTGGTGAAGCGCAACTCCTCCCGGCGGCCCGACACCATGGCCCCGATCTCCTTGACCCGGCGGGACCCGTCCGGCCCGCGCTCCAGGAACACGATCGCGTCGACGGCGCTGGCGATCTGGTCGCGAACCGCCTCGTACGGGATCTTCACCTCGCTCATCGAAGCCAGCGTCTCCAGCCGGTAGATCGCGTCCTCGGCCGAGTTGGCGTGCACGGTCACCAGTGAGCCGTCGTGACCGGTGTTCATCGCCTGCAGCATGTCGAGCGTCTCGGCACCGCGAACCTCACCGACGATGATCCGGTCGGGCCGCATCCGCAGCGAGTTGCGCACCAGGTCGCGGATGGTGACCGCGCCCTCGCCCTCGATGTTGGGCGGGCGGGACTCCAGCCTGATCACGTGTTCCTGCTGCAGTTGCAGCTCGGCGGAGTCCTCGATGGTGACGATCCGCTCACTCGGGGGAACGAATCCCGACAGCGCGTTCAGGAACGTCGTCTTGCCGGTACCGGTACCCCCGGTCACGACGATGTTGAGCCGCGCCCTGACCAGGGCGGCCAGCAGCATCGCGCTCATCTGGTCCAGCGTCCCCATGCCCACCAGCTCGTGCATCTGGTACGCGCGGGGGAACCGCCGAATCGTGATCACCGGACCGACCAGCGACAGCGGCGGAACGATGACGTTCACCCGCTCACCGGTCGGCAACCGCGCGTCCACCATCGGGCTGGACTCGTCCACCCGCCGGTTCACCTGCGCCACGATGCGGTCGATCGTCTGGTAGAGCTGCGCCTCGCTGGCGAAACCCAGATCGATCCGGCTGAGCCGGCCGGCCCGCTCCACGTACACGTCGTCGGGACCGTTCACCATGATCTCGGTGACCGTCGGATCGGCGAGCAGCGGCTCGAGCACCCCCAGCCCGAGGGCCTCGTCCACGATCCGGCGAATGAGCATCGTGCGCTCACGCGACGAGAGGACCGGGCCCTCACGGGTGAGGATGTGCCCGACCACCTTCTCCAGGCGCGCCCGCCGCTGCGCCAGATCGAGCATCGCCAGATCGTCGAGGTTGACCTCTTCCAGCAACCGCTTGCGCCAGTGCGAGATGTTCGCGCCGACGGCCTGGCGGGTATCGTCGCCGTCCCCGTTCTCCATCCGGTTACGCAGACCCATGACTCACCCTCCCACCGGCATCTCGACCTTGCGCGTGACGGACATGTCGATCGGAACGCCCTTGGCGAGCACGGGCACCTTCGCCCAGATGACGCACTCCACGTTGTCGCCGTCCTGCCGTACGGTCACCCGGTTGCTGTTGAGCCAGCCGGGCATCACCTGCCGGGCGGCCGCCTCGCCGGCGGACGCGCCGCGCATGCTGCCGACCCGGGCGCCGGTACGCGCCGCCTCCTCCACCTTCTCGATCACGCTGAACGCGACGTAGGCCTCGAAGCAGGCCACCACCACGAACAGGAAGAGCCCGATGGTGGCCATGTACTCGGTGGCGGCGGTTCCGCGGTCCCTCTTCATCGCACCCCCTCGTACACGACTTTGGCCCGAGCGCTCACCCGCGTCGGAAGCACGACGCCGGGGATCAGCAGCGGTGTCTTGATGCTGACCCGGACATAGCCGCAATCCTTGTGGAGGGGCACCGGGCTGCAGCGCTCGCCGCCGGGATAGACGACCTCGATGTTCTCCTCGTCGGCCCAGGCCCCGTAGATCCGTTTCACCGCGGCCCGCTCGACCTCGTCATATCCGCCGCCCACGGCGGCCACCCGCGCACCCTCGTTGGCGGCGTGACCGGCGTACGTGGCCGACATCCCGAGCAGGAACCCCTCCCAGACGATCAGGACGGTCACCAGGATGAGCGGGAGCAGACCGGTGAACTCCACGACCCCCGCGTCGGGAGGTACCTGCCTCGCGCGGCGGCGCCGGATCATGTCGCCTCCGCCTTCGCGCGTTTGGGGGCACCGCGGGGCTGGATGGCGGTGGCCGGGAGGATGCCGAGCTCCGCACCGAGTTGGCTCATCGCGCGTCGGAATCCGTCATGGTCCACACGGAGCGGTGCCCCGTTGTTGATCGCCTTCTCCAGCGCCCGGAACGCGGGCGGCACGGTGGTCTTCAGCGGCGTCATGCCGAGGATCCGGGCCGCGAAGTCCGGCTGGATCTCGTCCTTGCGGGACTGGCGGGTCAGCACGACGGCGATGTCCTCCTGCTTGCGGACCCGCAACCGTTTCCAGAGCTGTCCCAGCCGCTTGGCCGCGCGCAGGCACGGCAGGTCCGGGGTGACCGTGATGATCGCGCGGTCGGCCGCCTCGATCGCGGTCACCGACCCCTCGGTCATGAAGGCGCCGCAGTCGACGATGACGATGTCGTACCGCGACCGCAGCACGCCCATGATCTGCCGGGCCGCGGACGAGGTCACGTCCTCCGCCTTCTCGCCCTCCTGCGGGGCCAGCAGCACGTGCGGCCCGGCCTCGTGCACGAACAGGACGTCGGCGAGCATCGCCCCAGTGATCTCGTTGGAGACGCTGACGAGATCGGCGATGCTGCGACGGTGCACCAGATCGAGATAGGTGCCCACGTCCCCGGTCTGCAGGTCCATGTCCACTAGGCAGACCGAGGAGCCGGCCCGTACCCCGGCCAGGGCGAGTTGCACCGCGATGGTGGTGGTGCCAGTGCCGCCCTTCGCACCCGCCACCGCCAGAATTCGCCCACGGCGCCCGCCGACCTCAGGTCCACCCACATCGCTGGTGCCGAGCCAGCGCCGTACACCGCGCGACCACTCGGCCACCGCCAGCAACCGTGAACTGAGCTCATCGAGGCTGGGCGTGCGCCCGAGCACCCCGCGCGCGCCCGCCTCCAGCGCGCGGGCGAGCACCTCCTCGTCCAGCTGGTCGTTCAGCAGGACCGCGGCGACATGCGGTCGCCGCATCGCGATCTCCCGGACGAGATGCAGGCCGGAGTTCGGGCCGAGGTCGTCGTCCAGCAGGACGATGTCGAGTTCGTCATGCGAGCCGACCATGCCGAGCACGGAGTCGGAGTCCGCCTCGACGCCCACCACGTGAATGTCGGCCAGCTCGGCGATCTGGGTGCGCAGTTGCGCGGCCAGCGCCGGATCGCCCGTTCCGATGAGGACCTGGACGCTCATCGGTTCGCCTGCGTGCCGGTGGCCTGCGGGGTCTCGCACAGCCGGTTGAACGGCGGCTTGGCATCCTGTGCCCCGCCGACCAGGGCGAGCCGCACCTTGTTGGCGAAGCTCTCGGCGTAGGTCAGCTTCAGTGTCTGGTCGGAGTCCAGCGCGAACGTCACCGGCAACACCGACCCCGACGCGGCGGCCTGGCGGGGCTCGTTGTCCTGCCCGCCGCCGCCTCCGCTGCCCTCGCGGGTTCCCGCCTGGACCCTCCCGACGTTGATGACCTGGACCCGGTTCAAGACGCGCACCGCGCAGGCGGCGGTGACCTCGCGGCCGTTCTGGGTCGAGTCGAACGTCGCGTACACGTCCACGATCGAGCCGTTCATGACCTTGCCCGCCACACCGGTCTCCGCATCGATCATGATCGCGATCTCCCGCTGGCCGGGGCTCAGCTGCGGCGCGTCCAGGAGCATGCCCTGCTGCAGGTAGGCGCCCTTGGGGATACTGCCGGCGGCCACCTTGCCCTGCAGGTCGGCGATGTTGGTGATGAAGGCGGCCGTCGCCCATTTCTTGGGCACCTGCGTCTGCTTCATCTGGGCGGCACTGATCGGCTGGAACGCCTCGATCGGCGACTGCACCTGCAGGACCGCCGTCATATCACCGACCGCGGCATCGGCATCGGCCTGTACTTTGCCGACGTATCCGAGCACTGTGACGAATACGAAAACGGCTCCCAGGGCAGCCAGGATCATCAACAGCACACCACGTCGCTGGCGGGGGTTCATGTCACTCCGTTCCTACAGAGTCCTGCGGTTCTAGCGGTTCCGGAGCGGGCGGAACTCGATCGTGCCCGTACGGGTGGTCTCATCGGGGTCCGTCGGCGGCTGTTCCTCCGGCTCCGGAGGAGGGGCCGCTCGCCGGGACCCGTTCAGGGCCCCTTCCCGGCGGCCTTCGGGATCGTCCGGAGCGGGCGGGGCGTCCACCACACGTCCGCCCCGCGGCAGGGCGAAGTCCGTGGCCGGGGGCCCCGCCCGGGAAGGTCCGGCGGCGTCCCCGTCATCCGGGGTCTGGCGCCGGTCCGGCGGGGGAACCGGCTGCGGCGCGGTGGGGGGCGCCTCCGGCCCACCGAACGAGTGCGGCGGACCGGGAGCGGGCGGCGGCGTTCCCGGAGCCGGGGGCCGCGGGGGCGGGAGCGGGGGCGGGGAGGGAGCCACTGTTCGCTGCGGAGCCGTCACCGCGGGTGGGGCCGGTTGGGGCGGTTGGGGATGCGGGGCCGGTGGCCGCGGTGGTTCGGGCGTCGGAGCCGCCAAGGGCAGCGGTACCCGCTCCGGAGCCGGTACCGCCGGCGAAGGCGGCGTAGGTTGAGGACGGGTGGCCCCGGCCCGCACGGGTTCCGGCCCGGGAGCGGCGGAAGCGCCGACCGGCCCGGGAACGGGCCGGTCCTGCACTCGCGAGCAGAACGGGCAGATGGCCAGCGCGGTCGGTTCCTCGCACCATGGGCAGGGTGTGCAGTCGGCCGACTGCATCGCGAGATGGAGATCCCGCGGATGACCGCTGAAGGCGACGAACTCGGCGTACTTCTTGGCACCCCAGTACCGGGTGCTGAGCGGCTGGGCCGAGACGTAGGTGAGCGTGACCACACGAAGCTCCGGCTTGAGCCTGTCCTGCAGCCAGTTCACATCCCCGTGCTCGTGGGCGGCCAGCATCAGCACCGGGTCGAGCGGGCGATGGCCGATCTCGGGAACGGGCTTGGCCGCCGTCACCCGGTGCACCACCGGCTTGGGCACCGCCGCCACCATGAAGCCGCTGCCGGGCATCAGGGAGGCCATGTGCTGCCCGAGACCGGTCTGGACGTGCTCCAGCTTCGCGACGCTGCTGACCCACGCTCCCGTGTACAGGCGATCCGCCAGGACCTGGACGAGGCTGGCCAGAAGTCCAGGCCGTACGTGGGGGGCCATGAAGGCGAGTTGGTCGGCGATGAGGGAGAGGGCCAGCGGCGGGAGATCCAGCGGGATGGCGGCGATCCGGTCCGTCGACAGGAACGCGCGCGCCTGCCGTACCAGCCGCACGGCCGCCTGCGGGCGCCAGGCCGGATAGATGACCAGGACCGCGCCGTGCTGCTGCAACGCCCCTGCCGTCTGCTGGACGAAGGCGAGCGTCGCCTCGGGAGCCGCGGAGTCGGCGACGCGCCATGCCACCGGCTCCGGAATGATGCCCGTGCTGGGGAGCTCGCCCACGAGCACGACCGCGGTCATGCGATCTTCCGTGCCCTCTGGGGCATCACGAGCCGTTCCATGTTTCGTGACTCTCCGTTAAGTGTACGAACATGTGAGCGAGATGAATTTACATAAATCCAAAAAGACCCTAGCCGTGCGACCAACCATGATTCAAGAGGTTTGGGTGCCGTACGGGCGGCCTGGTAGCACCATGAGCGACATTTCCCCCTCCCCTGGCCATGCATCATAGTTGATCTCCGTGGCTCCGGACGGTGACGCTTGCCTCGATTGCCACCGTGACCTCCGTAATGATCACTCGCGCCAGGACACGGCCCGCGGAGACTCGGCCACGATCCGCCTCCCGGCGGAACGGTGGCGAGGTCGGATGAATTCTGGTCGACGAAAGCGTTACACAGTGCCGTCCGGCCGCCGTCCCGGTGCCCGCCCGCGGGGCACGAGTGGGTTCGTGCGGACACCCTCGCCCGCATCGCGGGCGAGGCCACTTTGCGACGCTCTCGCGCACCTTCACGCCCACCGCAATGCGCATTACCGATGGTCGGTATAGCGGCGGTCGGGCAATAGTCGATGAAGGCTCAACAATGGGGCCCCGTGGCCCTTGCCGTCGTGCCCGTTTCACACCGGCCACCCCTCAGGTGAAATCACCCCTTGAGACGCCGCCGCCGCCCGGATGGGACGACACTCACTCTCGATTGACCACATCAGGCCATGTGGGGCGGAGGCATGCCGCCAGCAGGCCTTCCACTCGAGCCTCGTTAGAGTGTCTGACCAGGCGAAACCCGCTGGTTGAGCAGCAACGGCCATCCTGGGGCGTGGCAGCCGCCGGACTTCCGGGGCCGAGTTGGTCGGCCTGCACTTGAAAAGTGTGCTAATGAGAATCGCCGGCCGGGCCGGACGTTCAGGCGATCTCGACTTCCGGGGCGCCGTGTCGCCTGAACCAGGCGGCCGCCTCGGGCCCGTCAAGGAGCCGGGGTTCCCGTTCGCCGACGTCGACGGGGCCGCAGACACGGCCGTGGGCGCCGTCCAGCCTCGCCGACCAGAGCCTGGCCTCGTCCAAGGACGTGACACCGCCTTCCTCGCCGAACGAGCAGGCACGCAGATCCGCCCCCCGGAGATCGGCCCGTGCCAGGAAGGCGCGATCCAGGCACGCGCCGCGCAGATCGGCCTCCCGCAACTCGGCGCGCGGGAACATCACCTTGGTGAGATCGGCGTCGGCGAAACGGGCCCGCTCGGCCAGGCACTGGGTCCCGTCGGCCTTCAGCAACCAGGCGCCGGACAGATCGGCGTCCGACAGATCCGCAGCATTGAGCAGGGCACGATTGAGATCGGCCCCGACCAGGCGCACTCCCCGCAGGCACCCACCGAACAGGTTCGCCGACCCCAGCACCAGCAACGTCAGATCGGCACCGGTGAAATCCAGATAAGCGCCATCGAGCGCCTCCGGAATCACCCGCGCACCCTCCGGGACGGCGTCCAGGTAGGCCTCCAGCGCCCGGCGAGCATCCGCGTCCACCGGCCACGCACGCACACCGTCCCTCGACACGACACGGTCCCGCGTCAGAAGAAGATCACCTTCCCCTGCCACTCCGGCTTCGAGGCCACCAGATCCCTGAGGTCCTGCAGGGCCTGGGGCGAGAGGTTCTTCGGATCGAGGATCACCTTCTCCACCGGGTTCTGGGCGAGCTCGTGGTTGATCGCCGAGATCGCCTCCTGGCGATCGTACCTGCCTCGCGCATTCGGAGGCATCGGCTGTCCCTTCTTCGGCCCGCCCTGGTAGATATCGGTAAACCCCTTGATATCCCAGTGCTGGCCGTTCGCGTCCACGAATTCCCCGGTGTCCTTGCCATTGATCTTAGGCGCCCGCTTGATGGGTCCGGGCAGGTCTCCCCGGCGTTCCAGCTCCAGGCCCACCTCGGCTTCCCGGATCTGCTGGGGGGTGACCTTGCCGACGTGCGACGGGTCCTGGCTGAGCTCGTCGATGCGCTGCTGGTACTCCGGCGTGCCCGGCTCGGGCGTTCCCGGCCCGGAACCGACGCCGCATGCTTCGCCGGGGATGGGAGTGGGGTCGTTGTGGACCAGCAGGTCCACGCCACCGGCGGTGGTGTAGTAGGTATGCGGACCGTCGACGGTGAGATTGTGGACCCGTCCGGTCCGGGTGTACTCGAGGGTGTCGACCACCAGCACCGAGCGTCCGTCAGGCGTGGCCGGCACGTCGCCGGGCATCAGGTCCCCGGCATCGGTCCAGCCTCCCGAGGGCAGCCAGAACGGGTGGTTGGTGGTGGCGGTGATCCGCGCGATCGGGCCACCGATCCACCCGTCGAGGTCGATGGTGAGCTCGACCAGGTGCTTCACGCCCTGCCCAGCGATCAGCGCGGTCACCGGGAACGGCCCGGCACGGCCTGTGCGGGGATCGGAGGCCCACACCAGATCACCGACCCCGACGGCTTCGATGGGTCTTCGTGATCCGTCGGCCATCAGCACCGGGGTGCCGGGTACGAAGCTGTTGCCGCCCTTGCGGTTCTTGCAGGCCTCGAGTGCGTCGTCGAGGCGGTCCTTGGCGTCCTTGCGGGCCTTGCGGGCCTTGTCCAGGCGGCGTTTGAGGTCCAGGAACCGGTCGATCAGTTTGATGACCTTGGGGATCGACTTGAGCAGCTTGCCGATCTTGCCCCAGGGGACCAGGCCGACCAGCGCCCACAGGCAGTCGACCAGGTTCGGTTCCTCGACACAGGCGATGATGTCGCCGGCCAGGAAGTCCAGTCCGATCTTGCCGATCTCGGCCAGCAGATCGAACTCGTCCCACTCGCCCTCGACGTCCTGCGCCTCCTGCTCAGCCGCCGCCAGCGCCTCCCTGGCCTCCCGCAACTCCCGCTCCTCAGGAGACTCCGACGCCGAAGCACTGGGCGAAGGACTCGAAGAGACCGGGGACGAGCCTGGGGAGGATGACGAGGCCGAGGGCGAAGAGCCAGGTGAACTTCCATCGCCCTCATCAGGGCCGCAGTCGTTCCCGCCGGCCGCCTGGCACACCGCGGCGCGGATGTTGGCCACCACCGTGTCGGGAAGTGCCACCACGGTGATCGCCGCGGCGATCGTCGCCACGAGCAGGATGCTGGCGACATAGGAGAGCGAACCCTCTCCGCGGTCCCCCATCCGCCTGAGCACTGGGCCACCCCCGGGTCAGTGAACGGCCGGAGCGGTCAGCCAACCAAAAGCGGGTTCACCGCACACGGGCCCCTGGGCCTAACCGGAGGCCCAAACAGAAATCACGTTCGCAGTCAGGCCGGTTCGAAAGACGCCGCGATCTGCTCGGCCTGGGCCGGAAGCGCCCCCTGCTTGGCCTCGATGTCAACGAAACAGAAACGGTCAGTGGCGATCGGCACCCGTACCGTCAGGCCGCTGACGTGCCCGGACCGCTTCTGTGACATGTAAGTGGCCTTGAATCCAGGTTTGCCCCCGACCGTCAGGTCGGTGATCCGTGAACCGGGCTTCAGTGCCTGCTGCTTGCGCTTGAGCTGATCCAGCGAGGCACCGACCGCGCCGCCCCGATCGCACCCCGCTTGGAGATGGGGAGCGAGGCCCGAGGAGACCGAGGTATCAATGGCGAAGAGGGTCCCCTGCTGGACCTGCCGTTCCATGAGACTCCTGATCAGCGGGCCGGTCTCGCCGTCAAGGCCGAACGATGTCCGGACGACGGGGGCGGAGTCCTTGAGTGGATCCACCTGCTTCCAGCCCGCCGGCAGCCGCAGCCTTACCCCGTTATCGGCGCCGCCGATGGCGCCCCCCTGACCTGATGGCGTTCCCTGCGGCGCAGGAGACGACGCGGCAGGCGGCTCGGGAGGGGCGGGCGAGGCTGTCGCCTTTTCCCGCCCGTCGCCTTCCGAGCGGCCGCAGCCGACGAGCAGCAGGAAAAAGGGAATGGTCATGCCAAGGACGCGTACGGTCGCCGTCGATGAACGCTTCATGGTCCCAGCCGGATCGGGTCGGCACATGCCGACGATGCGCCCGCACAGCATGCCATTATGCACCGACCTTGTGAATCTGGTTCGCGGGCGGGGCCTCGATGAGGACGGGTTCGCCCCATCGCGCATAGGTGATCGTCTGCGATCCCCGCAGTTCATCCGGAGTCACATGGTCGACCTGGAACTTGCGAGGGAGCCCTTTATCGTCTACCCACAACACCCATCCAACCTCTTTGAGGCCGGTTTTGGAAAGAGCCGCGAACGCTGGGTCCTTCCCGGCGAGTTTATTGGCCGGAGTCGCGCCCGAATAACGTTGCACCTGAACGCCGTCGAGCGTCTCCTTCGCCGGTTCCCCCTTGAAGGTGCCGTTCCGCACCAGCGCCAGGCCGGTGTCGGTGGACATCTGCGAAAGGGCGTTCTCGACCTGGTCGATGAGACCGGTCAGCAGCTTGGCGAACGGAGCGAGCTCGGGATTCTTCGCGTCCTGCCGGGTCAGTTGGACCCAGGGCTTTCCGGGGGCCTGCTCCTCGCCGTCCACCCGGGTGTAGATCACGCCGTTGAGCAGCACGGCCTCCGTGGTGCTCGGATCGGCCGGATCCCGATCCACGATCGTCAACTGGGCGCTCGGGGGCGTCAGTCCGGTCCGCAGCTGAGCGGTGATCTTCTCCTCGATCCGCTTGTTCCCCTCGGCGCTCGTCGTCGCGTGCTCGGCCCGTACACTGCCGGACGCCCGGACCTGGCGCGTGATCACCTCGACCAGAGCGGCCGGCTCTCCGGGAAGGGTGACGGCGGCGAGCCGCGCGGCGGGGACCGGCTGCGGCGTCGTCCGGACCGCCTTGGGCGGC
Source organism: Actinomadura sp. 9N407 (assembly GCF_044326315.1). Classification (NCBI taxonomy): domain Bacteria; kingdom Bacillati; phylum Actinomycetota; class Actinomycetes; order Streptosporangiales; family Thermomonosporaceae; genus Actinomadura; species Actinomadura sp. 9N407. Next base: position 294,631 of record NZ_JBIRAW010000007.1, on the reverse strand, counting down.
TTCTCCGGGCCGGTCTCCCCGGTGCACGCCGCCGTCACGGCAAGGCTCAACGCGATCGCGACGGCCACCGAAAGACACCTCATGCCGCCGAAGCCTAAAGGGACAAGCGCGGACGAAGCGGTGCGCCCGCCGTTTTTGGGCCTCGATTGGGCCCTGGGACCCGTGCACGTCCGAGGATTCCCATTGTTAGCTCTCTAACCGGGGCATGAACGGGGAACAGGAGCGTGGGCGGCGTGCTCAGGCGACTCGGGGAGCGGGGAGAGGGAGCTTCCTCGTACCTTGCGGTGATCCTGCTGATCACGGCGGTCGCCGCGGCTGTGACGGTGGTCGCGGTCCCCGAGCAGGTCGTGGCCAAGATCCGCGCGGGTGTCTGCATGGTCGGCGGGGGCGAGGACTGCGGAGACGGCGGCCCAGGTGGGCCCGGCGCGAGCCCTTCCCCTTCCCCTTCCCCTTCCATGTCCACCTCGCCGTCCAGGAGTCCTTCGCCCAGTGCTTCGGCGTCGGAGTCTCCTGAGGAGCGGGAGTTGCGGGAGGCCAGGGAGGCGCTGGCGGCGGCCGAGCAGGAGGCGCAGGACGTCGAGGGCGAGTGGGACGAGTTCGATCTGCTGGCCGAGATCGGCAAGATCGGACTGGACTTCCTGGCCGGCGACATCATCGCCTGTGTCGAGGAACCGAACCTGGTCGACTGCCTGTGGGCGCTGGTCGGCCTGGTCCCCTGGGGCAAGATCGGCAAGCTGCTCAAGTCGATCCCCAAGGTCATCAAACTGATCGACCGGTTCCTGGACCTCAAACGCCGCCTGGACAAGGCCCGCAAGGCCCGCAAGGACGCCAAGGACCGCCTCGACGACGCACTCGAGGCGTGCGAGAAGAAGCGCAACAGCTTCGTGCCCGGCACCCGGGTGCTGATGGCCGACGGATCACGAAGACCCATCGAGGACGTCCAGGTGGGCGACTCGGTCTGGGCGACCGATCCGCGCACCGGGCGGGACGGCCCGCAACCGGTCACCGCCCTGATCACAGGTACCGGTCTCACCCGGCTGGTCGATCTCACCATCGACCTGGACGGCCAGGTCGGCGGACCCACGACGGTGGTCACCGCCACCGCGGAGCACCCGTTCTGGGTGAGTGGCACCGGCGACTGGATCAGGTCCGGCGCCCTGGTGTTCGGCGACCGGCTCGCCACCCCCGGCGGCCGCGAGGCGATGGTCGTCGCCACGCACGAGCGGGTCCGGCGTCAGCGCGTACACAACCTCACCGTCGCCGGCCCGCACACGTACCACGTCGTCGCCGCCGATCGGGGCGTGCTCGTCCACAACGACCCGGTGGACCCGCCGGGTGAGAGCTGCGACGCCGATGGCCCGGAACCGTCCGCCAGCCCGTCGGCCTCCCCCACCGCCCCGGGCAAGGGCCAGCCGGACCCGGCGAGCCAGGCCGGCGACGTGGACCTGATCGCGGACAAGCTCGCCCTGCACGCCAATCACCGCAGCATCCCGGGGGTACCGGACGAGGAACTGGCCGAATATCTGGAAGGCATCATGCGCGGCACACCGGGCATCAAGATGCGGCCGTCGCCATCGGGCACGCCTCGCTGGGCGTGGTGGGACTCGAACACCGGGACAATGGTCATCCGTGAGGGGAACGACGGGACCTTCATGCAGCCCGACCGTGGTTACCAGTACTTCCTGGACCAGATCAACGAGTGATGGGGGCGCACCGGCATGGCGGGCACACCGGCGACGGACTCCACCTGGGAACGGCTCACCGCGGCACAACTCGCCACGGTGGCCACCGTGGACGAGGAGCGGCTGGCGCTGGAACGCTCGCGGCTGCCCGCCGCGACGGCGCAACGACTCGATGGGCCGATCTACTCCGTCCGGTCCAGGTTCCTGTTCTGGGAACGCCTCGTGACGCTGATGGAGAACGACTGGGCGCCCGACGGCCGCTACGTCGTGGACGAATACATCAATGATCTCGAGTCGAGGGACCGGATCGACGACGTCCTGGAATCCCGTCCCGTGCTGGCCACAGGCCTCCTCACGGAACTCCTCGCCCATCTCGACCGGCGATTCCTGGTACGGACTGTGCCCGACGACGGCGCGGCGCTACGCCCTTACACGAAGGCCCTGCGAGAGGGTGCGCAGCTAAGCGAGCGCTGGTATCGCCGTCCCGACACGATCCCGTGGCTCTGATGGCGGGACGCCGCCGCGCGTGCGGAGCGTACGGGAAGACGGCACGCTCTAGAGTCGGGACAGCAGCCTCGTTCTAGTCGGGAGTCGGCGATGACGAACCCTTCGGACCAGCCCCATCGACAGGCGCCCGGGCCCTACGGCCCGCCTCCGCAGAACACCGGGCCGGTGCCCGGGCCGCGGTACCAAGGGCCGGGAACGGGACCGCAGCAGCAGGTGGGAACGCCGCCGCAGGGTCAGCCTCAACAGCGGGAGTGGGTGCCGCCGGAGCGGACGGACAAGGGGTTGCTGGGGGCGTTGTTCGACGCCAACTTCAACTACCTGGTCACACCGAAGCTGATCAAGCTGTTCTACATCCTGTCGCTGATGCTCATCAGCCTGTCCGCGCTGATGGTGGTGGCGATCGGCATCTGGGTCGCGCAGTTGCGCGACGGGTGGCTACTCGGCCTGCTCATCATCTTCGCGGCCCCGTTCATCTGGGTGTTCGAGCTGCTCATGGTGCGGATCTTCATGGAGGCCGTGGTGGTGCGGTTCAAGGCGGCGGAGCATCTGCGGGTGATCAAGGACAAGATCTGAGGGGGCGCGTTAGGCTCGCGTGGAGGCGCGCGTGACATAGACGGGGCAACGTAAGTGGGCGACTTCGAGGAGCCGGGAGACGGGGCTCGGCCGCGTGCGACACGGCGGGATCCAGGGGTGACCCATCGCGATCCTGCCGTTCCGGGGCCGCGGCCTGGGGAGACTCGGCGGGACGGTGGGACGGCCGGGGGGCCGTTGCTGCGGCTGCCCGAGGAGCTGGCGCGGAGGTTCGAGGTCGTGGCGGAGCTCCCGGTGCAGGGGGCCGAGTCGGATCTGCTGCTCGTACGGGACGCGCGCGGCGAGTTCGTGGTGAAGCTGTTCCGGCGGGGTTACCACGCCGACCGGGAGGTCTGGGCGAAGCTGCCGGTGCTGGATACGCCGCATGTGGTGCGGATCCTGGAGACCGGGCAGGCCGAGGGCCGCGATTATGAGGTCTCGGAGTACGCGCCGGACGGGAATCTGCGGGCGCTGATGGGCGGCCCGCTGCCGGAGGCGGCGATCCGGAAGGTCGTGGAGCAGCTGGCGGGCGGGGTGCGCGCCCTGCACGGGGTGGGGATCGTGCATCGCGATCTGAAGCCGGAGAACGTGCTGGTGCTCGGGGCCGATCCGCTGCGGCTGGCGATCGCGGACTTCGGGTTGAGCAAGGTCCTCGATCAGAGCATGGTGTTCGCGTCGTCGTCGCGGACGCTGGCGTACGCGGCGCCGGAGTCGCTGTCGGGGCAGGTGTCGCCGGCGCGCGACTGGTGGTCGCTCGGGATGATCGTCCGGGAGCTGGTGACCGGGCGGGCGCCGTTCCTGGGGCTGAGCGAGACGGCGGTCGTCGATCACCTGGCCACGCGGGCGGTGCCCGCCGATGATGTGGACGATCCGCGGCTGCGGTTGCTGTGCCGGGGGCTGCTCGTACGGGATCCGCGCAAGCGGTGGGGCGGGGAGCAGGTCGCCCTGTGGTTGCGGGGCGAGGTGCCGGAGGTCGTCGATGAGACGCCTCAGGGTGTGGGTGTTCCTTTCGATGGGCGGCGTTACGACGAGCGGGGCGAGCTGGCGCGCGCGCTGGTGGGCAAGTGGGATTTCGCCGCCTCTTACTTCTTTGGCAGGGGCGAGGCAGGGGAGGCGTGGCGCTCGCTGCGGGAGTGGCTCAACGGGCTGCCCGACGACAGCCGGATCGGGTTGATCGACGGGTATCTCACGACGGATCTGCCGCCCGACGTGAAGCTGCTGCATCTGGTGCGGTGGCTCGATCCGGGACTGCCGCCGCACTATCTGGGGTGGCGGCTGGCGGCGGAGGATCTGCCGCGGCTCGCCCAGGCGGCCGGTGATCCCCTGCATTCCGATCACCGGATGGCGTGCCTGGTGGGCCAGGAGCTTTGGGACCGGCATCTGCTGAGGGTTCTGGCGGGCTTCGAGGGCGGGCGTGAGCTGGCGTCGATCGATGACCGCTGGCGGGCCCATGTGGGGGCGTGGAACGAGCTGGCCGGGTGGCTGCGGAGCCAGACGCCGTCGACGCGGCTGAACGACGATTCCGCCGTGCTGCTGACGCTGCTGGCCCTCGCGGCCCGGCCGGGCGAGATGCAGGAGCGGATCGCGGCGGCGGCCGGGCGGGCGCGGGCGTCCGTACCGGAGCCGGTCGCCTGGTTCGACTGGATGGCGGACGGGGCGGGCGACGATCCGCTGCGGCTGCTCGCCGTGGCGAGGGCGGCTCCGGAGGCGGCGCTGGAGGTCGAGGCCCGGGTACGGGAGCGGCGTGCGGCCGAGCAGCGTTCCGGCGAGCTGAAGGGCCGGTGGGCGGAACGGGAGCGGCTGCGGCTGGCCGGGCAGAAGGCCGCGATGGGCCGGGCGGTGGCGTGGTCGCTTCCGCTGGTCCTGCCCTGGTTGCTGGGGAGCTGGGTCCTCGGGGTCGTGCTGGGGGGCGAGGACGAGGACGGGATCGTCTCGCAAGGGGGCTTCCAGGGGTCGTCCGGTGTGCCGTTCGGGGCCCTGGTGGTGTTCTCCTTGCTGGCTTGGGCGGTTCAGTGCGGCAGCGAGGTGATGCTGGCGCGCGCGCAGGGGCGGGACTATCTGCAGTACGGGCCGTGGTCGTCGCTGTCACGCTTCTTGGGCGCGGGTGGCCGCGGGCTGGCCAAGGCATCGCAGACGATGTCCGGGGCGGCCCAGCGGACCGGCCGGCGTGGCTGCGGCCTGCTGTTGCTGGCCGGTACGGTGCCGCTGTTGCTCATCCTGCTGCTGATGGGGGCGATCAGCCCGTTCGCGACCCCGCTGTGGGTGCTGGTGATGGTGGCCGGCGCGGCCGCGCACGCGGTGGCCGCGGGCATGCGGCTGCATCGCTGGCGGCAGACGCACGGGGACGCGGAGCGGAAGGCTCTCAGTTGACAGGGGTGGCACGGGCTTGAGCAGGGGTGGCATGGGCTTGACAGGGGTGGCATGAGCAGCGGAGTCGAGGCCGATATCGCGCTGGACGCGGCGGTCGTCCTCAGCCTGGGGATGAACCGCGTGCTCGGGCGGACGGCGGGGCTGGCCGGACGGGGCGCCGAGGCGCTGGCCGCGCTGGCGGCGGGCCGGGCCGAGGCTCGGGCGGCGGCACTGGCCGAGGCCGAGTCGTACGACCAGGCGCTGCGCCAGGTCCTGGAGCGCAATGCCCGCATCGAGGCGCTGGCCGAGACCCGCGAGAAGCTGGATGCCGAGGTCGCGCTGCCGGAGCCGCTGCGGCCCGAGGAGCAGCCGATCGAGGAGCTGACGGCCTGGTGCGCGGCGACCGACCAGGCTCTGGACGGCGCCGAACGGCGGCTGTCGGAGCGGCTGGCGGCCCAGGTCGCGGCCGAGATCTTCGCCGTTCCGGGAGGGGCGGAGGGGCTGCGCGCCGATCTGGGGGCGCCGGCACCCGAGCCCACAGAGAACGAGACGTACGCGAACGAGACGTACCGGACGCTCGAACGGGTGCTGGCGCGCCTGCTGCCGGACGCCACCGCCGATGACCGGACGGCGGTCGCGGAGGCCGCGCGGCTGCTGGCGGGCATCGGATCGCCCGAGGAGGCGGAGGGCGTCATCACCGAGGTACGGCTGCGTGTCGGTGAGGCGAACCGCCGTACCGAGGAGCTGCGCGCGCGGGAACGGCGGCGGGCCGCCGAGCGCGACGCCGCCGAGCAGGCCGAGGCCGAGCGGCAGTACGTGCTGGGCTCCATCACCTCCGCGTTCGAGGAGATGGGGTACGAGGTACAGGACGGCTTCGAGACCCTGACCGCGGGCGAGGAAGGCGCGGTCGTGCTGTCGCGCGGATCGTGGCCCGACCACAGCGTCCGGCTGCGGGTCGATGACGCAGCGCAGGTCAGGGCCGCGATGGTACGGACGGCGCCCGCGCGCAGCGAGGACGACCGGCGGCTGGACGTCGAGCGCGAGCGGGAGTGGTGCGAGGCGTTCGAGGCCGCCAGGGAGCGGCTGGGCGAGGCCGGAGTCCGTTCCGAGGTCACCTGGCGGCTCGCCCCGGGGGTCCGCGAACTGCCGGTCTCGGACGGGGCACGGCAGACTGGGACGCGATCCGCCCAACGCGAGCGCAGCCGGGAGCGTGAGAAGTGAGTATCGAGTCGCCGACTCTTGGGGGGCGCCTGCCCGGATGGCCCCCCTTCATCCGGGAGCTGGACGCGACGCTCTCGGTGCATTCGCAGTACGTGCTGTCGGGCAACCTGTACGACAGCTTCCTGGCGCCGCCTCTGGACGGGGCCGGGCCGGCGCGGCTGCTCACGCTGCGCGATCTGCTGTGGGAGTCGCTGCGTTCCAGCGGGTCCTCCTGCATGGTGGTGTACGACCCGGTGGACGGGTTGCAGGTCCATCCCGACACCGGGGACGAGATCTCCGAGGAGGCCGGGCGGGCGGCCGACCGGCTGCTGGGCAAGCGCAAGGACGGCAAGCCGTCGCTGGAGGCGCTGACCGGCCATCTGGCCTCGGTCGCGCGGCCGTCGGACAACCTGCGCGCCGCGTTCGTGATCGACTCGGCGTCCAGGATCGCCCGTACGCCGACGGACCTGGAGCCGGCCGAGCGGGACTTCTTCCGCTTCTGCGCCAAGCTGTCGCGGTCCGCGCGTCCCGTACGCGTGGTCGGGGCTCGGCCCAAGCCGCTCTACAACCCGATCATCTGGCTGGTCGAGCGGCCCGGCGACCTGCCGCCCTGGCTGACCGCCGACAACGAGACGATCCGGGAGATCACCATCCCGCGGCCGCATCTGGGCGACCGGCAGGAGACGGCCCGGCTGCTGGCCCGCGCGTTCGGGGTGAGCGACGTGGGCGGCGACGAGATCGCGGCGGCGGCGTGCGACGCGTTCGCCGAGCAGGCCGACGGGCTCACCCTGCAGTCGATGATCGAGGTGACCCGGCTGGCCAAGGAGCGCAACGTCGATCTGGCCGATCTGCCGGACGCGGTGCGCACGTACAAGCTGGGCGTGCTCGACAACCCGTGGAGCCGCGGCCATCTGCGGCGGCGGGTGCTGGAGGGCGAGCGCAAGGTCCCCGAACGGGTGATCGGGCAGCCGCAGGCGGTGACCAAGACCCTCGACATCCTCAAGCGGGCGGTGCTGGGGCTGTCGGGCGCGCAGGCGACCCGGTCCGGCAGCCGGCCGCGCGGCGTGCTGTTCTTCGCCGGGCCGACCGGCACCGGCAAGACCGAGCTGGCCAAGGCGATCACCGAGCTGGTGTTCGGCGACGAGTCGGCCTACCTGCGGTTCGACATGAGCGAGTTCTCCGGCGAGGGGTCCGGCGACCGGCTGATCGGGTCCCCGCCCGGGTACGTGGGGCACGAGGCGGGCGGCGAGCTGACCAACGCGGTGCGCGAGGACCCGTTCCGGGTGATGCTGTTCGACGAGATCGAGAAGGCCCATCCGCGGATCCTGGACAAGTTCCTCCAGATCCTGGAGGACGGCCGGCTGACCGACGGCCGGGGCAACACCGTGCACTTCTCCGAGTCGATCCTGATCTTCACCTCGAACCTGGGGATGTACGTGCAGGGCCGCGACATCACGGCCCGTTCCGACGTGGCCTCGCCGCCCGCGCCGCGGATCCAGAACATCACGCCCGGGATGACGTACGAGGAGGTCGAGCACCGGATCAAGGGGGCGGTGGCCGGCCACTTCAACGAGGTGCTCAACCGGCCCGAGCTGCTCAACCGGTTCGGCGACAACATCGTGGTCTTCGACTTCATCGGCGCCGAGGCGGCCAACAAGATCTTCGATCTGCAGTTCGCCAACATCTGCCGCCGGGTCACCGAGGAGCACCGGCTCGGCCTGGCGGTCAAGGGCGAGGCCCTCGGCACGCTGCGTGAATGGTGCACGACCGAGCTGGACAAGGGCGGCCGGGGCATCGGGATGGCGCTGGAGTCGTGCTTCGTGAACCCGCTGGCCCGCGCGATGTTCGACCGCGAGCTCGTACCGGACGACCGGATCACCGTGACCGGCATCCGGCGCGAGGGCGGCATCGTTCATCTGGACCTGCAGTGACCGGGCTGCTGCTCGCCAAGGCCCACTATCCGGTGACCACTCTCGGCCCCGGGATCCGCGCGGGCATCTGGACACAGGGCTGCACGCTGGCCTGCGACGGCTGCCTGTCCCGCGACACCTGGGACGCGGATCCGGCCAAGGAGGTACCGGTCGAAACCGTGCTCGGATGGCTGGCCAGCCTGCCCGGGCCGGTGGAGGGCGTGACGATCTCCGGCGGCGAACCGTTCCAGCAGCCCGCGGCGCTGGCGGCGCTCGTCGGTGGTATCCGCAGGTGGCGGGACGAGTCACACCATGAGACGATTCCATTGGACATAATGGTCTACAGCGGATATGCCTATTCCCGGCTCTCGCGCTCCGCCGAGGCGCGCGAGATCCTGGAGTCGTGTGACGCCGTCATCACCGGGCCGTACGTCGATCGGCAGAACCCGGGGGGGCGACACGCCCAGAGTGGCTCTCTACTCTGGAGGGGGTCGGCCAACCAGCGCGTCGTACCGCTGTCCCCGCTGGGGGAAGCACGGTACGGAGCCCTGAACGGCGTCGGCCGGATCAACGAAGAACAGGATGCAGGGCCCCGAGTCCAGGTGTCCGTGGACGAAGGGCCGGAGGGAAGGCGGGTGTACTACATCGGGATCCCGCGGAGAGGTGACATGGATCACCTCAGGTCAACGCTGGAGCGCGCTGGGGTACGAGCGGGGGATGTGTCATGGCGACCTTGAATTGCCCGGTCTGTGATGAGCCTTTCCAGCAGGGCGATCTGCTCTGCCTGAGCTGTGGGGCCAATCTCGCGCGCGCCGGGGGCGGCCGCCGGCAGGGTCCGGCGTACGACGACCAGCAGCCCCCGCGGATTCCACCGCCTCCCGGCCCCCAGCAGGGGTACGGGCAGCAGCCCTATGGGCAGGACCCGTACGGCCAGGGCCAAGGCCAGGCGCCGGGTCAGGGCCAGGGGCAGGGGCAGGACCCCTACGGCCAGAGCCCGCAGCACCAGCCGCCGGCCCCTCACCAGCAGGGCCAGCACCAGCCGCAGGGCCAGCAGCAACCGCCTTATGGGGAGTCCCCGTACGGTGGCGGCGACGCCCAGTTCGGCAACTCCCCCTACCAGAAGGGCCAGCAGCAGGGCCAGCCGCAGCAGCAGAGCCCGCAGCAGCCTGGGCAGCCCGTTCCCGGTCCGCCGCAGCCTCAGCAGGGCGGCCAGCACGAGCAGTACGGCCCGCCCCAGCCGCAGTACGGCGAGCCTCAGCAGCAGGGCCCGCCCCCTGTCCCGAACGACCCGTGGGGCGCGCCCCAGCAGGGTCAGCAAGGACAGCAGCAGGGCCAGGGCCAGCCGCCTCAGGACCAGAACCAGTGGGGTGCTCCCCCGCCGCCGTCCCCCGACCAGTGGGGTCCGCCCCCGCAGCAGCAGGGACAGCAGGGCGGCCAGCACCAGGCGGCGCCCCAGCAGCATCAGGGCGGCCAGCACGGTCAGCCGCAACAGGACCAGTGGGGCGCTCCCCAGCCGCCTTCACCTGACCAGTGGGGCCCGCCCCAGCAGCAGGGCGGCCAGCATGCCCCGGCCGACCCGTACGCGCCGTCCCCGCAGCACCAGTCACCGCAGCACCAGGCCCCGCAGCACCAGTCACCTCAGCAAGGAGGCCTCCAGCCTCCGCCGCACGGGCGCGAGGCGACGCTGCTGCCGCAGGACCAGCAGCAGGGGCCGCCCCGTCCGGGCGGCGACACGGCGTTCATGTGCCCCTACTGCGAGGCGGTGCTGTCCAACCCGGGCGCCGCGCAGTGCGACTCCTGCCTGCGGCCCCTGCCGCAGCAGGGCACGCCCGTACTGCGGATGCAGTTCCCCTCGGGCGAGCTCAAGGTCTCGGTCGGCCAGCACCTGGTGCTGGGCCGCGACGCCGGCCAGTCGCCGGTGGCGGGCTCGTTCACGCAGTACGACAACGTGTCACGGCGCCACTCGACCGTGTGGCTGGACCCGTCCGGTACGGCCTGGGTCCGGGACGAGGGTTCCACCAACGGGACGTTCGTCAACGGCGAGCGCCTCCCGCGCGGTGTGGAGGCCCCCCTCCGCGACGGCGACCAGCTCCGCCTGGCCGCCGACGTGACCGGGACCATACAGCTGAAGTAGCGAATGAACGCGTGAGTGAACGACTGAGGGCCGCTCCGATCGGGGCGGCCCTCAGTCGTTCGTCCTCAGTCTTGCGCCATCAGGCATTCGTCACCAGGGCTCAAGAGCCCGGGAAGCCCCTTAGCCGGCTCGCTTGGCGCGGGCGCGGGTGCGCTCGCGCTCCTTGGAGTCCAGGACGACCTTGCGGAGCCGTACGGCGGTCGGGGTGACCTCGACGCACTCGTCCTCGCGGACGAACTCCAGGGCCTCCTCCAGCGTCAGCAGGCGCGGCGGGGTCAGCGTCTCGGTGGTCTCGGCCGTGGAGGAGCGGATGTTGGTCTTCTGCTTCTCCTTGCAGATGTTCACGTCCATGTCGTCGGCGCGGGAGTTCTCCCCGACGATCATGCCCTGGTACACCTGCGTGGTCGGGCCGACGAAGAAGGTGCCGCGCTCCTGCAGGTTGGTGATCGCGTACGCGGTGGCGGCGCCGGTGCGGTCGGCGACCAGGGAACCGGACGGCCGGGTGCGCAGCTCGCCGAACCAGGGCTCGTAGCTCTCGAAGACGTGGTGCGCCATGCCGGTGCCGCGGGTCTCGGTGAGGAACTCGGTACGGAACCCGATCAGCCCGCGGGCCGGGACCAGGAACTCCATCCGGATCCAGCCGGTGCCGTGGTTGGTCATGTGCTCCATCCGGCCCTTGCGGACCGCCATGAGCTGGGTGACCGCGCCGAGGTGCTCCTCGGGGATGTCGATGGTGAGGCGCTCGACGGGCTCGTGCTTCTTGCCGTCGATCTCGCGGGCGACGACCTGCGGCTTGCCGACGGTCAGCTCGTAGCCCTCGCGGCGCATGTTCTCGACCAGGATGGCGAGGGCGAGCTCGCCTCGGCCCTGCACCTCCCAGGTGTCGGGGCGCTCGGTGGGCAGCACGCGGATCGAGACGTTGCCGACCAGTTCGCGCTCCAGCCGGTCCTTGACCAGCCGGGCGGTGACCTTGGTGCCCTTCTCGCGGCCGGACAGCGGGCTGGTGTTGGTGCCCACGGTCATCGAGATGGCCGGCTCGTCCACGGTGATCAGCGGCAGCGGGCGCGGGTCGTCGGGGTCGGCGAGGGTCTCGCCGATGGTGATCTCCGGGATGCCGGCCAGCGCGATGATGTCGCCGGGGCCGGCCGCCTCCGCGGGCTTGCGGGTGAGCGCCTCGGTCATCATCAGCTCGCTGATGCGGACCCGCTCGATGGTGCCGTCCCGCTTGCACCAGGCGACCTGCTGGCCCTTCTTGATGATCCCCGAGTGCACCCGGCACAGCGCGATCCGGCCCAGGTAGCTGGAGGCGTCCAGGTTGGTGACGTGCGCCTGGAGCGGGGCGTCCGGGTCGTACGCGGGGGCCGGGATGGTGTTCTTGATCACCTCGAACAGCGGCTCGAGGTCCTCGCTGTCGGGCATCTCGCCGTTGCCGGGCTTGGCGAGCGAGGCGCGGCCGGCGCGGCCGGAGGCGTAGACGATCGGGAAGTCGATCTGCTCCTCTTCGGCCTCGAGGTCCATGAAGAGCTCGTACGTCTCGTCCACGACCTCGTCGATCCGGGCGTCCGGGCGGTCGGTCTTGTTGACGACCAGGATCACCGGCAGCCGGGCGGTCAGCGCTTTGCGCAGCACGAACCGGGTCTGCGGCAGCGGGCCCTCGCTGGCGTCCACCAGCAGGACGACGCCGTCGACCATGGACAGCCCGCGCTCGACCTCGCCACCGAAGTCGGCGTGGCCGGGGGTGTCGATGATGTTGATCGTCATCCCGGCGTGCCGGACGGCGGTGTTCTTGGCCAGGATCGTGATGCCCTTCTCACGCTCCAGATCGCCGGAGTCCATGACGCGGTCGTCCACGTCCTGGTTTTCGCGGAACGCCCCGGACTGCCAGAGCATGGCGTCGACGAGCGTCGTCTTCCCGTGGTCGACGTGGGCGACGATGGCGACGTTCCGGAGGTCGTCTCGCGTGGAGATGGGCATGCGGTCTCGCCTTGGGGTGAGAGTGTGGGGTTCGCCGCAGAGGTGCGACCGTCCTTATTCTACTTGGCCGAACGCCTCCCCCCGACGGGACGGCCGTCACAGCTGCCACAAATATGGCTATTTGGCCAACTTTGCCCGTTGTTTGTAGTCTCCCCACATCCGGTCGTTCGCAGTCCCGCCCCCCGGGACGACGTCCGGACACCGCCGAATCCCCCACGGGGAACCGGGGACCCAGGCCTCCTGGGGTGAATCGGCGCACATTCGGTGTGCGCCGTAGGGCGTCTCCTGGCCCGAACCCGTCAGCTAACCCGGTAGGCGGCTTAGGAGAGGAGTTCACCGGTTTGACACCGGCCACTGAACGGCGCGGCTTCGCCGTGCCCGCCCTCACCGCTGCCACGATCGTCGCCATCGGCGCCTTCGCCCCCATCGCCGCCCAGGCCGCCACACAGCCGGCCCACGCGCCCGCGTCCGGTACGGCCGTACGGGCCGCCGCGGCCAATCCCCCGAAGCCGACCGAGAGCGAGCTGCGCAAGCAGCTGGACGCCCTCAACACCGAGGCCGAGAAGCTGACCGAGGCGTATAACAAGACCCGGGTGGACATGCGCGCGGCCCAGAAGGCCGAGCGGACCGCCGCCCAGACCGCCGCCACGCTGGAGGCCCAGGTCGCTCCCGCCCGCGCTGAGCTGGGACGGCTCGCCGCCGCCAACTACATGGCCGGCGGCGACGACATGCTGTACGGGGCGGGCGACACCAACGGACTGTCCGCCTCGGCCTACCTGACCCAGAGCCGGGCCGCGACCGTGAACCGGCTCCAGGCGCAGATCGACCAGGCGAACCAGGCGCAGGTCGCCGCAAAGGCCAAGACCGCGCAGGTCCAGCGGGCCGCCACCCAGGCCGAGACCGCCCGCCAGGCGGCCAAGTCCAAGGTCGGCGAGGTCACCCGCCGGCTGGACAAGCTGACCACCACAAAGGTCAAGGACCCCAAGTCCGGGCTCACCGCGTCCGTGAAGGGTTCCGGCCTGCCCGCCAAGATGGCGCGCAAGGCGCTCACCAAGATCGGCAGCCCGTACGTGTGGGCCGCCGCGGGCCCCAGCAGCTTCGACTGCTCGGGACTGGTCGTCTGGGCGTACGACAAGGTCGGCAAGGGCGGGCTGCCCCACTACACCGGTGCCCTCTACGAGCAGGGCAGCAAGGTCGGAAAGGGCGCGCTGCGCTCCGGCGACCTCGTCTACTTCGGCGGCAGCCTGCACCACATGGGCATCTACCTGAGCGACGGCAAGTACCTGCACGCTCCGCAGACCGGCGATGTGGTGAAGATCTCAAAGATGTCCGACCGCTCCGACTACGCCGGCGCCAACCGGATCTCCTGAGCCGGCGGGCGCTCAGCCGCTCACATACGGCTGGACGGCCTCCACGATGGGCAGGTCACCGGGGAGCCACTCGACGTCGTACAGCTCCCCGGGGGCCAGCCAGCGCAGGGCGAGGTGCTCCAGCGCGCGCGCTTCGCCCTCGACGATCCGGGCGGTCCACACCCGCAGCACGCCGCCCAGGCTCAGCGGCCAGTCGCCGCCGATCCGCACGTCCAGCGCGATCTTGACGCCCAGCTCCTCGTGACACTCGCGGACCAGGGCGTCCTCGTCCGACTCGCCCGGATCGACCTTGCCGCCCGGGAACTCCCAGCCACCGGCCAGCGCGGGCGGCTCCGCCCGCTGCGCGGCCAGCAGCCGTCCCCCGGCGATGATCGCCGCGCCCACCACTACGTTGATCGTGACCAGCCCCTCTCTGCCCGGCATCATGCCGGAACGGCGCCGCCCGCGCTCAGGAGGCCGCGCTCCGTGCCGAGCCGTGAGCCGAGTCCTGAGGCGAGTCCTGAGGCGAGTCCTGAGGCGAGTCCTGAGGCCGGTCGCCGCCCTGGGCGGAACCGGCCGCGACGACCGTGACCGCGTCCTCGACGATCCGTTCCAGATGACCGCCGTGCGCGCCGCGCCAGTAGACCTGGCCGCAGTCGGCGCAGCGGCCGTACACGTCGTAGCTGCGGCGCGTCCCGTCCGCCAGCTCCCGCTCGACCTCCTCCTTGTCGACCGGGGCCAGCACGCCGTTGCAGGCGGTGCAGCGGGTCCACGGCCGCAGCTCGGGAACGAAGCGTTCCAGCAGGTCGCGCAGCTGATCGTCGGGACGGGACCCGCGCACGTACGCACCGAACCACAGCGCCCGGCGGCGCAGCAGGCCGCGGTCCTGCGTCAGCAGCACCCGGCCCTCCTCGTTCGCCTGGACGACGAGCGCGGGGTCGTCCATGTCGTTGTGGTAGGCGGTGTCCAGGCCGAGCAGGCGCATCCGGCGGGCCAGCGTGCCCAAGTGCACGTCGAGCAGGAACCGGGGCGCGAGCCGGCCGGGTTCGAGCGGTACGGACTGCGGCCGCGCCACGGCCTCCACCCGTACCTCCTCGCCCGCGGCGGGCTGGTGGCCCGGCTCGACCGGCGTCCCGTTCACCAGCAGCCGGCCGGCCTCGGGCAGCGGCACGCCCAGGGACTCCACGATGTGCCCCAGCGTCGACGTCCCGTCGTGGGCCACCTCCTGCCGCTCGCGCCTCCGCGCGACGGGCAGGAACATCAGCAGTTCTTCGGCGATCAGAATCGTTATCACGGGCTCCACGCGGCCAGCATGCCACGCTGGGCCGCACTGTCGATCGGATTAAGTGCGGCCGCGGACGCCCTGCCCGAGCTGCCGTCGATCACTGGCAGGCGCCCACGTCCGCTGGGTTGCGGTCTCAGGGGGCGGACTGGGGCTGGGCGGCCAGCTCGGCGACCTTGCGCTTCATGTCCGGACGGGCGAGCGGACGGGTCGTGCCGATCCAGTCCGAGCGCTTGTACGACTTGACCCCGATGTTCGGCGAGCAGGTCGAGCAGCTCGCCACGATCATCTTGCCCTTGCCGATGACCATGCCGACATGGCCGGGGTTGTTCGATGACGTCCCCGGGCCCGAGTTGAAGAAGACCAGGTCGCCGGGCTGCTCCTTGCCCTTGTCGATCTTCACGCCGTACGGCCACTGCTCGAAGGTGGTCCGCGGGATGCTGAGCCCGACCGTACGGTACGCGCCCTGCAGGAGGCTTGAGCAGTCCCAGGCGTCGGGGCCGTTGGCGCCGAAGACGTAGCGCTTGCCGCGCTGTGCCATGGCGAAGGCGATGATGCGCTGGACGAGCTCGTCGGCGTTGGCGGGCAGCTGGTTGTCGTCGCACTCGACGCCGTTGGACTGCACGACCGAGAAGTCGCCGCCCACATAGCGCTTGGCCCAGTCGAGGACGAGGTTCACGTAGTCCCACGAGTGGTTGTACATGAACAGGGCGGTGCGCATCCGGTCCGGAGCGCCGTTGTGCTTGAGGTAGCGGGCCGCGGACGGGATGGCGTCGTCGGGGTCGTAGCGGTCCTTGTCGCCGTCCTTGTCACCGTCGACGGCGAAGGACTTGAACGTGGCCTCCAGGAACTGCATCGGCCCGCCGGCGCCCGCGTAGTTCTCGCCGCTCTGCACGCCGGGAAGCCGGGACGTCCCGTGGCTGGTCTCGACCTTGCCGATCCCGGCCAGCACGTTCCAGGGGATGCCGTACTCCTTGCCCGCCTTCTTGTAGAGGGCCAGGTAGTCGGCGGGAATCGCACCGGCGTCCTGGGCCTCGGCGGGCTGCGCCCCGGCCTCCGAGGTGTCGACGCACGCCGAGCCCGCGCCTCCCCCACCGAACATGAACTGGCTGGCACCGAACAGCACCGGAACGAACATCAGCGCGACGAAGAGCATCGCGGCCGACCCCAGCGCCGCCGCGAGCAGCAGGCCGCGGCGGCTCATCCCGTATCACCGGCCTGACCGGCCTCGGCCGGCGCGAACGCGTACACCCGCAGCGATCCGCCGTCGCGCGCCACCGTGACCGCGTACTGCCGGCTGTCCTGCGCCTGCTTGCCCCCCTTGGTGATCTGCTGCTTACCGGTGACGAGGAAGATGACCGAGTTGTCCTCGATGTCGCGGACCCGGTCGAGCGTGGCCGTACCCGTCGCCACCGTCTGCTGCCGCCGGCGTTCCTCCAGCAGCCCCGGCGCCGCCGCGCCGCGCTCCAGTTCGCCGCGCAACTGCTCGGTGACCATTCCGGCCAGCCGGTCACCGTAGACCTTGGGGTCCTCGTCGAAGCGGTACGTCCCGTACGCGGCCGTGAACCGCTGGGCCAGATCGGCCGCCGTGGCGAACTCCTGCCGCGAGAAGGGCAGCAGGCGGTAGAGGTCGAAATCGCCGGCCGTGACCGTACCGGATATCCCCGGCGGCGGCGACGCGGGCCCCGTGGGACCCGCCGTCACGGTCGGCGGCGTGCTCCCGGCGCCGCCGTCGCCCTGGTCGTCGGGCGCGGCCACGGTCAGGTAGACGCCGACGACGGCCAGGACCACGACCAGGCCGGCGAACATGAGCTTGCGCTGGCGGTCGGTCAGGTTCATCTAGTCGTCCCGCTCCGCATCACCGTCGGCGGGACGCAGCCAGAACGGGATCGGGGGCTCGTGGCTCCCGTCGCGGCGGCCCCACAGCGGAGGAGGCTGCTGCCTCCCGCCCGCACCGGCGCCTCCGCTCGGAGCCGCACCGGACGCGCCCGTACGAGGCTTCGGCACGTTCGAGGCCGGATCGGACTTGCCGCCCCCGGCCGGAGCGCCACCGCCCCGTCCCCGGGACGGCGCCGAACCACCATTGCCGCCGCCGCTGTTGCCACTGCCGCCGCCGGCCCGGCCACGTCCACGGCCGGACGAGGAGGACGATCCACCGGACGACCGGCCACTCCCGCTCCCACCGAACCAGCCACCCCCGGACGAGCCGCCGCCCCCGGAGCCGTTGCCGCCCCCGGACGCGCCGCCGCCAGAGCCACTACCCCCGGAGCTGCTACCGCCTGAACCGCTACCGCCTGAACCGGCCGTACCGGACGAGCCGCCACCGTTCGCGACCCCGCCGCCGACAGGACGGGACGCCCACGACGTGGGACGTGCCGTCCCCCCGCCCGTACCGGCGGCCTTGCCACCGGTACCGGAGGACCCGCCACGGGCAGCCGCGCCTGCCAGCGCGCCGCCACCGCTCGTACCGCCGCCACCACCACCGGCCGCGCCGGGCCGGGCCGCCGCAGCCGCACCGCCATCGGCACGGGCGTCACCGAGCGCACCGGCGCGCGAAGGAAGGTTGAGCGGGGGCGCGCCGCGCCGCGACCGTTCCTGGGCCGCTGCCGCCAGGCCTCCACCACGTGGCTTGGCCGCGAGTACCGGAGCGGCATCCGGCGACGGGCCCTCGCCCGCCCCGGCGACACCGCTGCGCCGGTCGAGCGTCGTGCCGCCCGCCGTGACGCCGTCGCCGCCCGCGACCGCCGTGCCGGGCTCGCCCGTACCGTCGGACTTGCCGAAGCGCGCCAGCCGGTAGCCCGAGGCCCCCGGCACGACCGCGCCCGCGACCGCCGTGGTGTTCTTGCGCGCCTCCCTGACCGACTTGTCGAGCTGGGCCTCGCTCTTCTCGCGCGAGCCCACCGCCGAGTAGCCGACCGCCGAGAACAGATGCTGGAACGGCTTGCGATAGATGAACGCGGCACCCGTCACCAGCGCGATCAGCAGGATCTGCAGGCCCCACGGCAGCGTCTCGCCGAGGATGAGCCCGTACGCCCACAACAGCAGCGACAGCACGCCGATCAGCGCCGCCTGTTTCAGCAGCATCGACAGCAGCAGTTCAAGCCACCGGATGGCGATCACCCGGCCGATGCCGGGATGGATCCCGATGCCGAGGAAGATCGGCCCGGCCACCAGCAGCAGCAGGAAGGCGATCTTCACCACGATCAGCGCGATCGCGATCACCAGGATGAGCAGCCCCGCCACCAGCGCGGCGAACAGCCCGCCGAAGGCCACCGCCAGCCGGCTGGTCCAGTTCTTGCCCTGGAACAGCGGATAGACCCCGGCGTGCTCCTCCTTGACGTTGCCGGCCACCGCCTTGTACGCGTCGGCCTTCTTGGCCAGGTCCACCTTCTGGCCGCCGTGCGTCTCCGGCAGATCGACCGCCTGCGACCACAGCAGTTTGTCGGCGTTGTCCTTGACCACCTTGGCGTTCGGATCGGTCGTGCCGAACTGCCCCATCAGCCACGGCTTGCAGACCAGCGCCACCCACAGCCCGTTGGCGTTACGGGTGGTGGCGTCCACGTTCGCCGCGTTCACCGGATCGGCCCGGCCCTCCGGTGGAGGGATACAGGACGTCCCCTTCGAATCGCTCTGCGGCAGCGCGGCGTTGAACGCGGCGCTGGTCGCCTCCGACACCTTGGTGCCCAGCGTGGTGAAGTCGGCGGGCCGCGCCACCAGCCAGATCAGCGCCACCATCGCCGCGACCATCCAGATCACGCCCTCGGTGACCTTGCTGGCCCGCTTGCGCACCAGGCCCCACCAGGCCAGCCACATCGCGCCGAGGATGACCACCCACGACCAGTAGCGCGCGTTGAACGTCTTGCCGATATCGGTGATGACACCGTCGACGGTGTCCTTGAGCCAGCCCAGCAGCGACTCCGACGCGGCGGCCTGATAGACGCTGATCGTCGTCCGGTCGATCGCCCGTACCAGCGTGAACGTGGTGTTCGCGAGCGCGTTGCCCATCATGGCCATCGCGTCCGCGCAACCCATGTCGACCGCGTACCAGTGCTGCCCGGCCGTCCCGTACCGGTCGTAGTAGGTGAGCTGCTCGACCGGCGTCTTCTGCAGCTTCTCGCTCGGATAGTCGGGCGGCTTGATCATGCCGTCGGTGCCCGTCCCGTACGCCTCGGGCGCCGGACTGTCCGCGGGCCGGCAGGCGTCCCCCACGCTGGGCAGCGGGATCGAAGCGACCGCCGGGGACATCGGGCTGAGCAGGAACAGGGACATGAGGATCAGCAGGACCGCCGAACGGCGGGTCCTCGGCTTGGCGACGCGCATGCCTCTCCGGCGGGAGCGCCGCAGCACCTTGGGGTCGAGACCTTCTGCCGGGGAGCGCTGCAGACGGCGCGCGGTCGCGCGGCCCAGTGGACGATCCGGCATGCGGGGACGGCTCATCGACTGACCTCTCCTGTTCACCCAACTCCACCTTGCCCCTGAGTGGCTTCGGCCCCCGAGGTCGCGAGTTCGGCCGAGCCCGGGTGGGACCGGGTCGGGTTGGTGTCCAGCCAGCGCCGCAGCTCCTCGGAGATCAGGTCGACACCGATCCGGCCGGCCCGCCCGTCCAGATCGCGGAAGATGCACTCGCCGTTGCCGAGGTTGCGCAGGACGGCCTTGTGCTCGTCGGACGTCTCCACCCCCAGCAGGGACATCACGTTGCCGACCTCGACGCGTTCGGAGGAACGGAACGAGAACACCGACGACAGGCAGTTGGTCACCTGCTCGTTCAGGAGGTCCCCGGCGTTCTGCGACACCAGGATCAGCGCGGTGTTGCGGGAACGGCCCATCCTCGACACTTCCGGGATCAGCTTGGCGCCCTCCGGTGTCGACGTGATCGCCCACGCCTCGTCCAGGAAGATCGCCTTGGGCAGCCGCCGGTCGATGCCGTGCATCAGCCTCCGGGCGAACTGGGAGACCAGGTACATCAGCGCGACCGACAGGCGCTGCTCGTACGAGTAGTCCTCCCGGGAGATGGCCACGTCGGGCAGCGTCAGGCCGCCCAGCGTGAACACGGTCGTCCAGCCGGCGGTGTCGATGCGCTCGCCGCCGGACGGGTCGAAGCACAACCGCGCCAGCCGCATCTCCGACATCGAGCGGAGCACCGCGCCGAGGTTCTTGGACGCCGGGTCCTCGGAGGCCTCCAGATGGTCCACGACGCGGCCGAGCGAGGGGCGCTCGGCGTTGGCCACCGCGCCGACCGCCTGGATCATCGCGGACTCGCGCTCCTCCGACATCCGCGGCAGCAGCAGCCGCAGCGTCTCGGTGGCCATCGTCTTCTTGGCCGCCAGATCGTCGCCGAACGAGAACGGGTCGAGCAGGCCCGGCGCCGCCGAGCCCAGCGGCAGGATCCGCGCCTTCCTGCCGCGCCCGCGCAGCAGCTCGACCAGCGCCTCGGCGTCACCCTTGGGGTCGATCGCCGCGATCGTCACGCCGCGCAGCGCCATCTGATAGATCAGCAGCAGCGCGAGTGTGGTCTTGCCGCCGCCCGGCTCGCCGGTGATGGCCACCGCGGTCGGACGGTTGCGCGCGGCGGCGACCAGCGGGTCGAAGTGCACGATGGAACGGGCCCGGCCGAGCGTCTCGCCGATGTACGGGCCGATCCAGCCCTCGCCGTTGTCGTCGGTACGGTCACCGAGGTCCACGGTCGCCACCGGCATCCCGCCCGCGATCGTCCGCAGCGGCTGCCGCTGCGCGTACGCGTTGAGCCGGAGCCGGTCGCCGGGCAGCGTCTCCATGAACAGCGAGAACTGGTCACCGGTCGAGTTCACCACGTCGATGCCGATGTCGCGGTAGTGCTCGACCACCGCGTCCACCCGCTGGGCCAGCAGTTCCTCGGTGGGCGCCGACACGATCAGGCGGTGCCACCCGTACACGAACGGCAGGCGCTCCTTGGTGATGCCGTGCTCCAGCATCCGCGCGGCGTCGATCTGCTCGGCCAGCGCGATCGGTGCCTCCGCGCCGGCCTCCCGAATGTGCTGGTCCATGTCGCGCGCGTGCGCGAGCTTGCGCGAGACGTCCTTGGACGCCTTCGCCGGCGGGATCAGCTTCATCCGCGAGCTGATCTCGACGGGGAACGGCAGCGCGTCGGCGTAGTGGAACCAGGGCTCCCCGTCCGGGAACGGCATCATGTCCGGGAACCGGGCGAACGACAGGTACGCCACGTACGACTGCGCGGTCACCCCCGGCCCCACCCCGTTGAAGTTGGGCTGCTCGACCCGCAGGTAGGACCGGCCGTTGTGGATCGCGCCCTCGATCAGCGCCTCGATCTCACCCTTGCCCCAGGTACGGCGCGGCACCGCCGACGGCGGCGGATCCGCCAGCGACGCGGTCACCGCGTGCTGGAACATCCACGCCACCTCGGTGGACGCCGCGTGCCGCGCGTACAGGGCGGACCCGCCCAACGCCCGCCCGACGCGCTCGGCCTGATCGGTCCAGCGCGAGATCTCCTTCTTGTCGATGGCGTCGTCGTTGATGCCGAGGACCTGCTCGCTGCGCTTGTAGAAGCCGAGCCACTGCGCCAGCACCCCACCGGAGAACTGCGCGCCCACCCCGCGCGGCCCGAGCCGTACGCCGAGGTAGACCTCCTTGGTCCAGAAGTCCTTGGCCCACACATGGGCGTAGGTCTCCTCCAGGTACTCGCGCCAGCCCGAGCCGCCGTCGGAGGTCTTGTCCAGTGCCAGCGCCCAGTCGGCCGCCGGGTACGTCCGGTGCGCGATCCGCAGATGGATCTCCGCGTCCTGCATCCGGATCCCGGCCAGCGCGATCGTGATGTTGGTCGCCAGCGCCTCGCGTTCTTCGCCGGTGGTGAACTCGTACGACACCGTCGGCAACCGGAAGTACGCCCACGCCGCGTTGTCGGTGAGCAGCACCCGGTCGTCGAAGTACCGCACACCCAGCCGCGTCGCCCGCACCTTCGACGCCCTGCTCATTGCTTCGCTCCGCTCAGCGGCTCACGGCCGTCCATGCGCACCGGCTTCCCTCGTCGCTCTGGTCGCAAGCTCCCGCCGCTCACGGGGCTCATCGCGTGGCCTCCTGCTCCTGCTCCTGCTGAAGCTCCTGGTAACGCTCGGGCACTACGGCGAACCCGCCGGCGACCACGCCGGCGAGGGCGAGATAGGCGCGCCGTGTGGGGGCGCGCAGGGATCTGAGTTCGTTGCGCGGGGCGCGATCCATGCTCAAATGATCGTCCCACGGGATCCGTACCAGCGCCCGGCAACGGCCGCGAGCGACGGACTCGGCCTGCTCCACATCGTCCATGCTGCGGCGGCTCACCCCGTTGATGACGGTCACCGCGCGCGAGCGCAGCTCGCCGTAGCCGTGGCCGTCCAGCCACTCGAACGTCATCGCCACCGCGCGCGGTGCGTCCGCGCTGGCAGGTGCGACGAGCACGATCTGGTCGGCGTACGGAAGCACCCGCGCCACCACGGCCGCGGCCGCGTCCAGCAGCGTGACCGAGTAGAAGCGGTCGATCGTACGGATCGCCAGCGCGTAGTCACGGTCGTCCAGGGCCTGCAGCGGGTTCTTGCCGGCCGCGACGACCTCCAGGCCCGACTTGGCCTGCGAGGTGTAGCGGCGCATCGCCGTCAGGCTGTTGACCTGGTCGGCGCGCGTGATGAGACCGGTCAGCGTCTCGTTGGTCTCGCTGCGCGTGCGCCGCGCCAGCGCCCCCGGCCCGGGGTTGACGTCGACCGCGACGACCGGCTCCCCGTTGTGCTGGGCGAAAGTGTGCCCCAGCATCAGCGCGGTCACGGTCTGCCCCGCTCCCCCCGTGCAGCCGAGCACCACGATGTGCCGGGTGCCCTGGAACGGCTGCTGCAGGCGCTGCTGGTACTCGGCGTCGGCCTCGCCATGGCCGCCGCCGACGGCATGGATGAGCCTGCGCAGCCCGCCCCCGCCGGTCTCGTGCTCGGGGTCGGGCGGCGTGATCGCCGGCTCGGACGGCGGCGCCGCCGGAGGTGGCGGCAGCGGACGCGGCCGGATCGGCGACGCGGGCCCCGACCGTACCTCGCGCGCAGGGGCGGGAGGCGGCTCCTCCTGTACGGCCCCGCGGGGCGGCCCGGACATCGGCATCGTCCCCGCATGGCCCGCCGCAGGCCGTTCGGGCTCCGCGGGACGGGGCGGCTCCGGCGCGTCCGCCTCCGCCGACTGGTCGGAACGCGGCGCCGGCACGGCCGGCCAGACGAGCGCATCGGTGGTCGCGGAACGCAACGGCTTGGACAGCTCCTTCGACCACGGCTTGGGCGGCTCCCGCCTCGGCGGCTCCTCCGGCTCGGTACGGTCCTGCCCCGGCGCGGCCCCGAAGGCACCCGGAACCATCGGAATATCAGGCCTCGTCGGCGTCGCCGGACGGACCTCAGGCCGGGCGGCCCGCGGGATGTCAGGCCGCGGCACCGGCGCCGCCTGCCGCTGCGGGATATCCGGCCGGGTGGCAGAATCCGGCACGGCCTGCCCGCGCTCCTGGACCCCGGCTCCCGTCTCGCCTTCGGCAGCGGATTCCCGTTCGGGTGCGGCCTTCGCAACGGCACTCGACGGGGCTCCGGCGGAAGCAGCCGCAGGCTCGGCCTCGGAGGCTCGAACGGTCTGGGGCTGCGGCTCGATGGACGGCACCGTCTCAGGGCCGGCCGGTGTGGTGCTCGCATTGGCGCGTCCGGAGGCGGGCTCCGGAACGGCCTCGCGCGGCGATTCGCCGGTGGCGGGCGCGACTTCGGAAGCGGGGAAGGGGTCGGCGGCCGGGACGGGGTCGGCGGCCGGCTTGCGCGCGCCGTCCGGAGTCGGCACGGCCTCGGGACCGGCAGCCGGGGTGGCGGGTTCGACGGTGGAGTCGGGAACGCTCTCGGAGGGCGTTTCGGCAGCGGGTTCCGAGGCTGCGGGTTCCGAGGCGGCGGGCTCGGGGGTCTTCCAGAATTCGGGGGCGCTGCCGGGGCGGCGGATGCCGGAGGCGAAGGCGCGCTTGCCCGAGGTGCCGAGCTCGAGTCGAGGGGTGGCGGGAGGGTGTTCGAGGTCGGCCGTGGGCGGGAGGGCCTCTTCTTCGTGGCTGATGTCGCGGGTGGGGCGGCGCCAGGGCTTTGCGGGGGCCGCGGGCTCGGCGGGGGCTCCGGCGACGCGGACGTCGTCTTCGGTGCCCAGGGTCCCCCATGCGCGCGGGACGGCGTGCTCGGCGAGGGGACGGGGCGCGGACGCCGTGGCGGGGGTGGGTGCCAGCGCCGCGGTAGGGGTGAAGGCCGGAGTCGCGGCGGGGGTCTCTTCGACGTGCTGACTCTTGCGCGACCTGCGACGGGTCTTGAGGGCGGCGCGTTCGGGGGCGGCGACGGGCGCGGGGGCCTGGGGGCGGCGCCAGACGCGGGCCACGACGATGACCTCGCGGGGTTCGCGGATGGGGGTCAGGCGGCACCACGTACGAGGCTCGGAGAGGTAACGGCTCTGCGAGAGGAGCAGCTCGGTGAGGCGCTTGCCCTCGATCACGGGGCGGGTGGCCAGCCAGGTGAGGACGCCGGGCGGGACGATGTAGAGAACGTGCCAAGGGGACTCGAACGGGATGCCGACGATCTTCAGCAGCAGGATCCACGGGACGAACACGCCGGCGAACACGCCGATCTGGACCAGTGGCAGCGGCATCGGGAGCCGCAGGTCGTACAGCTTGTACAGCCTCTTCTCGATGCGCCAGATGTTCGTGTACGTGGGTAGATCCACGCCCCTGCTCCCCTAACTGTGCGCGCACAGTGACGCCGGTCCTCGGTGTTCGCCGAGGTCAGGTCAAGTCGACTCCCAGGGCCTTGGCGATCGCCTTGGCCGTGACCTCGATGATGTTGGGGACGTAGAAGACCACCCCGATTCCGACGGCGAGCAGGATGAACTGGACGAACCGCGTGATCTCGCGGGTGAAGAGAAAGAAAATCGCCACGATGGAGACGATCACGAGGAAGAGCGGGCCGAAGATCTGGCGCAGCCAGTCGGCGAGGTCGTCTGTCTTCAGCTCGTCGCCCGGCGCGGCCAGGACCTCGAACGGGATCGACGCCATCATCTCGTGCAGCATCGACTGATTACCTTCCTGGGTCGGCGGTTGGTCTGGGGGCCCGCGTGCGGTGACGCGCTGTGCCCGTCATGACGCACCCGGCTCGGTGGTACCGCGGATGTCCTTCACGAACCAGGTCGTGTCCTTCTTCACCATCGCCAGCTCGTAGGTCTGCTCCAGCTCTCCACCGGCGGCCAGGCCGGGGACCTGCCAGGCGACGGTCGCGGTGACCGTGCGCTCGCCCGCCTCGCCGGTGGGGGCGATGACCTCCCTGACCTGAACGAACGTGACGGAGTCGGACAGCCCCGTGATGGGTGCGCCGGTGGAGAACCGTGACAATGTGGCCTGCTCGTTGCGAGCGTACGCCTGGAAGAAGGTGCCGAGTACCGGCGCCAGCTCGCTCTCCAGCGCGGCGTCGCGCTCCTGGACGCCCTGCTGCGGAAGCGTCGCCTTGGCGGGCGGCGGGAGCAGGGCGGGGCGGGCGGAGATGACCAGGGCGCCCTTGTCCGCGTAGACGGGGACGGCGAGGCGGAACCATTTGTCCTGGCTGCGGGCCAGGACGGTGACGACGGCGTTGTTGGCGTCGCGGGCGTCGACTCCGGCGACCTGGACGGACTGCACCTGCGAGCGGCCGACGCCGTTCCAGCCGAACTGGCCGTCGGCGCCGTCGGGGATGAAGGTGCGCAGCTGTGCCTCGCGGGCGGCCGCGGTCTTCTGGTCGTAGTTCAGGTAGACGCTGGCGAACTGCAGCGCGTACGCGCCGGCGGCACTCGAGGGGAAGCCGGGGCCCTTCTGGGCGGTGGTGCCGCCGGTGGCCGGGGTCTCGTCCGCGGTGAAGCGCTGGAACGGGGCGCGGATGCCGTTGACGAGGATGACGATGACGAGGGCCCACAGGACGGCGCGGCCGAGCCAGACCCACCACCGGCCACCGGAACCGCCCCAGCGGCCGCCGCGCGGGCGGTCGCCGCCGGCGGGCCGGTCCGCGCCGTTCGCCCGCCACGGATCGGCGGCCGTCGGAGCGCGCTCCTCGACCACAGCGGTCTCACGGCCGTGTCCCACGGCCGACCTGCGAGCCATCCTGCCTCCGCTCGCGCCTCGCCCCCGGTCGGCGCGGTCATCTGTGCAACGGATCGTGTACGGGTGCGGCCTTGCGAACCCATCTCGGGCCCAGCGTAACCACGAGGGTCAATTGTTCCAGCGCATCGGGGCGAAACACAGCCCCGGCGCGCGGTTGTGGATAAGGCGATCCAGTTCGGTCGTGCCGGGCTGGATTGCCAAACGGTGACGATCCCCTATCCGAGACTCCGAACGACGTGCGAAAGCGGGTTCCGGACAAGCGCCCCGATTCAGGTGGGTACTTGGTCACCACATGGCGCGGCGGAGCGCAATCTCTTCCCATTGAATCCGACATCGTGTCGAATTCGCGACAAATCACCGTGCATCGGGTCGACCCGCGAGCCAGGAGAACGTGGCCCGCGCGCTGCCCATCAGTGTCAGGCGCTCACTGTCAGGCGCTCACTGTCAGGCGCCGTCCGTCAAACGGTCTGCCAGGCGCCTGACACTGAAGCCGTCCCGTCAGGCACCGTCCGTCAGGCACCGTCCGTCAGACGTTGAAGCGGAACTCCACCACGTCGCCGTCGCGCATGATGTACTCCTTGCCCTCCATGCGCACCTTGCCGGCGGTACGGGCGGCGGCCATCGTGCCCTCGGCGGTCAGGTCGTCGTACGAGACGATCTCGGCCTTGATGAAGCCGCGCTGGAAGTCGGTGTGGATGACCCCGGCGGCCTCGGGGGCGGTGGCGCCCTTGGGGATCGTCCAGGCGCGGGCCTCCTTGGGCCCGGCGGTGAGGTACGTCTGCAGCCCGAGGGTGTCGAAGCCGATCCGGACCAGCTGCGACAGCCCGGACTCGTCCTGGCCCATGCTCTGCAGCAGTTCCAGGGCCTCCCCGTCGGGGAGCTCGATCAGCTCGGCCTCGATCTTGGCGTCCAGGAAGATCGCCTCGGCGGGGGCGACCATGTCGCGCAGCCGGGACCGCAGGGCCTCGTCGGTGAGCTCTTCCTCGTCGAGGTTGAACACGTACAGGAACGGCTTGGCGGTCAGCAGGTGCAGCTCGCGCAGCCGGGCCAGGTCGATCCCGGCGCGGTCGGCGCCCGCGAACAGCGTGGTGCCGTCGTCCAGCAGCTTGCGCGCGGCGGTGACCGCGTCCAGGACCGCGAGCTGGTCCTTGTCCTTCTTGGTCCGGGTCTCCTTCTCCAGCCGCGGCAGCGCCTTGTCGATCGTCTGGAGGTCGGCCAGGATCAGCTCGGTGTTGATCGTCTCGATGTCGCGCAGCGGGTCGGTGTCGCCGTCGACATGGGTCACGTCGGGGTCGTGGAAGGCCCGGATGACCTGGCAGATCGCGTTGGTCTCGCGGATGTTGGCGAGGAACTTGTTGCCCAGTCCCTGCCCTTCCGAGGCGCCCTTGACGATCCCGGCGATGTCCAGGAACTCCATCGTGGCGGGAAGGATCTTCTGCGAATCGAAGATCTCCGCCAGCCGGTCCAGCCGCGGATCGGGGACGCCGACGACGCCGACGTTGGGCTCGATGGTCGCGAACGGGTAGTTCGCGGCCAGCGCGTCGTTCTTGGTCAGCGCGTTGAACAGCGTGGACTTGCCGACGTTGGGCAGACCGACGATTCCGATGGAGAGGCTCACGGCGCACAAGTTTATGGGCCCCGCGGACCTCCGCGGACGACGGCCGGGTGAACACCCGCCCCGGCGCTCAGGCTTCGGCGCCGCGCAGGAACTCGGCGATGTGCCGGAACGCCGCCTTTCCCTCCGGTACGTAGTCGGAGAAGACGGTGAACACGTGCATCATGCCGTCCCACTCCTGGTAGACCGCCTGGACGCCGGCGGCCCGCGCGCGTTCGGCCACGTCGCGGGTCTCGTCCCGGAGGATCTCCGACCCGCTGGCCACGAACAGCATCGGCGGCAGCCCGGTCAGGTCGCCGCGGCGGGGCGAGAGGAGCGGGTCGTTCTCGGTCAGGTCGGCGCAGAAGCGGCGGCCGAGCCAGGCGAGCTTGCGCGCCGGGATGACCGACTCGCTGCGCGCGTTGAGCCGGTGCGAGTCGGACTCGCAGCGGAGGTCGACCCACGGCGACAGGCAGACGGCGGCCGCGGGCAGGCCGGTGCCGCGCTCCTTGAGCGCCAGCAGCAGGGCCAGGGCGAGGTGCCCGCCCGCCGAGTCGCCGCCGACGACGATGTCGCCCGGCGCGTACCCGCTACGCAGGAGGAAGTCATACGCGCCCAGGGCGTCTTCCAGCGCGTCGGAGGGCGTGTGGTCGGGGACGAGCCGGTAGTCCAGGGCCAGTACGGGACGTCCCGTGGCCGCCGACAGCCGCCAGTTGGACGGGCGGTAGAGGCGCGCGCTGCCGAAGAAGTACCCGCCGCCGTGCAGGTAGAGGAAGACCTTGCGCTCGTCGGGGGCACCGGCCCGGACCCACTCGGCCGTGCACGTACCGAGGTCCTCCTGTGCGATGGAGACACCGCGCGGCACCGTCTGGACGCGGCTGAACAGGTCGTTGGCCCGCTGGAAGCGGCGCAGTCCGTCATCGGTGTCCGGCAGGGAGCCCCAGAAGGTCATCAGGACGCTCCGGACGATCTTGCCCGCGATCCGCGCCTGCGGGCTCGGCGGGCCGCCGGGTTCGAGGGCGAGCGCGTTCAGCACCCGCCGTTCCGCCGCCGTACGGGCCACGGGGCTGAGGGCGGGGGGCTCGGTCCTGGTCGTCATGGCGTCCTCCTCGCTACGGGCGGGCTCGCCAGGGGCGGGCTCGCTGCAGGCGGCCTTGCTACGGGCGGGCGGCTCGACGGCGCCGGGGTTGCACCGTTCTCAGGGACATACCTCTCAGGGATATGCCGTTTTTGGGGATATGAGGATGTAAGTGAACACTGAGTCTAATGTCCGGTGCGATGGCTGTCCCGGCGCGTCGCACCGGTAAGGCCCGTTCGCGCTGTCACGATGAACGGATGGATCTCGCGCTGCTCGCCGGTCTGGCCCTGGGGGCCGTGCTCGGCGCGGTGGTCGGGTTCGCGCTCGCCACCGGCCGGCAGGGCGACCTGATCGCCCGGGCCAGGGCCGCCGAGGAGAAGCTCGCCTACGCCGAGGACCGGATGGCCGAGCACTTCGAGAACCTCTCGGCCAAGGCTCTGGACTCCAGCAACCAGCGGTTCCTGGAGCTGGCCGACGCCCGGTTCAAGACCGCGGGCGCCGAGGCGGCGGGCGAGCTGGAACGCCGCAAGCAGGCCGTCGAGCACCTGGTCGGCCCGCTGCGCGAGACGCTCGCCAAGGTCGAGGAGCAGCTCCGCGAGGTCGAGACCGGCCGCCGCGAGTCGCACGCCATGCTGGCCAAGCAGGTCGAGTTCGTCCGGCAGAGCTCGGAGCAGCTGCGCGGCGAGACCCATGCGCTCGTCCGGGCGCTGCAACGTCCCGAGGCACGGGGCCGCTGGGGCGAGCTGCAGCTGCGCCGGGTCGTCGAGCTGGCCGGGATGAGCCCGCACTGCGACTTCGACGAGCAGGCTACCGCCGTCACCGAGAACGGGACCGTACGCCCCGACATGGTCGTCCGGCTCGCCGGGGGCAAGAACATCATCGTCGACTCCAAGGTCTCGCTCGCCGCGTACCTGGACGCCGCGGAGACCGGTGATCCGGTACGGCTGGAAGCGCACGCCCGGCACCTGCGCGACCATGTCGAACGGCTCGCGGCCAAGTCGTACTGGCAGGCCTTCAGCCCGGCACCGGAGTTCGTGGTGCTGTTCATCCCCGGCGAGGCGTTCCTGGCACCCGCGCTGGACCACGACCCCGGCCTGCTGGAGTACGCGATGCGCCGCCGGGTGCACATCGCGACCCCGACGACGCTGATCACGATGCTGCGCACCGCCTCGTACGCCTGGCAGCAGGCCGCACTGTCGCGCAACGCCCGCGCGGTGTTCGACCTGGGCAAGGAGCTGTACGAGCGGCTGGGCACGATGGGCCGGCACGTCGACGAGCTGGGCCGTTCGCTGACCAACTCCGTGAAGTCCTACAACCGGACGGTGGGCTCGCTGGAGACGCGGGTCCTGGTCAGCGCCCGCAAGCTGAACGAACTGGGAGTGGTGGACGGCCCCCTGGAGGGCCCCGAGCCGGTCGAGGAGAGCCCGCGCTCGCTGTCGGCGGCCGAGCTGACCGAGGACGGGCCGTCCGACGACGGGCCCGCCGAGCACGGGCCGGTCGAGCACGGGCTGTCCGAGCACGGGCCGGCCGAAGACGAGCCGACCGGCGAACCGGTAAGTTTCGGCGGACACACCATTCCCGACCAGAACGACCGGCGGGAGAGGTGGTCATGAGTACGACGACGATTCGCGAGGCTCCCTCGGGCTCCTCGCCGGAGGCTGGGGGTCGAGTGCGAGGTCATCGGGGCCGCGCCGCCGCCCGCTCCGGACCGGCGATCACCCTCACCGGGCGCGGCGGGGTCGTCGTGCTGTTCGCCGTGGGCCTGCTCGGCGCGCTGCCGGCGCGCTGGTTCGACGCGCCGCTGCTGGCCGGGGCCGGCTTCGCGATCGGCTGCGTGCTCGCCGCGCTGGCCACCCGCCCGGCCGACCTGCTGACGCTGGCGGTCAGCCCGCCGGCGGTCTTCCTGGTCATCACCCTGATCGCGGAGACCGTGACCGCGATCGGCGAGCCCTCGATGCTGCGCGGCGCGGCCCTCGGGGTGCTGGCCTCGCTGGCCTCCACCGCGCCCTGGCTGTTCGGCGGGACGGTGCTGGTGCTGGCGATCACCGTTCCGCGCGGGCTTCCGGCCAACATCCGGGAGCTGCGCGGCAGGCTCGCGGGCAGCCGCCTGTTCGAGACCGAGGAGAACGAGAACCCGGTCCGCTGGGAGGAACCGCCCGCGACGCCCCGTTCCCACCGCGCCGTGAAGGCCCAGCCCGAACGCAGCGAAGACCCGTCCTGAGCCCGGCCCGCGCCTGACGGAGCCCGCCCCTGATTCCGGGCCGACCCGACCTGACTCCGGGCCCGCGCCTGGACGGCGAAGCCGACCGAGCCGCTGCTCGGGTCAGCCGACGGGCGTGATGCGCAGGTTCCTGCGGAGCTCGTGCGGGAGGGCGAAGCGCATGCTCTCCGCGACGGACTCGACCTCTTCGACATCGCCGTAACCGCGCTCGGCCAGCCAGGCCAGGACGCCCTGGACCAGCTCGTCCGGTACGGAGGCGCCGCTGGTGACGCCGACCGTGGTGACGCCCTCCAGCCAGGCCTCGTCGATGTGCTCGGCGTAGTCGACCAGGTAGGACGCGCTCGCTCCGTGCTCCAGGGCGACCTCGACCAGGCGGACGGAGTTGGAGGAGTTGGTCGAGCCGACCACGATCACCAGGTCGGCCTCGGCGGCGATGTCCTTGACCGCGACCTGGCGGTTCTGGGTGGCGTAGCAGATGTCGTCCGAGGGCGGGTCCATCAGATTGGGGAACCGCTCCCGCAGCTTCTCGACGGTCGCGATCGTCTCGTCCACCGACAGCGTGGTCTGCGACAGCCACGCGACGCGCTCGGGGTCGCGCACCTTGACGTTGGCCACGTCGTCCGGGCCGTCGACCAGGTGGATGTGGTCGGGGGCCTCGCCGGTGGTGCCGACGACCTCCTCATGCCCCTCGTGCCCGATCAGCAGGATGTCGTAGTCGTCCTTGGCGAACCGGACGGCCTCCTTGTGGACCTTGGTCACCAGGGGGCAGGTGGCGTCGATCGTGCGCAGGCTCAGGCCCTCGGCCTCCGCGTGCACCGAAGGGGCGACGCCGTGCGCGGAGAAGACCACGATGGCACCCTCGGGTACCTCCTCGGTCTCCTCCACGAAGATCGCGCCGCGCTCCTCCAGGGTCTTCACGACGTGCACGTTGTGGACGATCTGCTTGCGCACGTAGATGGGCGCCCCGTACTTCTCCAGGGCGATCTCGACCGCCTCCACGGCCCGGTCCACGCCCGCGCAGTAACCACGCGGCTTGGCGAGCAGGACACGGCGCTGGCTGTTGGACGTCATGCGTCCATCGTACGAGCCGTACCAGGCGTCCCGCACGGCACGAGGGCGGGTGCGGGGGCCAGATGTGACTGACCGCACGGGCTGTTGACCAGAAATCCAGTAACCCGGGGTGCCCGCCGCCGAGGCCATGCGGCAGAGTGATAGCGACAGCAGAGTGGTAGCGACAGACGGTGCCTGACGAGCGGGACAGCAGGGAGATGGAGACGATGACGAAATCGCCGCGCCGCCTCAAGGAGCAGGTCCGGGACTCGGTGGGCGAACAGGTCCGCGACATCCCGCTGCACGCGGTCCGGCTTGCCATGTTCGGCGTGGGCAGGGCACTGTTGCTGAGCGACCGGGTCACCAAGGACTACAAGGAGATCACCGAGGGTGCCGGGGTCAAGCCCGTGATCGGGCGGTTCCGTGACGACGTCCAGCACACCGCGGGCAAGGTCGTCGGGCATGTGGTGGAACGGGTCCGCGGCGGCGAGCCCGAGCCGGAGCCGGAGCCCGAGCGCGCGTCCACCCGTACCCGCGCCGTGGCCACCGCCCCCGCCAAGCCGAGCCCCGCCGCCAAGCCGGGGCCTGCCGCCGCCAAGGCCGCCCCGAAGGCCGGCGAGGAGATCTCGGTCGGCAAGCCCAAGCCCCCGGCCGAGGCGAAGCCCGCCCCCAAGCCGCAGGCCGAGGCGAAGCCCGCACCCAAGCCCCAGCCCAAGCCCGCGGCGGAGCCCGCCAAGCCGGCCGAGCCCGCCGCGGAGGAGGCTCCGTTCGAGCCAAAGCCCGAGGTCAAGCCCGCGGCGCCGGCCGAGGCCGAGAAGGTGGCCGCGGAGCTCCCGGTGCCGAACTACGACGCCGCCACGCTGCCGCAGTTGCGCGCCCGGCTGCGCGGGCTGTCATCGGACCAGGTGAAGCTGCTGCGCGAGTACGAGCGCAAGCACGCCGCCCGCGAGGACGTCCTGCGCATGTACGAGAACAGGATCGCCAAGCTCAACGGCCTCAGCTGACGAGCAAGAAGAACGGCCCCCGGGTTCTCCCGGGGGCCGTTCTGCGTTGTCAGTGTTGTCAGTGACCTCAACCACCGCGCGAGCGCGTTACCTGGCCGGTGAGGCAAAGCCGGAGGCGAGCCTCACCGGCCAGATCGCGAAGCGATGCCGCGCTCGCACAAGGCACGGTCACGGTGCGAGCCGCCAGGCGAGGACCGTGGGCCGGGGCTTATGAACACAGCCGCCAGGCGAGAACCGTGGGCCGGGACTTATGAACACGGCCGGTCCGGCGGCGCGAAGAGGGTGTCCAGCGCGGGCAGCGCGGCGGCGAGCGCCGCGCGCTGGTCCTCGCTGAGGTCCGCGAGCCGGCCGGCGAGAAAGGCGATCCGGCGCTCCCGGGTGTCCAGCAGCCGGGTCCGGCCGAGCCGGGTGAGCTCGACCGTGACCACGCGGGCGTCGGCGTGATCGCGGCCCCGGATCACCAGGCCGTCCCGCTCGAGCCGGTTGACCTGGGCGGTCATGGTCGGCAGCCGGACGCCGTGCTCGGCGGCCAGTGCGGTCATCCGCAGCGGGCCGGCCTCCAGCGAGCCGAGCACCGAACCCTGCTGGCTGGTGATCGGGTGGTCGGCGCTGACCTGGCGGAGCAGCAGCACGACCTTGCGGAGCCGGTGGTTGAGCTGCCGGGCGAGTTCCCGGCCTGGGTCGTCGCCCGTGCTAGGACCCGTGTTGTCGCTCGTGTCGCCGGTGCTGGGATCGGGAGCTTTCACCGTCGTCACCTCTCTCGGTTACTTAGCCAGGCTAACTTGGTCGGGCTGCCCCCACCGTGAGCCTTGTCACTGCACTGTCGCGGCACTGCACTGCTGCGGCACCGCACGGCACGACACCGCACTGCCCTGTCACGGCACGTAGGCTGGCGTGCCATGGCGATGGAGACCACGGCGGAGTCCCCGGTTCCGGTACGTACCGTGCTGCAGGCGGTGGGCGGCTGGATCGGGAAGCTGGGCCGCATCTGGGTCGAGGGGCAGATCACCGATCTCAACATCAGGGGCGGTACCTGCTACCTGACCCTGCGCGATCCGGTGGCCAACATGTCGGTACGGGTCGTCGGCCCGCGCGCGGTGATCGAGGCCGCGGGCCCGGCCGTGACCGACGGCGCCCGTGTGGTGGTGCACGCCAAGCCCGACTTCTGGATCAACCGCGGCTCCTTCTCGCTCAGCGCGATCGAGGTCCGGCCGGTCGGCGTGGGCGAGCTGCTGGCCCGGCTGGAGCGGCTCAAGCAGGTGCTGGCCGCCGAGGGCCTGTTCCGGCCCGAGCGCAAGCGGCCGCTGCCGTTCCTGCCCGGCAAGGTCGGGGTGATCACCGGCCGTGACTCCGACGCCGAGCACGACGTGCTGCAGAACGGGCGGCGGCGCTGGCCCGCCGTGGCGTTCCGGGTCGAGAACACCGCCGTTCAGGGCTCGTACGCCGTCGGCGAGGTGATGGAGGCGCTGCGCCGGCTGGACTCGGACCCGGAGATCGAAGTGATCATCATCGCCCGCGGCGGCGGCTCGATGGAGGACCTGCTGCCGTTCTCCGACGAGGCCCTGGTCCGGGCGGTCTCGGCGGCCCGTACCCCGGTCGTCAGTGCGATCGGCCACGAGCAGGACGCTCCGCTGCTCGATCTGGTCGCCGACGTGCGGGCGTCCACCCCGACCGACGCGGCCAAGAAGGTCGTACCGGACGTACGGGAGCAGCTCCAGCTCGTCCGGCAGCTGCGCGACCGGGGCCGGCGGGTGCTGGCGGGCGGCGTCGAACGGGAGCTGGCCTGGCTGAAGTCGGTCCGCTCGCGGCCTGCCCTGGCCGATCCGGTCCGCGAGATCGAACGGCAGTCCGAGCAGGTCATGGCGCTGCGCGACCGGGCCCGCCGATGCCTGTCGGGCGCGCTCGACCGATCCGGCGACGAGCTGTCGCACACCCGGGCCCGTCTGCTGGCCCTGTCCCCCGCCTCGACGCTGGAACGCGGGTACGCGATCGTCCAGCGCGAGGACGAGTCGGTCGTACGGGACGCGGCGGGCACCGCCAAGAGCGATCGGCTCCTGGTCCGGCTCGCGGACGGGCGGCTCGCCGTGACCGTGGACGAGATCACCGATTCCGGTACCGCCGGGTCGTAGGGTTGCCGTGTGACCGAAGCCAAGGCGACCGAAGCCAAATCCGAAGTGCCCGGCGAACCGATGTCGTACGAGCGAGCCCGCGACGAGCTGACCGAGGTCGTCAAGCGGCTGGAGACCGGCGGGCTCACCCTGGAGGAGTCCCTCGGCCTGTGGGAGCGCGGCGAGAAGCTGGCCACGATCTGCGAGGACTGGCTGGAGGGCGCGCGCGCCCGGCTCGCCGCCGCGATGGCCAGGCCCGGCAACGGCGACGAGGGCGGCCCCGCCCCGTTCTAGGACGACGGGTTCGGGAGGCCGGGGTTCCAGGGGCGGCTTTAGGAGGTCGGCCGGATCGGCTTGGCCGGCCCGCCCTTCTCCTGCGGCCGCAGCGCGCCCGCCAGCACGGCCAGCTCGTCGAACGACGCGGTGCCGGTCACGACCAGCGTCGGTCCCTCCGGCAGCGTGCGGACCAGCGAGTACGCCTTCTTGTCCTTGCGGTGGTGCTGGGTCCACGCGACCCCGTTCACCTGCCGGGTCCCGATCGACTTCTTGATGTTGGTCATCCGGGGGATGTAGGCCGAGGGCTTCTCGTTGCTCTGCTCCAGCGCCGCGTACTCGTCGGACGGCGTCACGAAGCCCAGATGCCACGCGACCGGCCCGCCCGTACCGAGCCCGTGCATGCGTGAGCTGGTCGCCCGCCATCCCGCAGGCAGCCCCTCAGGGGCGTACACGGTGTACGGGGCGTCACTGCTCATCGCCCACAGCTGCGTGCCGTAGTCGACGGTCGGCAGGACCTCCTCGTCACTGCGCGGCGTGATCAGATAGATCATCCCCACCAGCGCCAGGCAGGCGGCCATCGCCAGCGTGAAGCCGCCCAGCCCGGAGGTCAGCCGCTTGTAGACCCCGGGACTGACGTGCACCGTCCCGCGCCCGCCATCGGCGGGCCCGCGCTCGGGCGCGTCCTCGGTCTGGGTGGACGGGGTGGTGGTCTCGTCGGTCACCCCTCCAGGATCCCGCACGGTCAGGAATGCTCCGAACCGGGGCGCCTGATCGTGCTGATGATGGCCATGATGTCGTCGGCCCGCCGGCGCGCGGCCGCCACATCGTCGCCCGCCGAGACCTCCGACACCGCCCCGGCCATCGCCCCGGTCAGCACCGTGACCAGCGCCTCGTCCACGCCGCCGTCGGCGGTGTGGAACAGCGCGGCGTTGCGCCGGGCCCACTTGCCGAGCCGCTGCCGCATCACCCGGTCGAAACCGGGCGGCCCGTCGCCGGAGATGAAGAGCCGCGCCACGTACCGTTCGGCCAGGCAGCCGTTGAGGTACGCGCGAGCGCCCGCGACGAACAGCCGCATCGGGTCCTTCTCGCCGGCCTCCCGCGCGGCGTTGATCGCCTCGCGGGTGCGCTCCTGCTGGCGGCCCTGCCACTCGTCGAACAGCGTGAGGTAGAGGTCGGCCTTGCCGTTGAAGTGGTGGTAGAGGCTGCCGACGCTGGCGCCCGCCTTGGCGACGATGTCGGTCACCGCCGCCTGGGCGAAGCCCGACTCGCAGAACACCTCACCGGCGGCCGCGAGCAAGGCGCCGCGCGTCGCCGCCCCCCGGTCAGAGGTCCGGACGGAAGCCCCGCTCGCGGAGGGGTCCCCCGCCGCACCCCCTTGGCCGCTCGCGGGCGGCGGGCTCCCGTCCGCGGTCAGGCCGCCGGTCGAGAGATCGATGTCGCTGCTCATGGAAGCTGAGATTACGCCCTCTCGCGCCGGGGAAACGATCCCTTACGCGGGCGGATACCAAATCGGGTCCACGCCCGGAGGCCCGGACCCGGCGCGGACCGCTGGTCTGGTCCAATTTGTGGCGCGGCACCGACCCCCGGACAATTCGTGTCACCAACTGACCGAAAGGGCTGCCTCGCATGTCCGATGACACTATCCTTTCCCCGCTCGCCACCGAGCCCGCCGCTCCGGACCGCAACCTGGCCCTCGAGCTGGTCAGGGTCACCGAGGCGGCCGCGATGGCGGCGGCCCGCTGGGTCGGCCGAGGCGACAAGAACGGCGCCGACGGCGCAGCGGTCAACGCCATGCGCCAGCTGATCAACACGGTGTCCATGAAGGGTGTCGTGGTCATCGGCGAGGGCGAGAAGGACAACGCCCCCATGCTCTTCAACGGCGAGGAGGTCGGGGACGGCAGCGGGGCGGAGTGCGACGTGGCGGTCGACCCGATCGACGGCACCCGGCTCACCGCCCTCGGCATGAACAACGCCATCGCCGTCCTCGCGGTGGCGCCCCGCGGCTCGATGTACGACCCGTCCGCGGTGTTCTACATGGAGAAGCTCGTCACCGGGCCCGAGGCGGCCGACGTGGTCGACATCGAGCGCCCGACCGCCGACAACATCCGCGCGATCGCCAAGGCCAAGGGCTCCTCCGCGTCCGACGTCACCGTGGTCATCCTGGACCGCCCCCGGCACGAGGGCATGGTCAAGGAGGTCCGCGAGACCGGCGCCCGGGTGAAACTGATCACCGACGGCGACGTCGCCGGCGCGATCATGGCCGCCCGCGACGGCACCGGCACCGACCTGCTGCTGGGCATCGGCGGTACCCCGGAGGGCATCATCGCCGCCTGCGCGATCAAGGCGCTGGGCGGCGTGATCCAGGGCCGGCTGTGGCCCCAGGACGACGCCGAGAAGCAGCGCGCGATCGACGCCGGCCACGACCTGGGCCGCGTGCTCACCACCGACGACCTCGTCACCTCCGACGACGTCTTCTTCGCCGCCACCGGCATCACCGACGGCGAACTGGTCGGCGGGGTCCGGTACGGCCGCGACTCGGCGTTCACCCACTCGCTCGTCACGCGCTCCCGCAGCGGCACCATCCGTACCGTCGCCAGCGAACACCGCCTCAACAAGCTGAGGGCCTACAGCACCATCAACTTCGACTCTGCTAGCTAGGGGGCCACCCCCCTAACCCCCGGGCGGACCGTTCGCGCCTCCCTTCGCTCGCTGCGCTCGCGAAGGGGGGCGCGCTCGGTTCCGGTGGTGGGCTCCCGCCCCCCACACGGATCCGAGCGCGCCCCGGAGCGAGCGCCAGCGAGCGCAGGGGGCGAACGGTCCGCCTGGGGGTCTGGGGGTGGTCCCCCAGGCAAATACTGTAAATACCCCTAGCGGCCTCGGCGGGCTCTCATGCGGTCGCGGAAGGAGCGTTTGGGGGCTCTGGCCTTGATGGAGCCGCAGATCAGGGTGCCGCCGATCTCGATGGTGGGGCCCTGGTCGGCTGGGCGGGTGCGGAGTTCGCGGGTGCTGAGGATGGTGCGGCCCGTCACGTTGACCTGGACGCCCTCGGGGACGATCAGGCGGATCCGGCCGCCGATGACCAGGGAGTCGAGGACGATGTGGCGGCGCTGCAGCACGGCATCGCGCAGGTCGAGTTCGACCGTGCCGAACAGGGCCAGCACCGGGAGCTTGACCGGGACGACCCAGCGGCCCTCGCGGCGCATCCGGCCGAAGAAGGCCGAGATGGGGCGGTCGTCCACCAGGATCGGCTGGGACTCCTCGGGGCTGAGGTCGCCGGTGATACCGGTCAGCTCGCCCAGGGTGCGGGACTCGTAGGCGCGGGTCGTCCGTTCGGAGTGCTCTTCCATGGTGATCCGGCCGTCGGCGAGGGCCTCGCCTAGAACGCTGACCACGCGCTCTCGGTCGGCGTCGGAGGCCCGCAGGTCGCGTACGCGCGTCGCCTGCTCGGCGGGGCGCCGGATGGGCGTGTCCACGCTCCCAGAGTAGCGGCCCGGAGGGCGAAATCCGTTGGGGAATGTTCCCTCTCATGCTTACTGTGGCGGGTATGACGGTTCAGCGCCACGCGATCGTGGCCGGGGAGGGGACCGGCGGTGCGGGGCCCGCCATCGCCCTGCGCAAGGTGGTCAAGCGGTTCGGTGACTTCACGGCCGTCGACGGGCTCGATCTCGAGGTACAGGCGGGCAGTTGCCTGGGGCTGCTGGGGCCGAACGGCGCGGGCAAGTCCACGACGATGAAGCTGCTCACCGCGCAGGCCATCGCGGACGAGGGGTCGATCGAGGTGCTCGGCTTCGCCGTTCCCCGTGACTCCAAGCGCGCGCGGGCCGCGATGGGGGTCGTACCGCAGCAGGACAACCTCGACGAGGAGCTGACCGCGCGGGAGAACCTGGAGGTGTTCGCGCATCTCTACCGGGTGCCCCGGGAGCGCCGCCGGGCGGCCGTCGACGACGCGCTGGAGCTGGCGCATCTCACCGGGCGGCAGCGGACCAAGGTCGACGATCTTTCGGGCGGGATGCGCCGCCGGCTGCTGATCGCCCGCGGTCTGGTGCACCGGCCCGCCCTGGTGCTGCTGGACGAGCCGACCGTGGGCCTGGACCCGCAGGTACGGGCGGAGCTGTGGGGGCTGATCGACGGGCTGCGGGCGGGCGGCACCACCGTGCTGATGTCGACGCACTACATCGAGGAGGCCCAGCGGCTGGCCGACGAGTGCGCGCTGATGTCGCACGGCCGGGTGGTCGCGCGCGGCGGTCCCGCCGAGCTGATCGCCGAGCACGCCGGAGACCAGGTCGTGGAGCACTACGGCCCGCCCGACCGGCTGGCCGAGGTCGAACGGCTCACGCGCGCCGCGGGCCTGCCCACGCGGCGTACCGGCACCTCGGTGTCGGTGCTGAAGGCCGAGCACATCCCGCCGTCGCTGAACGAGGAACTGGGGCCCGACGGGGTACGCCGCGCGGCCAACCTGGAGGACGTCTTCGTCCTGCTCACCGGGGAGGGGGTCGAATGACGGCACCGGCGCCGCTGCGGCGCTTCGAGCTGGCCCCCGTACGGGGGATCTGGCGACACGAGCTGGCGCTGTTCAAGCGCTACTGGGGCTCGCAGTCGTTCGCCTCCATGGTGGAGCCGACCTTCATGCTGCTGGCCTTCGGGTACGGCTTCGGGTCGATGGTGGCCGCGGTCGGCGACTACCGGTACCTGGACTTCGTGGCCACCGGGGTGGTCGGGATCGCGGCGCTGTTCACCTCGGTCTTCCCGGGGATGTTCAACGGCTACATCCGCCGCGTGTTCCAGCACACCTATGACGCGATGCTGGCCGCGCCCGTCGACGTCCATGAGCTGGTCACCGGTGAGGCGCTGTGGATCGCGGCCAAGTCGGGGGTCTATGCCTGCACGCCCCTGGTGGTGGCGCTGTTCTTCGGCCTGGACCCGTCGTTCGGGATGCTGCTGGTACCGCTGATCGTGTTCATCACGGCGCTGGGCTTCGGCCTTTTCGGGATGTGGACCTCATCGGTCGTCCCGTCGATCAACTCGTTCGACTACGTGATCACCGGTGTGGTCACTCCGCTGTTCCTGATCGCCGGCACGTTCTTCCCGGTCGACGCGCTCCCCGGCTGGGCCCAGAACGCCGCGCTGTTCAATCCCCTTTTCCACACCGTCGAGCTGGTCAGGCACGCCGTGTTCGGGCTGGAACCATTGGTTGATTTGGGTCATTTGGGCGCTTTGATCCTTTTTGCGGCGCTGATGTGGCTCATCGCCGTCCGGGGAATGCGCCGCCGCCTGATCGACTGACGGGACGCCGGTCTCCCGGCGTCCCGTCCCTTTCGTCAGCGTCCGTCAGGCATCTTCCAGGGCCGTTACTGCCCGTTCGCCTGCCGCTTGGGCTTCCTCGGGGGTCATGTCCTCCAGAGCGCGGGCTACCGCCGTCAGGGCGGCGTCGCTTGCCGCGCGAGCGGTGAGCGAGTGCTCATGGGCACGTTCCAGGTCGCCGAGCCCCACACAGTCGAACGCCACCTGCGCGTCATGGGCCGCCATCTTCAGCTGCCGCGCGGCCTCTTCCAGACTCATGCGTCCCTCCTTCACCGGGGATCGTGTAACTACCCTTGGGCACGTTGGGTAACCACTTCTCCCAGGAGACGAGCGGCTTCGGCGAGGCGGGTCTCGCTGGTACGCGCGTATCCGAGGACGAGTGCGGGCAGTGCCTTGGGGCCGCGTTCCCGGGACCACATGGGCGTGGCCCCCGCGACCGCTACGCCGGCCTGTGCGGCGGCGGCCACGACCGCGCTCTCGTCGCATCCCCTGGGGAGTTCCACGTAGAGGTGGATGCCCGCTGAGACGCCACGTATGGCGGCGCCCGGCACATGCTCCTGCAAGGCCCTCACGAGCGCGTCGCGGCGCGTACGGTACTGGCGGCGCATCAGGCGTAGGTGCCTGTCGTAGCCGCCGCTGTGGATGAAGTGGGCCAGTGCGTGCTGCTCCAGCACGGGCGAGCCCAGGTCCGTGTGCGCGCGGTGCGTACGGAGCCATTCGGCCAGATCCGGCGGGCATACGGCCCAGCCCAGGCGCAGTGCGGGGGCGAGCGCCTTGCTGACCGAGCCGAGCAGGACCACGCGCCCGGGGTCGATGCCCTGGAGGCAGCCCACCGGGTCGCGGTCGTAGCGGAACTCGGCGTCGTAGTCGTCCTCGATGACCAGCCCGTCGGCGGCGCGTGCCCAGGCGATCAGCTCGGCCCGCCGGTGCGGGGACAGGACCACGCCGGTCGGGTACTGGTGCGCGGGCGTGACCAGGACGGCGCGCGCCTCGGTACGGGACAGCGCGTCCACGTTCAGGCCGTACCGGTCGACGGGGACGCGGATCAGCCGGATGCCGGTGGACTCCAGCATCGGCCGCTGGCGCACGCTGGTGGGGTTCTCGACCGCCAGCGTGCGGTGGCCGGCCGCCAGGAGCGCGCGGACGACGGTCGACATCCCGTGGGCGACCCCGCCCATGACGACGACCTGGTCGGGGTCGGTGTACGCGGCGCGGACGCGGCCGAGATAGGCCGACAGCTCGGCGCGCAGGACCGGGGCACCCTTGTAGTCGGGATAGGACAGTTCCTCGTTCGGCAAGGCGCGCAGCGAGGCGCGGACGGCCGCGGCCCAGCGTTCGCGCGGGAACGCCCCCAGGTCGGGGGTGCCCGGCCACAGGTCGTACGCGATGCCCTGCCGGGTCTGGCCTCCGTGTGGCTCGCCCGGCCCGGCGGGCGGGTCCTGGGGCATGCCCTGGGGCGTTGGGACGGGTGGAGGGCCGTCCGGCCGGGCCAGCCGCGCCACGCGGGTACCGTCGCCGCGCCGGGCGATCAGGAAGCCCTCGGCGATGAGCTGCTCGTACGCCGTGACCACGACGCCGCGGGAGACCTCGAGGTCGCGGGCCAGATCGCGGCTGGAGGGGAGCCTGGTCCCGGCGGCGAGCCGGCCGGAGCGGATCGCGCCGCGGAAGCCGGCGGCGATCTGGGCGGCCAGCCGTCCGGCGGAACGGTCGAGGGGCAGATGAAGGTCGGTCACATCACCTTCAGCGCCAGAAGGGCGACCGGACGTCACGCCCCATCGATTGGTCCGGTATCCATTGCTCCGATTGGCCCTGTATCCAGGACCAAGAGCGCCCTAGCGTCCCATGCCATGAGTGAGACCACCAGTCCCCGGGGCCTGATCGGCGCCGGCTCCGCCATGTTCCTCGTCGGCACGCTGACCGCCGTCTCCGCGACGATCGCCGACTACCCGGTCTTCGGCGGGCAGGCCATGCGCTACGCGGTGGCCGCCCTGATCCTGTTCGGGGCCGTCTGGATCACCGGCCGCGGCCGGGCCGCGCCGCGCCCCACGGCGCGCGAACTGCTCCTGCTGGCCCTGCTCGCCGGGACCGGGCTCGCCGCGTTCAACGTCTGCATCGTCGCCGCGACCAAGGACACCAGCCCGGCCACGATCGGGACCGTGATCGCGACGGTGCCGGTGGCCCTGGCGCTGGCCGGGCCGCTGCTGGAACGCCGCAGGCCGGCCCCGGCCGTGGTGCTGTCGGCCTGCGTGGTGACGGCCGGCGCGGCGCTGGCCAACGGGTTCGGCAGCGGTACGGCGCGCGGCCTGCTGCTGGCGCTGGGCGCCCTGGTGGGCGAGGTGTGCTTCTCGCTGCTGGCGGTGCCGCTGCTGCCCCGGCTGGGCGCGCTGCGTGTGTCGGCCTACTCCGCGGCGCTGGCCGCGCCGATGCTCCTGGCCGTGGGACTGGTGGCTGACGGCCGGGGGGTGCTGCGAGCACCGACCGGGGTCGAACTGGCCGGGTTCGTCTACCTGGCGGTCATCGTGACGACGGTCGCGTTCTTCCTCTGGTACGACGCGATCGGCCGGCTGGGATCGGACCGGGCCGGGCTGTTCGCGGGCCTGATCCCGATCAGCGCCGTGATCACGACCGTGGCGCTCGGGCTGGGCGAGCCCGCCCCCGCCGATCTGGCCGGCGCCGTCCTGGTCGGCGCCGGGGTCGTCGTCGGGCTGCGTCCTCCCCGGGCTCTGCGTCCCCGCCGCGTTCCGGAGCCAGAGCCGGAGCCAGGGCGCCGGAGCCGGCGGCGGCGGAGCCGAGGGGGACGGCAACCGCGGCCCGGGCAGGTCGTACTGTGTAAGCGGCCAAAATGTGTAGGCGGCCCCATCCCAGTCCCGAATGCGGGGGTCGTCCCCCCGCATGCGACCCGAATGCGCGCGCGAGGATCTTCGATGCCTGAGTTCTCCCACACCGACCAGCTGCCCCTCGGCCCCGACGACACCGAGTACCGGCTGCTCACCTCCGAGGGCGTGTCCACGTTCGACGCGGGCGGGCGCACCTTCCTGCAGGTCGAGCCGGAGGCGCTGCGGCTGCTCACCGAGACCGCGATGCGCGACATCTCGCACCTGCTGCGGCCCGCGCACCTGCGCCAGCTGCGCCGGATCCTGGACGACCCGGAGGCGTCGCCGAACGACCGGTTCGTCGCGCTGGACCTGCTGAAGAACGCCGGCATCGCGTCCGGCGGCGTGCTCCCGATGTGCCAGGACACCGGCACCGCGATCATCATGGGCAAGCGCGGCCAGCACGTGCTCACCGACGGCAGCGACGAGGAGCACCTCTCGCGGGGCGTGTACGACGCGTACACCAAGCTCAACCTGCGCTACTCGCAGATGGCGCCGGTGACGATGTGGGACGAGAAGAACACCGGCACGAACCTGCCCGCCCAGATCGAGCTGTACGCGGCGCCGGGCGAGGCCTACAAGTTCCTGTTCATGGCCAAGGGCGGCGGCAGCGCGAACAAGTCGTTCCTGTTCCAGGAGACCAAGGCCGTCCTGAACCCCAAGCGGATGCTGACGTTCCTCGAGGAGAAGATCCGCTCGCTGGGTACCGCCGCGTGCCCGCCGTACCACCTGGCCATCGTGGTGGGCGGCACGTCCGCCGAGTATGCGATGAAGACCGCCAAGTACGCCTCCGCGCACTACCTCGACACGATCCCCACCGAAGGGTCGCCGCTGGGGCACGGGTTCCGGGACGTGGAGCTGGAGCAGCA
This sequence comes from Actinomadura sp. 9N407, assembly GCF_044326315.1. Taxonomy (NCBI): domain Bacteria; kingdom Bacillati; phylum Actinomycetota; class Actinomycetes; order Streptosporangiales; family Thermomonosporaceae; genus Actinomadura; species Actinomadura sp. 9N407. The sequence goes on along the minus strand of NZ_JBIRAW010000007.1, from coordinate 250,172 downwards.
GGTCTTCGAGCTCACCCAGAAGCTGGGCATCGGGGCGCAGTTCGGCGGCAAGTACTTCTGCCACGACGTCCGGGTGATCCGGCTGCCGCGGCACGGCGCGTCCTGCCCGGTGGCGATCGCGGTGTCGTGCAGCGCCGACCGGCAGGCGCTCGCCAAGATCACGGCCGAGGGCGTGTTCCTGGAGCGGCTGGAGACCGACCCGGCCGGCTACCTGCCGGAGACCACCGACGAGCACCTGGACGGCGAGGTCGTCCGGATCGATCTCAACCGGCCGATGGACGAGATCCGTGCCGAGCTGGGCCGCTACCCGGTGAAGACCCGGCTGTCGCTGTCGGGCCCGCTGGTGGTGGCGCGCGACATCGCGCACGCCAAGATCAAGGAGCGGCTGGACGCGGGCGAGGCGATGCCGCGGTACCTGCGCGACCACGCCGTGTACTACGCGGGTCCGGCCAAGACCCCGGAGGGGTACGCGTCGGGATCGTTCGGCCCGACCACCGCCGGCCGGATGGACTCCTACGTCGAGCAGTTCCAGGCGGCCGGCGGCTCGATGGTGATGCTGGCCAAGGGAAACCGATCGCAGCAGGTCACCGACGCGTGCAAGGCGCACGGCGGCTTCTACCTCGGCTCGATCGGCGGCCCCGCCGCACGGCTCGCGCAGGACTGCATCAAGAAGGTCGAGGTCCTGGAATACGCCGAGCTGGGGATGGAGGCGGTGTGGCGGATCGAGGTCGAAAACTTCCCCGCGTTCGTCGTCGTGGACGACAAGGGCAACGATTTCTTCGCCGATTCCACCGGTCCGGTGCTGAGCATCGGCCGTAGGTGACCGGTGGGTAGTTTTGCCGTATTGGCCCCGAATCCAACTTAGTCGCGAAGTCTCCCCAATGACCGCGTGGCCACTCCGGTATCTTTTCCGCCATGTCTCAGTCAGAGCGCCTCGTGCTCGCGACGCGCTACCGGCTGGTCTCGGAAATAGGTCAGGGTGCCAACGGCACCGTGTGGAGAGGGCATGACGATCTCCTCGATCGCGCTGTAGCGATCAAGGAGCTGCGGCTGCCCGGCGACCTGTCCGAGGACGACCGGGTGGTCTTCTATCGCCGCACCCTGCGCGAGGCGCGGGCGCCGGCCCAGCTGCGCACCCCCTCGATCGTCGAGGTCTACGACGTGGTGATCGAGCAGGGCCGGCCCTGGATCGTGATGGAGCTGATCGAGGCGCCCAACCTCGAGGAGCTGGTCGAGCGGTCCGGGCCGCTGCCGCCCGAGCAGGTGGGACACATCGGCCGGCAGCTGCTGGAGGCGCTCGCCGCCGCCCACAAGGCCGGCATCGTGCACCGCGATCTCAAGCCCAGCAACGTGCTGCTGGACGGCGACCGGGTCGTGCTGACCGATTTCGGGCTGGCCTTCTCGTCCGGGTCGGCCAGCCTGACCAGATCAGGCCATTTCATGGGATCGCCCGCATACGTGGCGCCCGAGGTCGCGGCCGGGGAGAAGGCGACCCCGCGCTCGGACCTGTGGTCGCTGGGCGCCACCCTGTACGCGGCGCTGGAAGGCCGGCCGCCGTTCGAGCGCGAGAACGTGATGGCCACGCTCAGCGCGCTGGCCAACGAGTCGCCGCCCACACCGCAGAACGCCGGGGCACTCGGCCCGGTGATCGCCGGGCTGCTGGAGAAGAACCCCACCCGCAGGCTCAGCCACGCCCGCGCGGTGGACCGGCTCGAACGGGCGCTGACCGGGCCCCGGGCCGGCCGCCGGCCGCCGACACCGCGGCTGCGGATGATGGCGGTGATCGCGCTGATCGGCGCCACCGTGGCGTCCTGCGGGATCGGCGCCACCGCGCTGATCGTCGGCATGATGAAGGAGAGCCCCGGGCCCTCCCCCACGTCCCCGGCCGGGGCCTCGCAAGGAGGCGCGGGCCAGGCGGTCGCGCCACCCGGCGCCGGCTCCAGCACGCTGGTCGTGCGGGCCCGTACCGGCCCCTGCAAGATCTTCGTCTCGGTGCCGGGTCCCGCCCTGCACGTGCTCGCGGACGAGATCCTCGCCAAGGGCGACGCCCGGCAGTACGACCAGCCGAGCCTCACCGCCGTCGTCCACGACGCCGGGGCCTGCGAGGTCTGGCTGAACGGCCGGCAGCAGCCGGCCGGCGGGCCGGGCGAGCGCAAGTCGTACACCGTCCAGAAGAGCGCGGTCCAGCAGAGCACCACCGGAGGCTGACCACCGGGAATGATCGAGTCGCTGCCGGAGCTGTCGCGAGGGCAGGGATAGATTCGTTTCCGGAGGTGGCTTCCCATGACCGAGGTCGAGCGCGAGTACCGGGTCGAGCACGAGTACCGGGTCGAGCACGATTCGATGGGCGAGGTGCGGGTCCCGGCGACGGCGAAGTGGCGCGCGCAGACGCAGCGGGCGGTCGAGAACTTCCCGATCTCGGGACGGCCGCTGGAGGCCGTGCACATCGCCGCGCTCGGCCATGTCAAGGCGGCCGCCGCCACGGTGAACGCCGAGCTCGGCGTGCTGGACGCGGGCCTGGCCGTGGCGATCAGCTCGGCGGCGCACGAGGTCGCCGCGGGCCGATGGAACGACCAGTTCCCGATCGACGTGTTCCAGACCGGCTCCGGGACCTCCTCGAACATGAACGCCAACGAGGTCATCGCCACGCTCGCGGAAGAGCGGCTGGGCCGTCCGGTGCATCCCAACGACCACGTGAACGCCTCACAGTCGTCCAACGACGTGTTCCCGTCCTCCATCCACATCGCGGCCACCGGAGCCGTCACGGGCGACCTCATCCCCGCGCTGCGCCATCTGGAGGGCGCGCTCGCGGCCAAGGCGGACGAGTTCGCGACCGTGGTCAAGTCGGGGCGGACGCATCTGATGGACGCCACGCCGGTGACGCTGGGCCAGGAGTTCGGTGGTTACGCCGCCCAGGTCCGGTACGGGGTGGAGCGGCTGGAGGCGGTGCTCCCCCGGCTCGCCGAGCTGCCGCTGGGCGGCACCGCGGTCGGTACCGGCATCAACACCCCGCCGGGCTTCGCCGCCCGCGTCATCGCCGAGATCGCGCGCGCCACCGGGCTGCCGCTGACCGAGGCGCGCGACCACTTCGAGGCGCAGGGCGCCCGGGACGGGCTGGTCGAGGCGAGCGGGGCACTGCGCACGATCGCGGTCGGCCTCACCAAGATCGCGAACGATCTGCGCTGGATGGGCTCGGGCCCGCGCGCCGGACTGGCCGAGATCCGGCTGCCCGATCTGCAGCCCGGCTCGTCGATCATGCCGGGCAAGGTGAACCCGGTGATCCCCGAGGCGGTCGCCCAGGTGGCCGCGCAGGTCATCGGCAACGATGCCGCGATCGCGTTCGGCGGTGCCTCCGGCAGCTTCGAGCTCAACGTGATGCTGCCGATGCTGGCCCGCAACACGCTGGAGTCGATCACCCTGCTGTCGAACGTGTCGCGGCTGCTGGCCGACCGGTGCGTCGCCGGCATCGAGGCCGACGAGGAGCGGATGCGCGAGTACGCCGAGTCGTCCCCCTCGATCGTGACCCCGCTGAACCGCTACATCGGGTACGAGGAGGCGGCCAAGGTCGCCAAGCAGGCCCTGAACGAGCGCAGGACGATCCGCGAGGTCGTCCTGGAACGCGGCCACGTCGACGAGGGCCGGCTCACCGTGGAGCAGCTCGACGCGGCCCTGGACGTCCTGTCGATGACCCGTCCCGCCGCGCCCTGACCGGTCCTGGGCGCCCTGAGGACGGCTGAGGCGCCAGGAGACGCTGAGGGCGGCCGGCTAGTACCAGCCGACGTCCTGCGAGTGTCCCCAGGCCTTGCAGGGGGTGCCGTAGCGGTTGTCGATGTAGCCGAGCCCCCAGCGGATCTGGGTCTTGTAGTTGGTCTTCCAGTCGGCGCCCTCGCTGGCCATCTTGGAGCCCGGCAGGGCCTGCGGGATGCCGTACGCGCCCGAGCTGGGGTTGGCCGCCTTGTAGTTCCAGTGGCTTTCCTTGTTCCACAGCTTCTGCAGGCAGCCGAACTGGGTGCCGGGGTCGTCCATGACCGACTTGGCGTACGCCTGGGCCACGCCCGCCGGGACGGGGTTGCCCTCCGTCGGGGTCCCGCCACCGCCGCCCTCGTCCTTCTTCGGCGTCTTCTTCGGAATGGGGCTGCCCTTCGGCAGCAGCACCGGACGCTTCTCCGGTGCCTGCCTGGCCGCCCGGTTGGCCCGGTCGGTCGCCTGCTCGCGGCGCTGCTGCTGGAACACCTGCGGGTCGATGGGGGGCGCCGCCTGGGCGGCGTCGGCCGGAGCGGAGGACACCGTGGCCTTGCCGTCGCCTCCGGTCAGCGCCAGCGCGGTGGCCGCACCGCCGCCGACCACGACGGCCGCACCCGCGGCAACGGCGGCGATCTTCATGCCGGTGCGCTTGCCCGCGCGTCCGCCCACTTCGCCGGGACGCCGGCCGGAACGGTGCGGGTGACCGCTCGCGAGCTCCTCGCCCCGGACCGCGCCCATGGTGGCGGTATCGCCACCGGCGTCCTGGCCGTAGGGGGGAGCGGCGAACGGGGAACCTGCCACCTTCACGTCGTCCTCACGCGAGACGCCGTAAGCGCCCAGTGGCTCCTGCCCCAGTGGCTCCTGGCCCTGTGGCGCTGGAGCCAGTGGCGCTTGACCCAAGGGCTCCTGGCCGAGTGGCTCCTGGCCGTAGGACTCCTGGCCGTAGGACTCCTGGCCGTAGGACTCTTGGCCCAAGGGGTCGTGGGGGGCAAAGCTCTGTCGTTCGTCTCGCCTAGGGGACCCGGAACGGTCTCCGTACAAGGCGGTCCTTCCGACGGTCATGCGCGCATGGGCACGCGCATGAGCTGTTTTCACCTCCCCGGACCGCCGCCTCGGCCTCGCGAAAACAGGGGGTGCGAGGAGAGGCACACCGCTCGGGGGGTGCTTACGGGGACACACAATGCCTGAGTCGCGGGCATGCTCTGCAACCGAAACGAGATGAATGCTAGGGATGGGGCGCTTGTCAACCAGCGCGAAGAACTCCGGAAACGGCGATGCGAGCTGGGATTCCTCGCCCTCGGCCAGGGAGATGTGACCTTCATCACAGTTACACGGAGTGATGTTTAGTGATCACTTGCTGTGATCGATCCGGCACGGATCCGGACCCGCGCGGGAACGGGCCGGGATCGGCCCCGGAACGGGCGGCTGGCGGGCCGGGAACGGGCCGGGCCCCGGCGAGTTCGCCGGGGCCCGGAACCGCTGTCAGGGACGTGTCAGCCGCCCACATCACCGAGCATGTCGGTCACCAGGGCCGCGATCTGGGACCGTTCCGAACGGGTCAGCGTGACGTGCGCGAACAGCGGATGCCCCTTGAGCCGTTCGACGACCGCCGCGACCCCGTCATGCCGCCCGACCCGCAGGTTGTCGCGCTGCGCGACGTCGTGGGTCAGCACGACGCGCGAGCCGGCACCGATCCGCGACAGCACGGTGAGCAGCACGCCGCGCTCCAGCGACTGCGCCTCGTCGACGATCACGAACGCGTCGTGCAGCGAGCGGCCCCGGATGTGGGTCAGCGGCAGGACCTCCAACATGCCACGGTCCAAAACCTCCTCGATGACCTCCGGGGTCGTCACGGCCGAGAGGGTGTCGTAGACGGCCTGGCCCCACGGCGACATCTTCTCGTTCTCGCTGCCGGGCAGGTAGCCGAGCTCCTGGCCGCCGACCGCGTACAGCGGGCGGAAGACCACCACCTTGCGGTGCCTGCGGCGCTCCAGCACGGCCTCCAGGCCGGCGCACAGCGCCAGCGCCGACTTGCCGGTGCCGGCACGGCCGCCCAGCGAGACGATGCCGACGTCCTCGTCCATCAGCAGGTCCAGCGCGATCCGCTGCTCGGCCGACCGGCCGCGCAGCCCGAAGACCTCGCGGTCGCCGCGGACGAGCCGTACGGACTTGTCGGGCTGGACCCGGCCGAGCGCGGAGCCGCGCTCGGACAGCAGCCGCAGCCCGGTGTGGCACGGCAGGTCCCGTGCCTCCTCCAGGTCGGCCTGCCCCGACTCGTACAGCTCCTCCACCCGGCCGCCGGAGATCTCCAGCTCGCGCATCCCGGTCCAGCCGGACTCGACGACCGCCAGCTCGGCCCGGTACTCCTCGGCCGCCAGCCCGACGGCCGACGCCTTCACCCGCATCGGCAGGTCCTTGGAGACCAGCACGACGTCGCGGCCCTCGCGGGCCAGCCAGCCGGCCACCGACAGGATCCGGGTGTCGTTGTCACCCAGCCGGAAGCCGTCGGGCAGCACGCTCGGGTCGGAGTGGTTGAGCTCCACCCGCAGGGTCCCGCCCTGGTCGCCCAGCGGCAGCGCCTCGTCCAGCCGGCCGTTCTCCAGGCGGAGGTCGTCCAGCGTGCGCAGCGCCTGGCGGGCGAAGTAGCCGAGCTCCGGGTGGTGCCGCTTGGCCTCGAGCTCGGAGATGACGACGATGGGAAGTACGACCTCGTGCTCGGCGAACCGGGTCATCGCCCCCGGGTCGGCGAGCAGGACGCTGGTGTCGAGGACGTACGTGCGCCGAACCGGGACGGAGTCCGTCCCGGTGGGGATCCCGGTGCCGGGACGGCGCGCGGAGGTTGTGGCCACTCGATCTCCCTGAGAAGAGGGGAACTATCGGTGGCGCCACAGTCCGCCCCCGTACGGCCAGGGAGGCCCTGGCCCGGGGCGGTGGTCGGCGACGGCCTCGGCAGGGGCGACCGCCCCTGGAGAGGTGACGGCCGGCCCTTAGGAACCGAAGCGCCTGTGCCGCGCGGCGTACGAGCGGACCGCCCGCAGGAAGTCGACCTTGCGGAAGTCCGGCCAGTGGACCTCGCAGAAGTAGAACTCCGAGTGGGCGCTCTGCCAGAGCATGAACCCCGAGAGACGCTGCTCCCCTGAAGTGCGGATGACCAGGTCGGGGTCCGGCTGACCGCGCGTGTAGAGATGCTCCGCGATGTGCTCCACGTCGAGGCCCTCGGCGAGTTCCTCGATGCTGGTGCCTTTTGCCGCCTGCTCGATGAGCAGAGAGCGCACCGCATCAGCGATCTCACGTCTACCTCCATACCCAACGGCGACGTTCACAATCAGGCCGGGGGCGTCGGATGTGGCCTCTTGGGCATCTTTCAGGACGCGTGCGGTCTTGTCGGGCAGCAGGTCGAGCGCTCCGACCGGTTTGACGTGCCAGCCGTCGGCGGCGAGCTTGCTGACGGTGTTCTCGATGATCTGCAGCAGCGGCTCGAGCTCGCGGGCCGGGCGGGTGAGGTTGTCGGTGGACAGCAGCCACAGCGTGACCACCTCGACGCCGGCCTCGGTGCTCCACTGCAGCAGCTCGAAGATCTTCGCGGCGCCGCTCTGGTGGCCCCGGTTGACGTCGGTCAGCCCCATCGAGCGGGCCCAGCGCCGGTTGCCGTCCAGGATGACGCCGACATGCCGGGGGATGATGTCGGTGGCCAGCGAGGACTCGACCCGCCGCTCGTACATCCGGTAGACGGCGTCCCTGATCGCGCCGTACGGGCCGCTGCGGCGGATCGCGGAGCTCAGTTTCTCCTTCGGCCCCGAGCCGTGCTCTTTTGGCTCGGACCCGTTCTCCTTCGGCCCCGAGCCGTCGGCTCCGGTACCGGAATTCCCTCGCACCCCGTCTCCCCGTTCGCCCTGGACGTCGCTGCCGGCTCGGTCACCTCGCCGACCCCCGTCACCTCGCCGAACCCCCATGCGGGTTTCCCTTCGCGCGGCCGTCCCCCGTACAGGACGATGCCCAATTATGACCTCGGGGCGATATATATCGCACCGAATCAGCCATAACGCGCCCCTCGCATGAACACGGCACGTGAACACGGCCCACGAACGCGGCGCATGAACACGGGAGCGAGCCCGGGGAAGGCGGCGGCGGTCCGATCACCGCGGTATGGAGGTTAGCCGACGGCGCGACCTCGCTGGTCGCGATGGCCCGCTCCGGCCCGTTCGGCCTCGGCGAGCAGGTCACGCAGGAATCGGGCCAGCTCAGCGGAGGTGAGCACGGCGCGTACGCCCCGTCCGCCGGCGCCCCAGGCCTCGATGACCGCGCGCCTGGCCCGCCGCCACCGTCCGTACGGGGAGCCCTGCGGGCCGACCCAGACCGAGGACGTGCGCAGGGTGCACCGCAGCTCGCCGGTACTGGCCACGTCGCCGCGGTCGCGGTAGCGGAACGCGAAAAGCTCGGTCTCCCTGTCGATCCCCTTGTCGGTCCCCTTGTCGATTCCCCTGTCGGTCCCGGACGCCTTGGCCGGGAACCGGTCGTCGGGGTCCGGCCAGCGCGCGGCCTGCGGGGAGTCCTCCGCGCGGGCCGCCGCCACCTGCTCGGCGAGGGCTGCCAGGACGTGCCCGCAGCGCTCCCCCACCGCGCCGAACGAGTCGCCGTCGCGGCGCAGCTCCAGGGTGACCTCGTACGGGGTGCCGCCGCGATCCAGCGACGCGACGGGCAGCACCGCCAGCGATGAACCGTCCAGACAGCGAAGTCCGCCCATGACCGCAACCCCCCGACCGCGTCCGTGTCCCTGCCCGCGTCCCGTGCCCGCCCCCTCTTCCTGGCACATTAGGCCAGGTCATTACCATGATCACACCTTGCCACCGTTGTGATCACGTAAGGAAGCGGCGGGCCGGGCCGGAGCACCGACCCGGGGCGCCGGGCAGGATCACTGGCCGGATCGCTGGGCCGGGCCAGGGGAACGGTCAGGCGCTGGGGCCGGCGGCGCGGGCGCGCTCGACGTACTCCAGGGCGTCGCGCAGCTCGGCCAGCCACTCGTCGGTGTTCTTGCCGACCAGCCGCACGCACCAGGCCAGCGCGTCGCTGCGGCTGCGCGCGACGCCCGCCTCGACCAGGGTGTCCAGTACGCGGCGCTCGGGCTGGCGCAGCCGGGTCATGACCGGCACCGACAGCGTCGTGAACATCTCCCGCTGGTCGCCGCAGGCGGCGCCCCAGGAGACCTTGTGGCCGAACCGGTGCTCGGCCTCCCTGGCGATGGCGATGCGCTGGTCACGGGTGTCCTCGCGGAACCGGTTGATATGGCCGGCCAGTACTCCCGCGCGCTCGGTCTCGCTCACCCCGCCGGCCGCGGCCGGCTCGGGCAGCCGGCCGACCACGCTGACCTCTTCCCGGTCCAGGACGATCTCGGGCGCGCCCTCGAACCAGCCCTCCGGCAGCCGCCCGGAGAACCAGCCCCGCAACTCCTCGGCCGCTTCGCTCGTAGTCATGTAATCAAAATTACACCGCATTCCCTCCAGGGTCGAGAGGGCACGCAGGCCCGGATCCCGGCGCAGGACCGGGTCCCGGCGCAGGGGCGGAGCCCCGGCATGCTGCCGACATCTTGACACTCACACTCTTTTGAGAGTTACTGTCATTTAGTAGAAGCATTCAACAGGGGGTGACTCTCGATGGCGAGCCATGCCAAGTCGAGCCACGAACACACGAAGCACGAATCCACAGGCCCTGGACACACGGGCTCTGGACACACCGGCCCGGGACACACTGGCCATGAACACACTGGCCATGAACACACGGGCCATGCCCGCCGGTGGTGGGGACTGGGCGCGCTTTCGCTCAGCCTGCTGGCGCTGGGCTTCGACCTGACGATCCTGAACGTGGCGCTGCCCACGCTCTCGGCGGAGCTGAACGCGAGCACCAGCGCGCTCCAGTGGATCGTGGACTCCTACGTGCTGGTCTTCGCGGCGCTGCTGCTCCCGGCCGGGCTGCTGGGTGACCGGTTCGGCCGCAAGCGGCTGCTGCTGCTCGGCCTGGCGATCTTCGCCGCGGCCTCGCTGGCCGGGGCACTGGCCACCGGCGCCGGCGGGGTGATCGCGGCCCGGCTCTTGATGGGCGTCGGGGCGGCGATCGTGCTGCCGCTGTCCATGTCGATGCTGCCCGCGATCTTCCCGCCGGAGGAGCGCACCCGCGCGGTGGCGGTCTGGACGGCCTCGATGGCGCTCGGCCTGCCGCTCGGCCCGCTGCTGGGCGGCTGGCTGCTGGAGCACTTCTGGTGGGGCTCGATCTTCCTGGTCAACGTCCCGCCGGCGGTGATCGGCGCGATCGCGATCGCGCTGCTGCTGCCCGAGTCGCGCGACCCCGCCGCGCCCCGGGTCGACTGGGCCGGCTCGCTGCTGTCGATGGCCGGTCTGGTGGCACTGGTGTACGGGGTCATCGAGGGACCGGCGCGGGGCTGGACGGACCCGCTCACGCTGGCGGCCGTCCTGGGCGGGCTGCTCCTGCTGACCGCGTTCGTCCGGTGGGAACTCCGGGCCCGGGAGCCGATCATGGACGTGGGGCTGTTCCGGGACCGGACGTTCCTGTGGGCCCTGATCGCCGGTACGACCGGCTCGCTGGTCATGGCGGGCGCGCTGTTCGTCCTCCCGCAGTTCCTCCAGGTCGTGCAGGGCCACGGCGTCTTCGGTACCGGGCTGCGGCTGATCCCGATGCTGCTCGGCCTGATGGTCGGCGGGCTGGTCACCGAGCGGCTGACGGGCCGTACCGGGGCCAAGCCGATCATGGTCGCCGGGCTGCTGGTGCTGGCGGCCGGTCTCGGCGCCGGCGCGCTCACCGACGCCGCGCTCACCGACGCCACCCTCGCCAACGCCACCGGGACCGACCCGTACAGCACCTTCTCGTTCACGGCCTACCCGTACACCGCGTTCTGGCTGAGCGTGACCGGCGTGGGCATCGGGCTAACCATGGTGCCCGCGATGGACACCGTGCTGTCCCGGTTGCCCGACGACCAGGCGGGGCGCGGTTCGGGGCTGGTGCAGGCGCTGCGGCAGACCGGCGCGGCGCTGGGGATCGCCGGGCTGGGCAGCCTGGTCGCCTCGGTCTACCGCGACCGGCTCGACCTCGCCGGCCTCCCCGCGCCCGCCGCCGAGACCGCCCGTGACTCGGTCGCCGGAGCGGCCGAGCTCGCCGATCGGCTGGGCGACCCCGCGCTGCTGGCCTCGGCCCGGGACGCCTACGTCCAGGGGATGAACGCGTCACTGGCCGTCTGCGCGCTCGCCACCGTGATCGTGGCGGTGCTGGTGGCCGCCTTCCAGCCGGGTCGCGGCGCGGACGGCGGCGCGGGACGTGCGGAGCCGCCCGCCGATGCCCGAGAATCGAAGAATGAGCACGCCGCCTCCTGAGCTGTCCCTGGACCGCTTCGCCGACCGCCTGCAGGGGCTGCCGCTGCGGGAGCGCAAGAAGCTGCGGACCCGGAGGGCGATCCAGGACCACGCCCTCCGGCTCTTCACCGAGCACGGCTACGACGCGACCACCGTGGAGCAGATCAGCGCGGCGGCGGAGATCTCGCCCAGTACGTTCTTCCGCTACTTCCCCACCAAGGAAGACGTCGTCATCGAGGACGAGTACGACCCGATCCTCGCCGAGATGTTCCGCGCCCAGCCGCCGGAACTGACCCCGATCGAGGCGCTGCGGGCCGTGTTCCGGGACATCTTCCCGTTCGTGTTCGAGAACGAGCAGGCGACGATGTTCTCCCGGACCCGGATGATGATCGAGGTCCCGGCGCTGCGCGCCCGGATGTTCGACTCGATGCGCACGGGCACGCTCGCCGTGGTCGGCGAGATCGTCGCCGAGCGGGTCGGCCTCGACCCGGGCGACGCGCGGATCCAGGCGTTCTCATGGGCGGTGATGGGCGTGCTCCAGTCGGCGCTGTACGCCTGGCTGGACAGCGACGGCGCCGTGGACCTGCCGGCGCTCGTCGACCAGAACCTGGAGTTCCTGGCCGCCGGACTCCCGCTCTGAGCCGTCCGTGTCGGCCTTCTGTGTCGGCCGGTCGTGTCGGCCGTCTGGGACGCCGTCTGTGTCGTTCGTGCCGGGCCCTTCATATCTGGACTACCGGTCGTAGCGGTCCAGAGTCCGCCGGGCTCAGCCGGCGATGCGGTTGGAGTGGCCCGGGTTGACCCGGACGGCGCCCTTCATGTTGCGCGTGTAGACGTTCTGGACCTGGACGACGGTGCCCCGGCGCGGTGCGGCGATCATCTTGCCGTTGCCGATGTAGAGCGCGATGTGCGAGATGTAGCCGGGCGCCGTCGGGTCGTTCGCCCAGATCAGCATGTCGCCCGGCCGGGCCTTGCCGTACGGGATCACCCAGCCGGCCCGGGCCTGGTCGGCGGCCACCCGGGGCAGCCTGATCCCGGCCTTGGCGAACGCGTACTGCATCAGCCCGGAGCAGTCGTAGCCGCCCTCGGCCTCGGACTCGCCGCCCCACACGTACGGGAAACCGAGCCGCGTCTGGGCGGCGCGGATCACGGTCTGCACCTGCTGGGCGGTCATCACCTTGCCCTGCGCGGTGGGGACCTTGCCGGGCTCGGGGTAGTCGATCTTGGGGTTGACCTCGACCGCCTTGGCGCCCTTGGGCAGCATCTTGCGGATGTGCTTGAGGTAGCCGGTGACCTTCTTCTTCGGCACGCTGACCAGCATCGCGTTGCCCGTCGGCACGCCCAGCGTCCGCGCGGTCGCCCGGGAGATCACCGCGTCGACGTCGCCGATGCCCATCGTGGCGTACGCGCCGACCCGCGTCTGCGCCTGCCGCTGCTGCCCGCCCACCGGCACCTGGCTGCCGAGTTGGACGCCGCCGTCACTACCCATCGTGAACGAGATGGCCACATCGCCCGCGGCCACGTTGCGCCACAGCGAGTCGGACTGGGCGGTCGGCTTGGGGGTGAAGTTGCGGAACGTGGACGGCTCGACGCCGAGCATGCCCACTCGCTTGCCGGCGACGACGGCCTGCACCGCGTCGACGACCTCTGCGCCCGCCACGCCCTTGGTGCGGCGGACCTTGTCGACCGTGCCGGCCGGCAGCGCCGTGGGCGCCGCGATCAGGATGTGTGGGTCGAGCCGCTTGCCCAGCGGCGCGACGGCCGTGGGCGAGAGCCGGGTGCTGCCGGAGGTGGCGACGAACTTCTGGTGCTCGGCATTGGTCCTGGTGTCGGGACCGCCCTGCCCGTGCGCGACCAGCACCGCCCCGTTGGCGGCCAGCGTCGTCAGCACCGAAACGCCGATGATCGTCGGAAGAACCCGGCGGTCCGGCTTGCGCACGGCAACACTCCCTCACAGCGTGGCCTGGCGGCCCCCACGACTCTTGCCTCTGCTAGCCCTGCGGTTCTTGCTCGCCCTGCGGTCTTGCTAGCCCTGCGGTTCTTGCTCGCCCTGCGGTCTTGCTGGCCCTGCGGTTCTCTCGCCTGCGGTTCTCTCGCCTGCGGTCCTGATCACTCTGAGGCACGGGTGCGGTCACCGTCCAGATACCCGGTCCACCGCCGGCCACCCCGGCAGGATGTCCGAGCTTCACAGGCCCTGCCTCAGCTACTCATCGACATGCCTACTCATTGGTAACACCACTTATTGGTAACACTGAGGGAAGGGGAGAGCAAGGTCACAGTGCCATAAAACGGACCGGCACACCAACCAACGCACCCATCAACCCACCAACGCACACGCCAAGCGATCCGGTCAGATCCGCAGCTCATGACCGAGATCACGAGCGGTCGTCACGGGCAGCCGGCAGCTGAACCCGCGGCACACGTACGCCGCCGGGGCCCCATCGACCAGCCCGCGTCCCTCAAGGAGAGGTACCTCCGTGGCCCCCGGCTCGCCGATGCTCACCACCGCGCCCGGCGTGACCGCCATCAGGGCCGTCCGGTGCAGCGTGCGGGTCCGCTCGTCCTCGCGCGGGCCGAGTACCGCGATCTCCACCGGCCCGGTCGCGAACGCCTCCGCCACCGCCAGCCCCCAGCCCGCGAACCTGGCGTGCTGGTCGGCCAGCAGCCCGGCGGGCGCCAGCGCCGTCCCGGCCGCCTCGCGGTGGCGGGGCGAGCCGGTCAGCGCCGCGTACGACAGCAGCGCGCCCGCCGCCGCGAACTGCCCGGACGGGGTCGCGTTGTCGGTCGGGTCCTGCGGCCTGCGGAAGAGCCGCTCGGCATCGTCGGCGGTGTCGAAGAAGCCGCCCGCACCATCGGCGAACCGGTCCAGCACCGTGTCCAGGAGCAGGCCCGCCTGCCGTACGTACGCCGGGTCCCCCGTGACCCCGTGCAGGGCGAGCAGGCCCTCCGCAACGTCGGCGTAGTCCTCGAGAACGCCCGAGTTGGCCGCTGCCACGCCCTCGCGCGACGTCCGTACGAGACGGCCGTCGTCGCTCATGTGCAGCCGGATGACGAGTCCGGCCACCTCGGACGCGGCGGAGACCAGGTCCGGCCGGTCCAGCAAGGCCCCGCACTCGGCGAGCGCCGCGACGGCCAGGCCGTTCCAGGCGGCCACCACCTTGTCGTCCCGGGCCGGCGGGATGCGCTGCTGCCTCGCCTCTAGCAACGCCGTGCGGATCCGCTCGTAGCGCTCCAGGTCCTCGGGGTCGCGCAAGAGTTGCAGCACCGATGAGCCGTGCTCGAACGTCCCGGTCACCTCGAACAGGGTCTCCGCGTACGCGCCGTCCTCCTCGCCGAGGACCTCGCGCAACTGTTCCGGCGTCCAGACGTAGAACTTGCCCTCCACGCCCTCACTGTCGGCATCGAGCGCCGACGCGAGACCTCCTTGGGGCGTGGTGAGGTCGCGCAGCATCCAGTCACACGTCTCGAGCGCGATCCGCCGCGCGAACGGGTTGCCCGTGAGCCGCCACCAGTGGGCGTAGACCCGTGCGAGGAGCGCGTTGTCGTACAGCATCTTCTCGAAATGCGGTACCACCCAGGCGTCGTCCACCGAGTAGCGGGCGAATCCACCGCCCAACTGGTCGTACATACCGCCGCGCGCCATCGCCTCAAGGGTGTGCCCGGCCATCGCGAGCGCTTCGGCGTCCTGTGTACGGGCGTGGTGCCGCAGCAGGAACTCCAGCGCCATGGACGGCGGGAACTTGGGCGCGCCACCGAAACCGCCGCGTGCGGTGTCGTACGAGCGCGCGAGCACCTGCACCGCTGCCGCCAGCTTCTCTTCGCTGGGCGGTTCCGTTCCGCCGCTCGCCAGAGGCCCGCGCGACGTCAGAGCCTGCACGACCTGCTGGCCCTGCCCCACCACTTCGTCGCGCTGCTCGTTCCATGCCTTGCTCACGGCCTGGAGCAGCGCCTGGAACTGGGGCCGGGGAAAGTACGTCCCGCAGTAGAACGGGTGCCCTTCAGGCGTCATCAGCACCGTCATGGGCCAGCCGCCCTGGCCGGTCATGGCCTGGGTGGCCTCCATGTAGACGGCGTCGACGTCGGGCCGTTCCTCCCGGTCGACCTTCACGTTCACGAACATCGAGTTCATCAGCGCGGCGGTCGCCTCGTCCTCGAACGACTCGTGCGCCATCACATGGCACCAGTGGCAAGCGGCATATCCGACCGAAAGAAGTATCGGGACATCCCGGCGTTTCGCCTCGGCGAACGCCTCGTCCGACCACTCCCACCAGTCCACCGGGTTGCCGGCGTGCTGGAGCAGGTACGGGCTCGTCGCGTCCTTCAGGCGGTTCATGCGAACGATCCTGCCCCATCGGGGCGGCGCCTCACTCGTTCAGGGCGGCGCCTCACTCGTTCAGAGCCGCGACGGCGGTCTCGATGGTGCGGTGGAACGTGGGGTAGGCGTAGATCATGTCGCGCAGGACCGCGACGGGGACCTCGGCATGGACGGCGACGGCCAGCGCTCCGAGGATCTCGCCGCCGTACGGGCCCGCCGCGGTGGCGCCGATGAGAATGCCCTGCTCCGTCTGCTCGACCAGCTTGATGAAGCCCTCGTTCCCGGCCTTGTGGATCCAGCCGCGCGCCGACTCCGGGATCGGCGCGTAGCCCGTACGGACGGGAAGGTTCTGGTCGCGGGCCTGGGCCTCGGTGAGGCCGACCGCGCCGATCTCGGGATCGGTGAACGTGACCCTCGGAACGGCGCGGTAGGCGGCCTGCGGGCCCGCCTCGCCGAGGATGTCCCGGACGGCGATCGCGCTCTGGTACATCGACATGTGGGTGAACTGACCCTTGCCCGTCACGTCCCCGATCGCCCAGAGGCCGTCGGCGGCGAGCATGTCGCCGTCGACCGGGATCGTCTTGGCGCCCTCGTCGAGCCCTGCCGCCCCGATGCCGAGGCCGGCGAGATCGCTGTGCCTGCCGGTCGCCACCAGGAGCCGCTCGCCGGTGAGCCGCTCGCCGCCGCCGCCGGAACCGTCACCGCCACCGCCGCCGAGTTCGAGGGTGAACGCGTCGTCGTGGTGCCGAACGCCGGTCACCTTGGCCCTGGTCCGTACCGTGATGCCCTCGTTCCGGAACACCTTGGCGATCAGCTCGGACGACTCGGGCTCAT
Organism: Actinomadura sp. 9N407; assembly: GCF_044326315.1. Classification (NCBI taxonomy): domain Bacteria; kingdom Bacillati; phylum Actinomycetota; class Actinomycetes; order Streptosporangiales; family Thermomonosporaceae; genus Actinomadura; species Actinomadura sp. 9N407. The sequence goes on along the minus strand of NZ_JBIRAW010000007.1, from coordinate 233,924 downwards.
CGGACGAGAGCAGCCGGTCGGCCATCTCCACGATCGTGACCTCGGTGCCGAAGCGGGCGAAGGACTGCGCCATCTCGACACCGACCACGCCGCCGCCCAGCACCAGCAGGGAGCCGGGTGCCCGCTCGGCGCGGACGGCCTCGCGGTTGGTCCAGAACGGCGTCCCGGCCAGCCCGTCGATCGGCGGCTCGGACGGCTCCGTACCGATGTTGACCAGGATGCCGCGCCGGGCCCGGAACGTCCGGCCGGCGGCGGTGACCTCGCGCGGAGCGGTGATCCTGCCCCGGCCGCGGACCAGCGTCACGCCCTTGCCGGTGAGCCGATCGGCGGCGGTCTTGTCGTTCCAGCCGTCGGTGGCCTCGTCGCGGATCCGGGCCGCCACCGGCGACCAGTCCGGCCGTACGGAGGAGTCCCCGGCCATCCCCGGGATGCGGCGGCCCTCGGCCAGCAGGTCGGCGGCACGCAGCATCATCTTCGTCGGGACGCAGGCGTAGTACGGGCACTCGCCGCCGACCAGCCGGGCCTCCACGCCGACCACCGCCAGCCCGGCCTCCGCGAGGCGCCCGGCGGCGTCCTCTCCCCCCGGGCCCAGCCCGATGACGACGACATCGACTTCTTCAGCCATGCCCCACTCCTGCCCCGGCGGACCCCGTTCTCACCCCGCACCCCCAGACGCGAACTCCTCGTTGACTCGTGGCGAGTTCGCCCCTGGCGTTGCCCGTGGAGGCGAACTCGCCACGAGTCAACGTCAGGCGGTTCCTCAGGCAGGCGGGCGCCGCCGTGACGGCATCGCGATCCGGTCCAGGTCGTGGGCCACGACGATGTCGCCGGTGAACGCGGCGGCGGCCTGCCGCAGGAAGCGCGGCTCGTCCTCGGCCCGGTAGCGCTCGGAGAAGTGGGTGAGCACCAGCAGCCGCGCGCCGCCGGCCGCCGCGATCGCCGCCGCCTCCCGGGCCGTCAGATGCTTGCGCTCGCGGGCCAGGTCCGCCTCCTCGTCGAGGTACGTGGACTCGATGATCAGCATGTCCACGTCCCGGGCGAGCTCGTACGCGGCGTCGCACACGCCGGTGTCCATCACGAGCGCGACCTTCTGGCCGGGCCGCTGGACGGAACACTCCTCCAGCGTGACGGTCCGGCCGTCCGGCGCCGTGACCCGGCCCTCTTCCTGGAGCCGCCGTACGAGCGGGCCCCGTACGCCGCTAGCGGCCAGCTCGGCGGGCAGCATCGTGACGCCGTCGGGCTCCTCCAGCCGGTAGCCGTACGCCTCCTCGGTGTGGTCCAGCCGCAGGGCGGACAGGCTGAACGGCGCGCCGCCGGTGTCCAGCCGCATGCCCGGGCCGGACACGGGCTGCTCCCTGATCACGTCGGTGTCGCGGAACGCCGTCGCGTGCCGCAGCCGCCGCCAGTACTCGGCCCCGGAGGCGGGGTACACCGCGTTCACCTCGTGCTCGACGCCGTCGCGGGCGATTCGCTGCACGATGCCGGGCACGCCGAGGCAGTGGTCACCATGCAGGTGCGTGACGCAGACCCAGTGCAGGTCGGACGCGGTGACGCCGGCGAACGCCATTTGCCGCTGGGTGCCCTCGCCAGGGTCGAACAGCAGGCCATGCCCGTCCCAGCGGAGCAGGTAGCCGTTGTGGTTACGGGTCTTGGTGGGCACCGCGCTGGCGGAGCCGAGCACGAGCAGATCGCGGACGGACATCACCCCATGGTGCCGATGAACGGCCGAATAAGCGCCTGATTATGCTGGCGGGCGTTCAGTGATCCACTGAGCAGTGTCCTCGAGGGCAATGTCCTCAAGGGCAGTGTCCTCAAGGGCAGTGCCCTCAAGGGCAACGCCCCCGAGCAGTGCCCCTTTAAGCGATCCCCCAGGAGGCCCCGTGGTAGGCAAGCGAGACAGGATCCGGATGTCCGACGAGGAGGTGACCGCCTACCTCGCAGGCGCGTCCAAGGTCCAGGTCGCCACGCTGGGCAAGGACGGTGCCCCGCACCTGGTGACGATGTTCTACGCGCTGCTGGACGGGAAGATCGCGTTCTCCACGTACCGCAGCTCGCAGAAGGTCCTGAACCTGCGCCGCGACCCCACCATGACCTGCCTGGTCGAGGACGGCACCGAGTACAGCGAGCTGCGCGGGGTGTCGCTGTACGGCAAGGGCCGGATCGTCGAGGACCCGGACGTGCGGCTGAAGGTCGGGGCCGTGGTCGGTTCCCGGCTCGCGGGACTGCCCGTACCGGAGATGGGCGCGCCCCTCGACCCGGCCTTCGCCGAGGGGCTGGAGCAGTCGATGGCCAAGCGGGTCATCATCGTGATGGAGCCCGACCACGTCGTCAGCTGGGACCACGGCAAAGCGTGAAACCGGCAGGCCTGTTGAAGACCGGCAGGCCCGGTCGAAGGCCCGCAGGCCTGAAGGTCAGCCGGAGTCCTTGGCGCCCTTCGCGTCGCCCACCGGCCCGGCGGCCTCGGCCTTCTCTGCCCCGGCCTTGTCAGCACTGGCCTTCTCGGGCTCGGGGTCGCCGGAACGGGCCGCCTGCGCGCGTTCCCACTCCTGCTGCTTGAGGTCGGCCTCGCTGGGCGCCTGGATGTTCTTCATCCGCTTGTTCATCGAGCGGACCAGGAAGACCGTGGCGACCGCCAGCGCGATGAAGACCCCGAAGCCGAGGAAGCCGGGGGTCACCGTGTCGTCGTTGAGCGGAATGGCGAGTGGGAGCACCGCGAACACACCTTCTCGCACTACGAACACACCTTCTCCCTGATACCGGCGAACAGATCGTCCTCCGGCAACTCGGTGTCGACCAGGGACCTGGCCAAATGGTAGTCCTCGGTCGGCCATGCCTCGCGCTGGACGTCCATCGGGCACACGAACCAGAACCCGTTGGGGTCGATCTGGGTGGCGTGGGCGAGCAGCGCCCGGTCGCGGGTCTCGAAGTGGTCGGCGCACGGGACGCGGGTGGTCACCGCCCACGGCTGCGCGGACTCGTCGTCGAACCGCTTGATCCAGTCCTTGTACGGGGACTCGGCGCCGACCCGCTCCATGGCGCCGTGCAGCGCCAGGATCCGCTCCTTGTTGAACGTCATGTGGTAGTAGAGCTTGAGCGGCTGCCAGGGCTCCCCGGAGTCCGGGTAGCGGTCCGGGTCGCCCGCGGCCTCGAACGCCTCCACCGACACCTCGTGGGTCTTCACGTGGTCGGGGTGCGGGTAGCCGCCCTTCTCGTCGTAGGTCAGGATCACGTGCGGGCGGAAGTCGCGGACGGCCCGTACGAGCGGCTCCGAGGCGACCTCCAGCGGCTGCACCGCGAAGGAGTCCTCGGGCAGCGGCGGCAGCGGGTCGCCCTCGGGGAAGCCGGAGTCGACGAACCCCAGCCAGCGCTGCTCGACACCGAGGATCTCGCGGGCACGGGCCATCTCGGCCTCGCGGACCTTGCCGATGTCGGCCTTGACCTCGGGGCGGTCCATCGCGGGGTTGAGGATGGAGCCCCGCTCACCGCCGGTGCACGTGACGACGAGGACCTCCACGCCCTCGGACACGTACCGTGCCATCGTGGCCGCGCCCTTGCTCGACTCGTCGTCGGGGTGGGCGTGCACGGCCATCAGCCGCAGCCGCCCGGCGGAACCGCAGGACGGGTCGAGCGTCACATGATCGATGGGCTCGGACACCTGGGGAACTCCCTACTCGGCAACTACTACGCTCGGTAACTACTACTCGGTAACTACTACTCGGTCACTACTACGGTGAAAAACAGGACGAACCGTGCAGGAGGCACCCCGGTGCGAGGCCCGCCACCCGACGGAAGAGAATTGTCCCTGACAACGTCCGCTGCCCGCACGGAGATTCCCGCCATGTCCACGAGCGTCACACCAGGTAAGCCGGCGACAGGTGCCCCGGCGACGGCCGAGTGGCCCCGGGCCTCGTCCGGCGGTGGGTCCGATGACGGCTCCCGCGGTCCCGGCGGACCCGGCGGCGGCGAGGAATCCTCGGGCGGAGCCCCGGCGCGGCGCCGCGGCAAGCTCGGCTACATCGTGATCGGACTGCTGGTGGCCGTCTCGGCGGGCGGCTGGTCGGTGATCATGGGGCATGCCAACAACACCCCCGGGATCGCCTCCCAGACGATCACCTACCAGGTGCTGAACGACTCCGCGGTCCAGGTGCATTACGCGGTCGCCAAGTCCGCGGACGACGTGGTCACGTGCACGGTCGACGCCTTCGACGAGAAGTTCGCGATCGTCGCCACGTCCAAGATCACCGTTCCGGCCGGAACGAAGAAGCTCACCCGGACCGACACGCTTCGTACCACGAAGCGGGCCACCGGAGCGCGCGTGAAGGACTGCCGCAAAGTCTGAATGGCCCGGTGAAAGCCGGACCGCTTTTGGCGGGTTGCGTGCGCCGTGTTCAGGGAACCTTTACCCGCACACACCGGATAGGCTAGAGGTTTCACCAGGCCGCACTTCATGTCGATGTGTCGCTGCTCCCGACCGGGAGAGCGAGATCGCAACATGTGGATGAGGAGTACCCGTGACCGAGACCCGCGCTGACAACGTCACCTGGCTGACCCAGGAGGCGTACGACCGGCTCAAGGCTGAGCTGGACCATCTGTCGGGCCCGGGCCGCATCGAGATCGCTCAGAAGATCGAGGCGGCGCGGGAGGAGGGTGACCTGCGCGAGAACGGCGGCTACCACGCGGCCAAGGAGGAGCAGGGCAAGATCGAGGGACGCATCCTCCAGTTGCAGAGCATCCTTGAGAACGCGCGCGTCGGTGAGGCCCCCCGCACCGAAGGGGTCGTCGGTCCCGGAATGACCGTCACGATCTCCTTCGAGGGCGACGACGAGGAGGTGACGTTCCTGCTCGCCTCCCGCGAGGAGAGCGGCGCGCCGATCGACGTCTACTCCCCCAAGTCCCCGCTGGGCGCGGCGATCAACGGCAAGAAGGTCGGCGAGAAGGCCACCTACTCGCTGCCCAACGGCCGCAGCATGACCGTGGAGATCCTGGACGCCACGCCCTACGGTTCTGCGTAGCCCTTGGCGTCGGGCCTGGGGGCCCTCCTTCGGCGGGCTACGCGGCGATCGCCGCATCGCTTCGTCTCGCCTTGACGGCTCGCTTCGCGATCAGATTCTCGCTCCGCTCGGATCTGGCTTCGCACGCGATCGCAACGCTTTGGCTTCGTGGCCACCTCAGCCGACCGGCTGAGGTGGCCACGCGTCTTATCCGGCCTCTCGTCCGGCCTCGCGGGCGGCGGCGGCCACCAGCGGGAGCGTCCGCTGCCGTACCTGGGTGACCAGCGAGATCACCGAGGACGCCCGCTCCACCCCGCGCACATCGACGATCATGTCGATCACCCGCTGCAGGTCCTGGTTGCTGCGGGCCACCACCCGGCAGAGCATGTCGCCGCCGCCGGTGATCGTGTGCGCCTCGATCACCTCGGGGACCCCGGCCAGCCGCTCGGCCACCGGATCGTGCCCGCCGGGCTGCCGGATCTGCAGGGTCACGAACGCGGTCACCGCATAGCCCAGCGCGGCCGGATCGATCTCCGGCCCGAAGCCGCGGATCACGCCCTGCCGTACCAGCCGGTCCAGCCGCGCCTGGACGGTGCCGCGGGCCACCCCGAGCCGCCGGGACGCCTCCAGCACACCGATCCGCGGCTCCGCGGCGAACAGCGCGATCACCCGACCGTCCAGCTCGTCGATCATCGGTTCTCGCTCTCACTCACGCGCACTCCCTCACGTGCACTCCAGCACGCATTGCTCCGTGGTCGTCATGTACAGGTCCGCGTTCATCATGTACAGCATGGTCATCATGTACATGTCGTCGCATCGTCCCGGTCGGACACTGTACATATTGTGCAGTGATCCGAAGCTGCCTTGCGCACTCTGTCTCTGATTTCAGAGATTAGGTGCATGGATGATTTTCCGGTCAAGGGCATGGACGCCGTCGTCTTCGCCGTCGGCAACGCCAAGCAGGCGGCGCACTACTACTCCACCGCGTTCGGGATGCGCCGGGTGGCCTATCGCGGGCCGGAGAACGGCAGCCCGGACGAGGCGGTGCACGTGCTGGAGTCCGGCGGTGCCCGGTTCGTCTTCCGCGGCCCCGTACGGGCGGGCACCGACCTCGGCCGGCACGTCGCCGAACACGGGGACGGAGTGGTCGACCTGGCCATCGAGGTCCCCGACGCCGAGGCGGCCTACCGGCACGCGCTGGCCAACGGCGCGACGGGGATCGAGGAGCCGAAGGTCCTGGAGGACGAGCACGGCAAGGTCGTGGTCGCCGCCATCGCCACGTACGGCGAGACCCGGCACTCGCTGGTCGACCGTTCCAACTACAACGGCCCTTACCTGCCGGGATTCACTCCGGCGGCACCCATCGTGGAGCCGGCCGGGAGGAACTTCCAGGCCATCGACCACTGCGTGGGCAACGTCGAGCGAATGGACGAGTGGGCCGGGTTCTACCACCGGGTGATGGGCTTCACCGACATGGCCGAGTTCATCGGGGACGACATCGCCACCGAGTACTCGGCGCTGATGTCCAAGGTGGTCGCGGACGGTACCCGCAAGGTCAAGTTCCCGCTGAACGAGCCGGCCGAGAGCCGCAAGAAGTCCCAGATCGAGGAGTACCTGGAGTTCTACGGCGGGCCCGGCGTCCAGCACATCGCGCTCGCCACCAACGACATCCTGGCCTCGGTGGACCGGATGCGGGCCGCCGGTGTGGAGTTCCTCGCGACGCCCGACTCGTACTACGAGGACCCGGAGCTGCGCGAGCGGATCGGCGAGGTACGGGTCCCGGTCGAGGAGCTGCAGAAGCGCAAGGTGCTGGTGGACCGGGACGAGGACGGCTACCTGCTGCAGATCTTCACCAAGCCCGTCCAGGACCGGCCGACCGTGTTCTTCGAGCTGATCGAGCGGCACGGCTCGCTGGGCTTCGGCAAGGGCAACTTCAAGGCGCTGTTCGAGGCGATCGAGCGGGAGCAGGACCTGCGCGGCAACCTCTGAGCCGACCCTGACCCGTCCCGCACGGGAACTCTGGTCCGTCCCTGTTCCCCGTCCCTTTCTCCCATCCCTTTCTCCCGTCCGTATGTCCCTTGTGCTCCCGTCCATATGTCCCGGTCTCCCGTCCATATCGGGAACGGGGTCCTAGTGTCGAGTTGCCCAGCCTCCCCCGCGCCGGGCAGGCTGGGCACCGTGCACACGGCCGGAAGTACGCCCAGTCCCCCTCGCGCTCCCCGTCGCGGCGGCCCCAGCCTCGCCCGCCGCGGCGTCGCCGGGCTGTCCGCCCTCGCCGTAGCGGGCACGCTGACGGCCTGCCAGATCAACCTCCCCAACGACGCCGCGCCGCCGGACACGCCGCTCCCGACGGCCAACGGACCGGCCGGAAAGGCCAGCATCGGCGACCCGTACGTCCCGGGCAACGGCAACGGCGGCTACGACGTCCAGCACTACGGCCTGCGGCTGACGATCACGCCGGGCGGGTCCAAGGAGCTGGACGGCACCGCCGACATCACCGCCGTGGCGACGGAGCGGCTGACCGCGTTCAACCTGGACCTGACCGAGCTGGACGTGTCCCAGGTGAAGGTGAACGGGACGGTGACGCCGCACCGCCGCGAGGACGAGGAACTGGTCGTCAATCCGGCCAAACCGCTGGCCAAGGGCGCCAAGTTCACCGTCTCGGTGAAGTACGCGGGCACCCCGGAGCCGGTCCAGGACCCGGTCCTCGGCCGGTACGGGTGGATCCGTACCCCCGACGGCGTCTTCGTGGCCTGCCAGCCCAGCGGGGCGCACACCTGGTTCCCCGGCAACGACCACCCCAGCGACAAGGCCACCTTCGACTTCACCGTCACGGTCCCGCAGGGGCTGACGGCCATCGCCAACGGCGAGCCGGGCAGCACGATCCCCGGCTCGGGTACCCCCGACGGCGGTACGGTCCCGCCGAACGACGCTCCGCCCGGCACCGAGACGAGCGGGCCCGCGGTAGTGCCCGCTTCCAACCACGGGACTTCCAACAACGGGACCGCGCAGAAGAAGGCCGCGCAGACGACCACCACGTGGCGCGTCAAGCAGCCGATGTCGACCTACCTCGCCTCGGTGTCGGTCGGACGGTTCCAGGTCAAGACCGGCAAGACGCCCGGCGGCATCACCAACATCACCGCCGTCGACCCGTCGGTCGGCGGGATGCAGCTGGAGGCGTTCTACGCCAAGAACTCCGAGATCACCGACGAGTTCGTGAAGATGTTCGGGCCCTACCCGTTCGACTCCACCGGCGGGACGGTCGACAACGCCCAGGTCAACTTCGCGCTGGAGACCCAGACCCGGCCGGTGTACGGGGGGTTCGGGGCTTCGGAGTCGATCGTCGCGCACGAGCTGGCGCACCAGTGGTTCGGTGACAGCGTCGGTGTGACCCGCTGGCAGGACATCTGGCTGAACGAGGGCTTCGCCACGTACTCCGAGTGGATGTGGAACGAGAAGTCCGGCGACCAGTCGGTCAAGGAGCAGTTCGACTCCGCCTACCAGGAGAACAGCCGGGAGCTGTGGGACGTGCCGCCCGGCAACCCGGGGCGGGCGAACATGTTCGGGCGGACGGTGTACGACCGGGGCGCGATGACGCTGCACGCGCTGCGCACCAAGGTGGGCGACGCCAAGTTCTTCGAGATCCTCAAGACGTGGACCAAGGAGCACAAGCACGGCAGCGCCACCACGCAGCAGTTCATCGACACCTCCGAGCGCGTGTCCGGCCAGCAGCTCGACGACTTCTTCAAGGCCTGGGTGTACGAGCGGGGCCGTCCCAAGATGTAGGTGAAAGCCTGGTCAGGGATGGGCAAAGCCCCGGCAGGTCGGCGCCGTGCCCGGGCCGGGGCGGTCCAGGGTGTGCCGGGTGAACCGGCCCTACCTGATCCTGGCTCCGGCCCTCGCCGTGGCCGCCCTGACCGCCGCCACCATGCCCACTTCGGCTTCTGTGTCTACGGCTAGCGCTGTGTCCACAGACGCATCGCCGTGGCCGCCGCCGGGCGGCAAGACCGTGCCCGCCGGCGGGTTCGTGCCGGGTGCGGCGGGTGCGGGCGACCCGTACTTCCCCAAGGCCGGGAACGGCGGCTACGACGTCGGCCACTACGACATCCGGCTGCGGTACGAGCCGCGCGGCCGGAAGATCTCGGGGACGACCCGGATCACCGCGACCGCCACCCAGAACCTGTCCAGGTTCGATCTCGACTTCGTCGGCAACCGGGTCCGCAAGATCACCGTCGACGGCGTGAACGCCAGGTACGAGCGGGCCGGGCAGGAGCTGATCGTCACGCCGGCCGCGGGCATCCCGAGCGGTACGAGGTTCACCGTCGCGGTCGCCTACGACGGGTCGCCGCCCCACGGGAAGAACGCGAGCCTCGGCAGGACCGGCTGGATCCGCACTCCCGACGGCGCGGTCACGCTGTCCCAGCCGCAGGGCTCGGCCACCTGGTTCCCGCTGAACGACCACCCCAGCGACAAGGCCACCCACACGTACACGATCACCGTCCCCAAGGGCCTCACCGTCGTCGCCAACGGAGAGCCGTCCGGCGAGCTGCGCCGGACGCACAGAGCGCTCACGAACCACAGGGCCCACCACAACCACACGCCCCACCAGAACCACATGCCCCACCAGAACCACAGGGCCCACCAGAACCACGAGGCCCCTCAGGCCACCCGCACTTACCGGTGGCGGTCCCGGCACCCCATGGCGAGCTACCTGGCGATGGTGGCGATCGGGAAGTTCCGGGTCATGGACGGCGCGTCCCCGAAAGGCGTCCGTACGATCACCGCCGTCGACTCGTCCCTCAAGCAGAACCGGTCGTGGCTGCAGAAGACCACCGGCACGGTGACCGACTGGGGCACCCGCACGTTCGGTCCGTACCCGTTCGACTCCACCGGCGGCGTCGTCGACAACGTCAAGGTCGGGTACGCGCTGGAGACCCAGACCCGTCCGGTGTACCCGCACCAGGCCGACACCGCGCTGCTCGTCCACGAGCTGGCGCACCAGTGGTTCGGTGACAGCGTCGGGCTGAAGCGCTGGAAGGACATCTGGCTGAACGAGGGGTTCGCGACGTACGCGGAATGGCTCTACACCGAGCAGCACCGCGGCGCGACGGCCAAGCAGATGTTCGCCAAGGCGTACAAGCACTCCGCCGGTTCGGCGGTGTGGAAGCGGCGGACGGGCGCGCCGGGGCGCAAGGGGATGTTCGACTACTTCGCCATCTACACGCGCGGCGCGATGACCCTGCACGCGCTGCGCACCGCCGTGGGAGACCCCACGTTCTTCCGGATCCTGCGTACCTGGGTCGCCGCGCACGCGCACGGCCACGCCACCACGGACGACTTCATCAAGCACGCGGAACGGGTCTCCGAACGGCCGCTGCGCCCCGTCTTCAAGGAGTGGCTCTACAAGTCCGGAAAGCCCGGCAAGCCGAAGCGCGTGCCCCGTCCCGCCCCCAAACAGCCTTGACGCTGCCGTCGGCCCGTCCTCAACCGGCCTTCGCCTGGCCGAATCGCAATCGAATCGCGCTTGATCAGCCGTCGTCCGGCTGCGATTTTGGGGCGATGACGAAGACCCCCCGAGTAATCGCCGCGGTGGCGCTGACCGCCACCGCGGGACTCCTGGTTTCGGCGGCGCCCGCGGGGGCGACCGCCGTCCGCTACACGCCGGGCGCGCCCGGAGCGGGCGACCCGTACTTCCCCGACATGGGCAACGGCGGCTACGACGTCTCGCACTACGACGTCGGGTTGAAGTACGACCCGGCCACCAAGGGCATCCAGGCCGTCACCGCCATCAAGGCGCGCGCCACCCAGAACCTGTCCCGGTTCAACCTGGACTTCCTGGGCCCGCTGAAGATCTCGGCACTGCGGGTGAACGGGGCCAAGGCCGCCTACAAGCGGACCGGCGCCCAGGAGCTGGAGATCACGCCGCCCAAGGGCCTGCGCGAGAACCGCAAATTCACGGTCACGGTCGCCTACTCCGGCGTACCGCACACGATCAACGACGACGCGCTGGGCACCTCGGGCTGGATCCCGACGGCCGACGGCGCCGTCATGCTGAACCAGCCGTTCGGCGCGGCCACGGTCTACCCGGTCAACGACCATCCGACCGACAAGGCCACCTACAGCTTCACGCTGACCGCGCCCAAGGATCTCACCACGCTGGCCGGCGGCGACTTCGCCGGCAAGGCCACCAAGGGCGGCTGGACGGTCTCGCACTGGCGGATGCGGCAGCCGATGGCCAGCGAGCTGAGCATGATCGCGATCGGCAGGTACGACGTGATCAGCAGCACGGCCAAGGGCGTCCCGAACATCACCGCCACCGACCAGGGCCTGGGCATCACCGCCGCGCAAGGCCAGGACTTCCACCGGCAGACCGCGGACATCCAGGACTTCCTCGCCGCCAACTTCGGCAAGTACCCGTTCAGCTCCACCGGCGGCATCGTGGCGAAGGCGGGCGTCGGGTACGCGCTGGAGACCCAGGGCCGTCCGATGTACGACCTGGCCCGCCGCCCGGGAACGATCCCGCGGCCCGGCCTGATCGCGCACGAGCTGGCCCACCAGTGGTTCGGTGACAGCGTGACGCCGGAGCGCTGGGCCGACATCTGGCTGAACGAGGGCTTCGCCACGTACTCCGAGTGGATGCTGGCCGAGAAGCAGGACGGCAAGCCCGTCCAGGAGAGCTTCGACGAGGTCTACGCGACGCCCGCCGACGACGACCTGTGGAAGCCGAAGACCGCCGACCCCGGCCGCGACAACATCTTCCACGGCACCGTCTACGACCGCGGCGCGATGACCCTGCACGCCCTGCGCAAGGCCATCGGCGAGAAGGACTTCGCCAAGCTCCTCAAGGCCTGGCACACGGCCAACCGGGACGGCAACGCCTCGTCCCAGGACTTCATCCGCTTCTCGGAGAAGCTCTCCGGCGAGCAGTTGGACGCCCTGTTCCAGAAGTGGGTCTACACCTCAGGAAAGCCGTCGCTGTAGTTCTCATCGCGTCGTAGTTCTCATTGCGTCGCCCTTGGCGTCAGGCCTTGGCGGCCTTGGCGGCCTTCCTTCGCGGGCGTCGCGGCGATCGCTGCGCGAACAGCCCAGCCCGTCCGCTCAGCCCCGAACGGACTCCAGGCGTCGCGATCGCGTCCGAAGGCAGGTTCGAGCGAGGCGAGAACCTGATCGCGGAGCGAGCCGGCAAGGCGAGTTCGGAGCGATGCAGCGATCGCCGCTTTGCCTGCGATGGAAGGCCGTCAAGGCCTGACGCCAAAGGCAAAGCAATCAACTCAGCGTGTAGCCCTTGGCGCGGAGGCGGCCGAGCACTTCTTCACTGTGCTCGGCCCCCCGCGTCTCCAGGTGCATCAGTACCTCGGCCTCTTCGACGTGCAGCCGCGCGGCCACTCGCTCGTGCATCACGTCCAGGACGTTCACGCCCAGCTCGGCCAGCTCGCTCAGCAGCGTGACCAGAGCGCCGGGACGGTCGTTGAGGCGGCAGCGTACGACCAGGTAGCGCCCGGCCCCGGCCAGCCCGTGCCGCAGCACCTTGGCCAGCAGCACCGGGTCGATGTTGCCGCCCGAAAGGATCACCACCACCGGCGTGCGGACCGCGTACGAGTGCTCCAGCAGCGCCGCCACCCCGGCCGCGCCGGCGGGTTCGACCACCTGCTTGCCCCGTTCCAGGAGCAGCAGCAGCGCCTGCGAGATCGACTCCTCGGTGACCGTGACAACGGCGTCCAGCAGCGCGGTGACCAGGCTGTACGTGAGGTCGCCCGGCCGGCCCACGGAGATCCCGTCGGCCATCGTCGGCTGCACGTCCACCCGTACGGGCCGTCCGGCCGCCAGTGACGGCGGGAAGGCCGCGGCCTTCTTGGCCTGAGCCCCGACGACCTTGATGTCGGGATTGCCGGCGCCCTTGAGGGCCACGGCCACGCCCGACATCAGCCCGCCGCCGCCGACCGCGCCGACGACCGTACGGACGTCCGGGCAGTCCTCCAGGATCTCCAGGCCGATCGTGCCCTGCCCGGCTACCACGTCGGGGTGGTCGAACGGGTGGATCAGCACGGCCCCCTCTTTGCCGCCCTCCCCTTTCTCGGAGTACTCCTGGGCCGCCACGAGGCAGTCGTCGACGCTCGGGCCGGGGAACACCACCTCGGCGCCGTACGCGCGGGTCGCGGCCACCTTGGGCAGGGGCGCGCCCTGCGGCATGAAGACGGTGGCCTTGCAGCCGAGCATGGACGCGGCCAGCGCGACGCCCTGGGCGTGGTTGCCGGCGCTCGCCGCGACGACGCCACGCGCGCGCTCCTCGTCGCTGAGCCGCGCGATCCGCACGTACGCGCCGCGGATCTTGAACGAGCCGGTGCGCTGGAGGTTCTCGCACTTGAGGTACACCGGACCCCCGATGGCCTCGGAGAGGACCCGGGAATGCATCAGGGGAGTGGGGACGGCCACCTCGCGCAACAGCTCACGGGCGGCATGGATGTCGTCGACGGTGACGCGGGCCATCCTCAGATCATTTCACGGGTTCCAGTACCTGTTCCCCTCGTGGAGCAGCGCGGCGGCACCGATCAGGCCCGAGGTCTGGCCGAGGGTGGCGGGGACGACCTGGACGCGCCGCGCGAACTCCATCCGCGCGTGCGCCCGCAGCGCCTCCTCCAGGGGGTCGAACAGCAACGCCCCCGCCTGGGACACCCCGCCGCCGATCGCGACGATCTCCAGGTCGCACAGGTGCGTGGCGGACGCGATGGCGATACCGAGGGCACGTCCGGCGCGGCGCATCGCGGCGGTCGCGACCGGGTGGCCCTGCCGGGCGTCCTCGGCGAGATCGGCACCGGTGGCGTCGCCGCCCTGGTCCTGCCGCCAGCCCTGCGCGCGGGCCCAGGCGGCAAGGCCCGGTCCGCGTGCGATGGCCTCCAGGCAGCCGCGCCCCCCGCATTCGCAGGGCGGCCCCTGGGGTTCGACGATGACGTGCCCGATGTGCCCGGCATTGCCGCTGGCGCCGTCCACGAGTCGTCCGCCGAGCACCAGTCCCCCGCCGACGCCGGTGGACACGACCATGCCGAGCACGTTGTCCCGGCCCTGTCCCGCGCCCTGCCAGTGCTCACCGATGGCCACGCAGACGGCGTCGTTGTGGACCCGTACGGGCAGCCCGGGGTAGCGCTCGCGCAACCGGTCGCGGAGCGGGAACCCGCGCCACGCGGGGATGTTGAGGGGCGACACCTCGGCGGCGGGCCAGGTCATCGGTCCACCGCAGCCGACACCGACGCCCGCGATCTCCGAGCCCTGCTCCGTCACCCTGCCTTGCTCCGTAACCCCGCCCTGCGCCGTCACCCTGCCTTGCTCCGTCACCCTGTCGAGCAGCGACTCCAGCGCGCGCCAGAGGTCCTCGGCGTCCTGGCCGGGCCGGGCGGGGGTGGCGATCCGGTCGTACGCGGCGATCCGCCCGTCCGGTTCGACCACGGCCGCGGCGAGCTTGGTGCCCCCGATGTCGATCGCCAGCACCGGCGCCCTGGTCATGGAACGTCGTCGGGGTCGAGGCCGTTCAGGTCATCGCCGTCCAGGTCATCGCCGTCCAAGCCTCCGCCGTCCAGGCCTCCGCCGTGCGGGCCGAAGGCGAGGATGGAGGCGGTGAAGCCGTGTACGTGGTTACGGCCGGCCACCGGGCCGATCTCGCCCGCCGCGAAGAACCCGCCGATGCCCGCCGGGCCGAACGCGCCGTTCAGGATCCGGGCGTCATGGTCGGAGTCGTCGAACATCGCCCGGCCGCGCCCGTTGCAGGAGAACAGCAGCGCGCCCTCCACCGGCGCCAGGTCGAACCGTTCCAGCAGCGCGGACAGGTCCTCCTCGGCCGCCCCGGCGTCGCGGACCTGGAACCGGACCGTACGGCCGACCTCGATCACGTCGCCGACCGCCAGCGCCCCGGTGTCGGTGTCGGCGCCGACCACGCCGCGGACCAGGAAGTCGCCGCGCTCGTGCTCGTCGGCGTACTCGTCCATGGCGACGCCGATCAGCAGCCCGCGCCCGGCCAGCTCCTGCTCCTCCTCCGGTAGCCCGAGCACGATGTGCTCCAGCTTCTCCAGCGCGGGCGTACCGGCCAGCTCGTACAGGAGGTTCTCCTCGGCCCTGGTCACCACCATGTCGGGCCCGACCGGGCGGGCGCCCTGGCTGACCACGGTCGCGGCGACGAGCGAGCCGCCGAGCACCACCCCGACCGCGCCGGAGTCGAAGACCTCGCCGTCGACGAACAGCCGTGTACCGCCCTGGCCGGGCCCGCCCGCCATCCCGCCGACCAGCGGCAGCCCCGGCAGCGCGTCCACCGACCGTTCCACGAACGCGTCCACGGGGAACGAGTACGGGTCGGCCAGCAGCATGCCCACCACGTCGTCGTCGCGGCCCTCCGGCATCCCGACCACGATCAGCCGGTCCTCGGTCTTGAGCGTCTCCAGCCGGAACGCCTCCAGCCGTGCGCCGGGCAGCACCGCCGCCCAGGCGCTCACCGCCGTGGCCTCCTCCACCCCGTGGCCGCCGCCGATCACGCCGTCGGCGCTGCAGCCCACCACGACGCGGGCACCGGCGATCTCCATCGCCACCCGGCCCGCCTCCTCGACCGCCTCGGGATCCTCCGAGGAGACGAAGACGCAGACCAGGTCGGGCTGCGCGCTGAGCGGGGCCAGCGCCTTCTCGATGGCCGTACGGGCGGCACTGGTCAGATCGGGGCCCAGGGCCAGGCCGTCACCGAACCGCGTCATGGGCGGCGCCTCCCTCGTACGGTTCGCGGAGTCCTGAGTCGTGCGGTTCGCGGGGTCGTGCGGTTCGCGGAGTCGTTCACGCCCCCAGTCTTCCCTCTCCCCCCACCCGGACCCAAACAGCGCGCTGTGCCAGTCTCGCGCCATGCCGGTCTCACCATGCCGGTCTCACCATGCCGGTCTCACCATGCCAGTCTCGCCGTGCCGGTCCCGCCGTGCCGGTCCCGGGCATGCCGGGTCCTGCAAGGGCGGCCAGAGAATCCCCCCGCAAGGGTGCGATTCTCCGGAACGGCGACGTAATGTCGATCGCGTGCGTCCTACCGAACCTCGTGAGAGCACCCTGCGTGAAAAAACACTGGGCGGGCTGCGCACCAGTGGACACATCCAGCGCTCGGTCAAGGCCGAGATCCGTCACAACCTGCTCAGCCGGCTGAAAACCGGCGAGCCCCGCTTCCCCGGCATCGTCGGGTTCGAGGACACGGTGCTGCCCCATCTGGAGCGCGCCCTGCTCGCGGGCCACGACCTGGTGCTGCTGGGCGAGCGCGGGCAGGGCAAGACGCGGCTGATCCGTACCCTCGTCGGGCTGCTGGACGAGTGGACCCCGGTCGTCGCGGGCTGCGAGATCAACGACCATCCGTACGCGCCGGTCTGCGTCCGCTGCCGGCGGCTGGCCGCCGAGACGGGCGACGAGCTGCCGGTGGCCTGGCTGCACCGGGACGAGCGGTACGGCGAGAAGCTGGCCACCCCCGACACCAGCGTCGGGGACCTGATCGGCGACGTCGACCCGGTCAAGGTCGCCGAGGGCCGTACCCTGGGCGACCCCGAGACCGTGCACTTCGGGCTGGTGCCGCGCACCAACCGCGGCATCTTCTCCATCAACGAGCTGCCCGACCTGGCCGAACGGATCCAGGTGGCGCTGCTCAACGTGCTGGAGGAGCGCGACGTCCAGGTGCGCGGCTACGCGCTGCGGCTGCCGCTCGACCTGCTGCTGGTCGCCAGCGCCAACCCCGAGGACTACACCAACCGTGGCCGGATCATCACCCCGCTGAAGGACCGCTTCGGCGCCGAGATCCGGACCCACTACCCGCTGGAGCTGGACACCGAGCTGGCCCTGATCCGCCAGGAGGCGGAGCTGGCCGACCTGGACGGGGTGCCCGCGGAGGTACCCGCCCACCTGATCGAGATCATCGCCCGGTTCACCCGGCTGGTCCGCGAGTCGGCCGCGGTCGACACCCGTTCCGGCGTGTCGGCGCGGTTCGCGCTGGCGGGCACCGAGACGGTCGCGGCGGGCGCGGTACGGCGCGCCGCGCTGGCCGGCGAGGAGCGCGCGGTGGCGCGGGTCTGCGACCTGCCCTCCGTGGTGCCATCGCTGATGGGCAAGGTCGAGTTCGAGGTCAGCGAGGAGGGCCGCGAGCAGGAGGTCCTGGAGCATCTGCTGCGCCGGGCCACCGCCGAGACCTACCGGCACACGCTGGGCCCGGCCGACCTGACCGGGCTGCTGGACAAGTTCGACTCCGGCGAGATGGTGGAGTCGGGCGAGCTGGTGACGGCGGCCGAGCTGCTGCGCCGGATCGGCCCGGTGCCCGGGCTGGCCAAGATCATGGAACGGCTGGACATGACCGGGGAGTCCCCCGGCCAGGCCGCCGCCGCGCTGGAGTTCGCCCTGGAGGGGCTCTTCCTGTCCCGCCGCCTCTCCAAGGACGTCCCCCCGGGCAAGGCCGACGGCACCGCCACGTACCGCACCTGAACCGCACGACACCTACACACGCACGGCACCTACACACCACGGCACCTACACATGCACGACACCTACACGCACGACACCTACACGCACGACACCTACACGCACCTCACCTGTCACGTACCGCACCTGAGTTGGGAGCGCGATGAGCCGCTACCGGTACGGCGCCTACGAGGACGGGCCCGACCCGCTCGCCCCGCCCTACGACGTCCGGGACGCCCTGGACGCGATGGGCGACTCGGTCCTTGAGGGCACCCGTCCGGACGAGGCCCTGCGCGATCTGCTGCGCCGGGGCCTGCCCGGCGCGGACGGCCGGCGCGGGCTGGACGACATCCTCCGGCAGGTCCGGGAGCGCCGCCGCGAGCTGCGCGACCGGGGCCGCCTGGACGGCACGCTCGAGCAGGCGCGCGCACTGCTCGACACCGCGATCGGGCAGGAGCGCGCCGAGCTGTTCCCCGATCCGAGCGACGACGCCCGGCTGCGCGAGGCCGAGCTGGACACGCTGCCCGCCGACACCGCGCAGGCGATCCGGCGACTGTCGGACTACCAGTGGCGCTCGGACGCGGCGCGCGAGACGTTCGAGCGGCTGAAGGACCTGCTGCGGCACGATGTCCTGGACGCCCAGTTCCAGGGCATGAAGCAGGCCCTGGAGGGCCAGGACCCGCAGGCCATGGAACGGGTCAAGGACATGATGGCCGCGCTCAACGAGATGCTGGAGAAGGACGCGCGCGGCGAGCACACCCAGGAGGACTTCGACCGGTTCATGGAGGAGCACGGGGAGTTCTTCCCCGACCAGCCCCAGAACCTGGAGGAGCTGGTCGACTCGCTGGCCCGCCGCGCCGCCGCGATGGACCGGCTGATGGCCTCCCTCAGCCCGGAACAGCAGGCCGAGCTGGCCGCGCTCATGGACCAGGCCATGCAGGACGCGGGCCTGGCCATGGAGATGTCCCGGCTGAACGACGCGCTCCGTACCCGCCGTCCCGACCTCGGCTGGGGCGCCCCCGAGCGCATGACCGGCGACCAGCCGCTCGGCATGGGCGACGCCACCACGGCACTGGCCGAGCTCGCCGACCTGGCCGAGCTCGAAGCGGCGCTCGGGCAGGACTATCCCGGCGCCCGCCTCGACGACATCGACGAGGAGGCGGTACGGCGCGCGCTGGGCCGCCGGGCCGTCGACGACCTCGGCGCGCTGCGCCGGATCGAGCAGGAGCTGGAGCGGCAGGGCTACCTGCAGCGTAAGAAGGGCGCCCTCGAACTGACGCCCAAGGCCGTCCGCCGCCTGGGCGACACCGCGCTGCGCCGGGTGTTCTCCCAGCTCACCGCGGGCCGGCAGGGCGACCACGACCAGCGCGACGCCGGCCAGGCGGGCGAGCTGACCGGTTCGAGCCGGGAGTGGCGGTTCGGCGACGAGCAGCCGCTCGACGTGGTCCGTACGGTGAGCAACGCGATCCGCCGCAACGTCATGGACGCGAACCCGGCGGTGTTCTCAGCAGGTTCAGTGTCGCCGGCCGGTCTGACCGTCCCCCCGGCACGCACCACCCCTACGGCACGTACCATCCCCACGCCACCCACCAGTGGCAGGCGTCCGGGCGCCGTGAAGCTGAGCGTGGACGACTTCGAGGTCCACGAGACCGAGCGGCGCAGCGCCGCCGCCGTCTGCCTGCTGGTCGACCTGTCGTACTCGATGGTGCTGCGCGGTACCTGGGCGGCGGCCAAGCAGACCACGCTGGCCCTGCACTCGCTGGTCACCAGCCAGTTCCCGCAGGACGCGATCCAGATCATCGGGTTCTCCAACTACGCCAGGACCCTGCATCCGACCGAGATGGCCGGGCTCGACTGGGACATGGTGCAGGGCACCAACCTGCACCACGCGCTGATGATCGCCGGCCGCCATCTGGACCGCCATCCCGACTTCGAGCCGATCGTGCTGGTGGTCACCGACGGCGAGCCGACCGCCCACCTGCAGTCCAACGGCCGCTCGCTGTTCGACTACCCGCCCTCGCCCGACACGCTGGTGCTGACGCTGGCCGAGGTCGACAAGATGACCCGGCGCGGCGCCGGCATGAACTTCTTCATGCTGGCCGAGGACCGGCGGCTGGTGTCGTTCGTGGAAGAGGTCGCCCGCCGCAACGGCGGCCGCGTCTTCGCACCCGATGCCGAACGCCTCGGGCAGTACGTGGTCAGCGACTACCTGCGAGTCCGGCGCGGCCGCCGCTGACCCTGGGCCGTCGCTGGCTCAGGGCCACCGCCGACTCAGCGCGTCCGCTGCTTTGGGCCGCCGCCGGCTGAGGGCGCCGCCGGCTGAAGGCCTCGCTGACTTGGGGCGTTCGGCGGGTTAGTGTCGGCCTCATGTCGACCACCGACCGCCTGCTGCTCCTCCTGCACATCGGTTTCGCGATCTTCACGCTGGGACCGCTGACCGCCGCGACCATGGCCACCCCGCGCTACATCCGCAAACGCGACACCGACGTGGTGCGCTACCTCAACCGCGCCACCAGGATCTACGGCTTCGGAACGCTCGGTGTCCTCGTCGTCGGGCTGATCATGGCGAGCGACCGGTTCGACGAGTTCTGGCTGTCGGCCTCGATGACGCTGTTCGCCGTCGCGCTCGTCCTGCTGTTCCTCATCGAGCGCGACCAGCGCAAGTCCGCGAACCTGCTGGCCGCGGCCGCGGCCGACCGTACGGAACCGGCCGCGGAAGCCGCAGGAGACGACGCGACCAAGACGGCCACCGGGCAGGAGACCGAGATCGCCCAGGTGGAACGCGGCCGGATCGCCGCGTTCTCCGGCGTGGTGGCACTCCTGTGGCTGGTGATCCTGGTCCTGATGGTCTGGAACGGCTGATGGTCTGGAACGGCTGACAGGTCTGGGCAGGCCTGGAACGGCCGACTCAGCCTGTCCGGGCCTTCAGCCACTTGAGGAGAGCCGGGTAGGTGCCGGGGTCGTTCAGGAGCGCACCGGCGTGCCCGGCGCCGGGGACGAGCTTCACGGTCGCCGGTACGCCCGCCTCGCGCAGCCCTCCGGCCAGGGCGGTGCTGTGCGTCACGGGGACGAGGCTTTCCTCGGCGGCGTGCATGAGCAGCATGGGCGCGTCGCCGGGGCCGGCGTGGGAGCCGGCACCGATGTCCTCCACCTGCTGCGTGCAGACGGGGTCGGCCTCGTCCGGTAGGCAGCCGAGGAGCTTGAGCACCGCGCGCCGCAGGTTTCGCTGGCTGCCCGTCGCGTCCACCTTGAGCCCGTCCTGGTACGCCAGGTAGGGATCGTTCGCGGGCGACAGGCCGATGACGCCCCGTACCCGCTCGGAGCCCTGGCCGTAGGTGCCGAGCTGGCTCGCCAGGAGCCCGCCGGCCGACGAGCCGACCGCCACGATGCGGTTCGGGTCGATGTTCCACTTGGCGGCGTTGCGCTTGATGAAGTCCAGGGACGCCATGGCGTCGTCGCGCTGCGCCGGCCAGGCGGCTTGCTGGGCCAGCCGGTAGTTGGGGGCGAAGACGGTGTAGCCCTGGTTGGTGAGGCGCCGCGCGAAGTACTTCCACGAGGACTTGTCACCCTTGACCCAGGACCCGCCGTGGAAGACCAGAATCGCCGGACCGGGCGCCTGTTGCTGAGCCTGCTGCCCCTGCCGGCCGTCTTGCTGGCCGCCTTGCCGGCCCTGCTGCGTCCCGGCGCCTGGACGCCAGTACGCGTCGAGGCGCTGGCGCGCGTGCCGGCCGTAGGCGTACGTGGAGACCCTGGGCGGCTTGGGCGTCACCATGACCGCGCTGGCGGACGCGACGACGTCGGCGCCGCCGTTCGCGCCCGCTTGCTGGTCACCGGACGACGGCGGCACGCTCGGCGACCGCGATCCGGACTGCGGCGGCTGCTGCGAGGACGGTGATCCCGAAGGCGTCGATCCCGGCGATGAACCGGGCGCCTGGGACGGCACCGTCGGGGACGGCCCCGGCGTGGTCGCCTGGGCCGGAACGGCTACGGCAGAGATACACGTCGCGGCGAACGCCGCCCCGCACACCAGTACTTTGCGCACTCCGGGCCCTTCTTGGCGAGACCTGCTTGGCGAGACCTGCTTGGCGAAACCCGTCCGGCCGAACCCGCGACCGAACCTGGCTTGACCAAAACCTGGCGGGCCACATCATAGAGCTTTGATCAGCTCTGTACTGAAGCGCCGCCTTAAATCCCCCCAAAGCACCCGGTGCCGCATCCGTCCCCGGCCCGTCCTTCACCCCCGGCGACCTCGGCGAACACACCGCAGGGGCCCCGAGGACGCGTCCAAGATCACAAAATGGCGGCGGCCAGCGCCCGGTCCAGATCGCGCAGCAGATCGTCGGCGTCCTCGATGCCGACCGACAGCCGGACCAGGTCCGCCGGGACCTCCAGCGGGGAGCCGGCGACCGAGGCGTGCGTCATCCGCCCGGGGTGCTCGATCAGCGACTCCACGCCGCCCAGCGACTCCCCCAGCGTGAACAGCTTGGTGTTCTCGCAGACCCGTACCGCCGCCTCCTCCGAGGCCATCCGGAACGACACCATCCCGCCGAAGGCGCGCATCTGCTTGGCCGCGGTCTCGTGGCCGGGGTGCTCGGGCAGCCCCGGGTAGAGGACCTGGCGCACGTCCTTGTGGCGGGTGAGCATGTCCACGACGGCGGTGGCGTTGGTGCAGTGGCGGTCCATCCGCACCCCGAGCGTCTTGATCCCGCGCATCGTGAGCCAGGCGTCGAACGGTCCCGCGATCGCGCCCATGGCGTTCTGGTGGAACGCCAGCCGCTCCCCCAGCTCGGTGGACGAGGTGATCAGCGCCCCGCCGACCACGTCGGAGTGGCCGCCGATGTACTTGGTGGTCGAGTGCACGACCACGTCGGCGCCCAGAGCCAGCGGGCGCTGGAGGTAGGGCGAGGCGAACGTGTTGTCGACCACCAGCAGCGCCCCCGCGTCGCGGGCCACTCCCGCCAGCGCCTCGATGTCGGCGATGCCCAGCAGCGGGTTGGTCGGCGTCTCCACCCAAATGATCTTGGTGTTCGGGCGGACCGCGGCCCGTACCGCCGCCACGTCGCCCAGCGGCACCGGGTCGTACGCCAGCCCCCACGGCTCGGCGACCTTCGCGAACAGCCGGTACGTGCCGCCGTACGCGTCACCCGGGATGATCACGTGGTCGCCGGGCCGGCACAGCGCACGCAGCAGCGCGTCCTCGGCCGCGAGGCCGGAGGCGAACGCGAGCCCGCGCACCCCCGCCTCCACTTCGGCGAGGCATACCTCCAGTGCGGTACGCGTCGGATTGGCCGAACGGGAGTACTCGTACCCCCCGCGCAAGCCGCCGACGCCGTCCTGCTTATAGGTGGAGACCTGGTAGATCGGGGGTACGACCGCGCCCGTGGCCGGGTCCGGTTCCTGCCCCGCGTGGATCGCCAGGGTGTCGAATCCTTGGTGAACGTCCTTGTTCACGTACTTGTCCATAAGCACGAGGCTACCCACCGCCCGCCCTCCTGAAGGATGAGGTGATCCCCCGCAGGTATCACCCGCTATTTCGACTCACCGGGTGACCCCAACGAGGGATCCGATCTCTACCGTTTGATGGGTATCGAGAACGTCTCTGTTCTCCCGACTTTGCAATCCCTTGACTGAAGGAAGTCGCATGTTCGCACGGCTGGCGCGCGTCGTCGTGAGGCACCCGTGGTGGACGATCGTGGCCTGGATCGTCGCCGCGGTCGTCATCATCGCGTTCTCACCCAAGCTCACCACCGAGTCCGATCAGGGCGACTTCCTGCCCTCGTCGTACGAATCCGTCCAGGCGATGGCGATCGCCGAGAAGGCGTTCCCGCAGCAGGAGGACGCCTCCTCCCTCATCGTGGTCAAACGGTCCGACGGGCAGCCGCTGACGGCCGCCGACACCGCCAAGGTCGGGCAGGCCGCCCAGACCATGAGCGCGAGCAAGCCGCCCTCGGTGCTGGGCTTCCTGGCCAGCCCCGACACGGTCGCGCCCAACAAGGCCGTCCAGGTCGTCATGGTGCCGATGAAGGGCACCTCCGTGGACGACCAGACCAAGCAGAGCGACGCGGTCAAGGAGATACGCAAGGATCTGCCAGGGCTGCTGGAGGGTTCCGGCCTGGAGGCCAAGGTCGGCGGTGACGTGGCCGCCTTCGTGGACAACGAGGAATCGTTCAACCAGTCGTTCGAGATCGTCGGCATCGCCACCTTCGTGCTGATCATCGGGCTGATCCTGCTGATCTTCCGGGCCCCGATCGCGGCGCTCCTGCCGATCGTCGTGATCATGGTGACCATGCAGGTCGCGATGGGGTTGATCGGGCTGGCCTCGGAGGTCTTCGGCTTCGCCGGCGACCAGAGCCTGTCCACGATCATCCTGATCGTGTTGTTCGGCATCGGCGCCGACTACTACCTGTTCCTGATGTTCAGGTACCGCGAACGGCTGCGGGCCGGCGAGGACAAGAAGACCGCGATGATCAGTGCGGTGGAGCGGGTCGGCGAGGTCATCTCGTCCGCCGCCGCCGCCATCGCGGTCACGTTCCTGGTGCTGCTGCTGGCCACCTTCGGCGTGTTCAGCGCCTGGGGACCGGCGCTCGCCATCGCCGTCGTGGTGATGGGCATCACCTCGCTCACCCTGTTCCCGGCGCTGGTGTCGCTGCTGGGCACCGCCGTGTTCTGGCCGTCCAAGGCCTGGAAGAAGCAGCCCAAGGGCACCGTGTCGGCCAAGATCGGCGGCTTCGTCGGCAAGCGCCCGGCGATCGCCGCGCTGGTCTCCGGCGGGATCCTGGTCATCCTGGCCGCGGGCGCGCTCGGCTTCAAGGCCGACTACGACTTCGCGGGCGGCTTCCCGCAGGACACCGAGTCCGCGCAGGCCACCAAGGAGATGCAGAAGGGCTTCCCGCCCGGCCTGACCACCCCGGTCCAGGTGTTCCTCAAGAACGAGAGCGGGCAGCCGCTCGCCCAGCCGCAGCTCGCCGAGTTCGGCGAGAAGGCCAAGACGCTCCCGGGCGTCGGCCAGGCGCGGCCGGCCGTACCCGCCACCGACAAGTCCGTGGCACGGGTCGACCTGCTGCTGAAGACGAACCCGATGTCCAACGAGTCGATCAGCTTGGTCAAGGACAAGCTGACACCGGCGGTGCACGAGGCGGCACCCGAAGGCGTCCGGGCCTATGTCGGCGGCCAGACCGCGATCTTCGCCGACATCAACACGGTCAACAACCGCGACCTGTCGGTCATCCTGCCGGTGGCGGCGGTACTGATCGCGCTCATCCTGGCCCTGCTGCTGCGGTCGATCGTGGCGCCGATCTACCTGGTGATCTCGGTGCTGCTGGGCTTCGCCGCGACGCTCGGCTCCGCGGTGTACGTCTTCCAGGGGGCGATGGGCGAGCCCGGGGTGACGTTCCAGCTACCGATCATCCTGTATCTGTTCGTGCTGGCGATCGGGACCGACTACAACATCCTGATGACCGCACGATTGCGCGAGGAGGCCAAGGAGGGCCACGAACCGCGCAAGGCGGCCGCGCTGGCCGTCGAGCACGGCGGCCCGACGGTCGCCGCGGCCGGGCTGATCCTGGCCGGCACGTTCTCGGTCATGATCCTGGCCCCCGTCGCGATGCTGCAGCAGATGGGCTTCGCGGTCGCGATCGGCATCGCACTGTCGGCCTTCGTGATGTCGACGTTCCTGGTGCCGGGCATCACCGCGATGCTGGGCCACAAGGCCTGGTGGCCGGGGCACGGCGACGAGCCCCAGAAGCCCGCCGGACCCGACCTTCTCAAGAACGAGCGGGAGCCCTCGGAGGTCCGTTCCTGAACGTCCGCTCCGGGTGATCCCGGGACGGCCGAAGACGTCGGGTTGCGGGGCCGCGGTCAGCAAAGCCGCCCACACGACCGCGGTCCGCAGCCCGACTCCCCATAGATGAAGCGCCGGAGGCCCAAGGCCTCCGGCGCTTCGCATTCCCCTGGTCCCGTCACGTCCTGTTCCGGGCTCTTCCGCCTGCCGGGAACCGCCGGTGAAGGATGCACACCCACCGGCGGCCCGCCACAACTCAACGCCGTACGCTCACGGCCGGTCGAGCCGCCCCTGCTTGATCTGCTGAACCAGCATTCCGAACGCCGCCTCACTCACCGAGAGCCGACCCCCGTCCGGATCCTTCGAATCCCGCACACCCACGGCCCCGGCCAACCCGGCCACCTCGACACACGCCTCATCGGTCGAACTGCCGCTCCGCGAACTCTTACGCCAACCAGCCGTCATGAGAATCCCTCCATGAGCTCCTTGATCCGGATGCGTGAGGCGTCTTCACTCAACGCCTTTGCCCCGATTAGCTCGAAATCTACGGCCAGATCGCGTACCTCCGCTGGATCCTCGACCAGACGGCCTCCGTGCTGGGCACCGACGTAGGCGATCTCCCGAGACTCCAGGCTCATGATCTGGAACGGGCCGTTCAGTCCCAGATGCCATGCAGCCGACCTGGGGATGATCCGGATGATCACGTTGGGCTTCTCACTCAGGTCCAAGAGGTGCTGGAGTTGAGCCCTCATCACCTCCGGGCCACCCACAGGACGGTCTAGCGCGTCCTCGTCCAGCAGGACCACGAGCAGCGGCGGATTCTTCCCGTTGAAGACCGCTTCCTGGCGCTCCGTACGCGCCTGAACAGCGGGTTCGATGTCCTTCACCCGAGCTCCGACGAGGAAGACCCGGGCATAGTCCTCGGTCTGCAGGAGAACCGGCACGACCTGCCCCTGATAGACCCGAATGACGCTGGCCTGGAACTCGTACTGCACGTACTGCTTGAACCAGTCAGGATCATGCGCCGAACGGGCGAACCACAGGAGCCGCTGGAAGTGGCCGCCGGTGTCCCACTCCTCATCAAGCAGCCTGGCCTGCTTCATGTCGATCCGCGCGCGCCCGGCTTCCAGGTTCGCAACGTGCGAGCGTACACACCCGATGATCTTGCCGACCTGAGTGCCCGTAAGCCCGCGCTTCGTCCGATAAAAGCGCAGGTCATGGGCCAACCACGCGTAGAGCGAGGACATGGGGTCGAGGTCATCGGCAGCAGACATGGAACGCCTCCCAAAGTTTGGGATGTTCACGAATACGCCGCAGTTTATCCAAGAAAGGCGATGCTGGACTGGAGAAACAGGGAGAAACGAAAGGGCATGTGCATGATGACGAAAAGTCCAGATTGCCTGCTTATTTCCATGCTTGCATCCGCAGCAGCGGCGGGTCTCGCGAGAACACTCACAAACGCCCGCCTGCACAAATGGGGCTACTCGCATATTTCGGACGATGCATTCCTCATCGCGTCCGAATTGATCAACAATGCCGTGGCGGCGTCACCCGGCCGGCAGATCACGTACCAGCTCAGCCAGGACATGGACCAAGTCGTCCTCGCGGTCTGGGACCCCAGCAACCGTGTCCCGGTCGGCAGGCCACCCACCGAGCTGACGCTCGACACACTCGATCTGGCTCCAGAACGCTGGGACGACAACGGGGGCTGGGGTCTGCCCATCGTGGTGGCGCTCGCCGTTCAGTCCGGCTACACGCTCGATCCCAACGGCGGCAAGTGGGTCTGGGCCCGCCTCAAGCCCTGAGGAAATCCCCACGTCAACATCTCGCGTTCACGACCCTTGCGACAGGCCGCCCCTTGACCCGTACAAGGTGCCGGGGACCTCGCAGCCGCGTACGGCGCATGTCGGGTCCAAGGGTTTCCAGTACTCGGCGTTGTGCCGGGGAGGCGAACCGGCCGGCTGCGCAACCTGCCCCTGCACGGCTTCACCGCCAACCGACCCCGGCTCGAACTCGTCGCACTCGCGATCGACCCGACCGCCCTATGAAAGATCGAGGCTAAGGTGTCCCGCATGCCACAGGACATCCGATTAATCCACGGCGGTATATTCCTGCTCCTCTTCGGTTGGATGACCTGGACTTTCGTTTCCGGTCCGGAGTTCGAATACAAAGAGGATAGCTACGGCGCGTCGGCGTTCACCGTGCGCTGCGAGCCGATGCTGTGGGGCTGGGGCATCAGCTGGTCCGGTACCCCGTCCGCTCGCGAGATCGGCGATCGGGACCGTCCCGGGTACGACATCGTCGACGGCGAATTGCCAGCGTCCGGCAGCGAGACCGACCCCCCGACCAGCGTGAACCAAGCGAGGCAGGCTGAGGAGCGCCGGTCGATCCTGGACGATCTGGAACGGTTCTGCGATCACGGTCGCACCGGACAGGCCGGAATGATCGGGCTGGCTGCGGTTCCCGCCTCGATGTTCGGCATGTCGGCCATCATCGGCCGCCGCCGGAGGCCGGAATGAGGAAGGGGCGCGCTGCTGGCCCCGGGCGTTCATCAGGCGGCAGGGAGATCATCCAGCGGCTTCTGGCGAGCCCGGCTCCATATCCGTTGTCCATAGGTCTGTCGTCACCGGTAACTGATCCTTCGGTTGCCGGACAGGCGAACAGGAAGTTGACCTATCGTGAGAGTGATTGCGTCTGATGATGCCGGCAGGTCCGTCCCGTTGGGGCGACCCACCCGCAGTAGAACCACCGGCAGTAGAACCACCGGCCGTTGAACCACCTATCGGGGAACCATCCGCCGTTGAGTCGCCTGCCGCCTGCCTGTCGGCATTGATCTTTTCCCACGGGGATGGACGTGGCCGCCTTGACCAGTGGCCTTTCGGTGGCAGTAGCCGGTAGACGAACCGTCCGTCCCGGCCCTTTTGTATATCCATCTGGTCTGGGTTGGTGTGCTTCCAGCGGTTGTGCCAGCCGCAGGTCAGTGCGAGCCGGTCCACGTCCGTTCGGCCGCTGTCCAGGGCCCAGCCGTCGACATGGTCGATCTCGCACAGGGTGCCGGGGACTTCGCAGCCGCGTACGGCGCATGTGGGGTACAGGGCTTCCAGTACTCGGCGTTGTGCCGGGGAGGCGAACCGGGCACGGCGTCCCAGGTACAGGGGGATACCGCCGGGTCCGAGCAGCAAGGGTGACACTCCGGCGGCCAGCGCGATCCGCCGAGCCTGTTCGGCGGGGATCGGGGTGCCATCGGGCAGCCTGGCCGACGGGCGGGCACGCGTTGTTGCGCGCCCTGCGGCGGGTGTCGGGCGGTGAGCCGGTCCGCCCGGGCCCGGGCCCGGGGTCGGTGCCGGGGCTTGGAACGGGATAGGGGCTGCGGCTTGGGCTTGGGCTGGGAGCGGGATCGGGGGGCTGTCGGGCGGCCGCGATGGGACTGGGCCGCCGGTGAGGGTCTCAAGGTCGATGATGAGGGTGACTTTGGTGGCGCGGTGGCCGCCGGACAGAACGCTGGACAGAGCGGCGGCCGTTCGTTCGGACAGGTCGCGCGGGTCTTCGGGGCCGGTGGGCTTGGCCAGCGGGGCCAGGGTGCCATCGAACACGGCCGCATCCTCGGGATTAAGCCAGCCTTGGAGGTGGCGGCCACCGTCCAGCGAACGGGTGGAGGCGATCCAGGAGCGCTCGTAGCCGCGTGCGGCATCGGCTGGGGGCTCGTCCGTGCCGTCGCGTTCGGCGATCACATCACGGATGCGGGAGCCGAACGCGGCGACCTTGCCGGCGGAGAAGCCGTCGTCGGCCATCTCCAGCAGCAACTTCTCGGCCCTGGCGCAGTCATCGTCATCCAGCCGGGCCACCGACCCGGTGATGGCGACGGCGTGGCCAAAGGACAGGGATCCGTCCGCCAGGCGTTCGGCGACCTCGGGGAGCCGGAACCACTGGCGCGCCATCAGGACACGTTCCTTGGCGCGGGCATCGCGCATCCCCAGCCGCGACCGCAGCCACGCCTGCACCGACGGCAGCCCCCAGCGCCGTACCTCGCCCGCCCGATCCACCACGCCGATCAGCCGGGCCAGCACCCCCTCCTGCACATCACCAGCCCGGATCAGCGTCTCGGCCCAATCCATGCACACGGCCGGCGACCCGGGCACCTCACGGCCGGCGAGTTCGAACGCGATCACCGAGAACGCCTCCACCAGTTCTTGGGTGGACAGCGCACTCGGATCCACTGCACTCGAACGCATGATCTAATATTACGCACTGTACATGTATGATCACAAGGAGTTCCTGCGCGGTTTTTCGGGTGTCTTGAGGATCACGTCATCAGGGGCGAAGTGGACGTGGCTTCAGGACGGGTGAGAGTGCCGATGGTCCCCATGCCGGTTTCCGCTGGTCGAGGAGAGTCACCCGGGCAAGTTCGCGTGCGGCCAGTCGGCCAGTAGGTGTTCCAGGCAGTGCGCAGCGGCCTCGGGGTCCTTGGTGGTGAGCACAGATTCAACCTGGGCGGCGTGGTACGGATTGCCCGCCTCCACCACGTAGCCGTGCTCGCGGCTGCGAACGATGAAGGCCGGAGCGATGTGGCCGCCATCAGACCCGGTCCGCCAGAAGTCGGCCCTGTCGCCCAGGCAGAACCGGCTGTGGGAGGTGAAGGGGAACAGCCTCCGCAGGCTCGTGCGCCGAACCGCACGTGCCAAGGCGCCGAAGTCGGGCATCTCCCAGGTCCGGGCGGAAACATAGACGTCCGCAGAGTCCGTGGATGCCTCGAAGTCCTCCCACGCCGCCGCTGGATCGCCTGCCATGTCGCCCATCGTCTCGCGCACCCCTCGTCCTGGAAAGGCACAGGCGACTTGGAAAGACGCGAGAGAGATGTTCGATGGCGACCGCCTAGAACGGTCGCTCGCCACCGTCGGCTGTACACGGAGGGCGGGAACACGGCTTACACCGCCGACACCGTTGCTCAATCCCATCGACAGCCGTGCAACCGTGCTGCTTCGCTCAGACCGGTGGATAAAGCGTTCCTGCTTCTCGCACGGTCACGATCAGCGGGTGTCGGCCTGACCGTCGTGTCGATGGTCGTGGAGGGTGACGCGCCCAGGCCCTTCGGCCGCTGCGCAGTAGGGCCCGTGCACCTCGATGCCGTCGAGGTCGGCAGGGAGCGCGGTGTTGGCCGGGAGGGTCCGCTCATCGAGCGTGAAGGAGATGCGGATGCCACTTCCCGAGGGCGGCTCGTACCGCTCCGGCGTGCTACTCGGGCGGAGGCCGGTGAGTTCTTGGCGGAAGCCCAGGTTGTCGCGCCACACGTCCACGGTGGTCGTTTCGCAGAGGGTCGCGATCGCTGCCAGGAGCCACCACTCGGAGCCGATCAGGGAGCCGAAGTAGCCGAGGGGTGGCGAGTCCGTCCACGTGTGCTGCTGGTCGATCGTCACCTGGAAGCGGAGATCGCCGAGGATTTCGATCGCGGCTGACAGCGAGTGCTCCTCGGCGACTCGTGTCGCCGGGTGCAGCGCGTGCCGGGCCGCAGCGGACAGGAGCATCGTCGGCAGCTTCGGGTCGTCCAGTCCGACGCCGAAGTACATGCCGGGCCGCTTTCGTACGGCCGCGTCGAAGTCGAGCACGGTGATGCCGGCCGCGCTGTAGGCATGCTCCATCACGCGCTACACGCTATCCATCCATCCGCGAAGTCCATCCACCTGCGAACAGGTCGTTCCACACTCCCGGAAGTGGGAACGACCCCAGCGGGTGGTCAACGCCACCAGCGAACACCGGCGACGTCGTTCCTGGCGCGGCGTTCCATGACGGCGCCCGTCGTCCAGGGCGGATACGACGAAAGCCCCGGCCGGAGCCGGGGCCTTCCTCGTTAGGCGGCCGTCGGTGGTTTCAGTTGTCGTCAGCCCCTGGCCAGGAAGGCCAGCAGGTCTTGGCGGGTGACGATCCCGGTCGGCTTGCCGTCCACCAGGACGACCGCCGCGTCCCTGCCCTCCAGCTCGGACATCATCCGCGATACGGGCTCGCCCGAACCGACGACCGGTAGGGCCGGGCTCATGTGCTTTTCCAGTGGCTCGTCCGGCCCTGCCTGGTCGGCGTACAGCGCGTGGAGCAGGACTCGTTCGTCCACTGCTCCGATCACCTCTCCGGCCATCACGTCGGGGTGGCCCGCTCCGGGAGAGACCACCGGCATCTGCGAGACCCCGAACTCCTTGAGCACCTTCACCGCCTCCCCCACCGTCTCGGTGGGGTGCATGTGGACGAAGCTCGGGATGCCGTCCGTCTGCACTTCGGCCTTCTGGGTCAGTACGTCTCCCACCGTCGGCTCCGTGGTGGACCGGTCCTCGCTGAACCCATGCTGACCCATCCACTCATCGCTGAAGATCTTCGAGAGGTAGCCGCGGCCGCCGTCCGGCAGCAGGACCACGATCACCGCGTCCGGCTCGGACCTGGCGGCCAGCCGCAGCGCCGCGACCACCGCCATCCCGCACGAGCCGCCGACCAGCAGCGCCTCCTCGCGCGCCAGCCGGCGGGTCATCTGGAACGAGTCCTTGTCGGAGACCGCGATGACCTCGTCGCAGATGTCGCGGTCGTAGGTCTCCGGCCAGATGTCCTCGCCGACCCCTTCGGTGAGGTACGGCCGGCCGCTGCCGCCCGAGTAGACCGAGCCCTCGGGGTCGGCGCCGACGATCTTGACCCGGCCGTCCGAGACCTCTTTGAGGTAGCGGCCGGCACCGCTGATCGTCCCGCCGGTGCCGATGCCCGCCACGAAGTGGGTGATCCGGCCCTCGGTCTGCTCCCAGACCTCCGGCCCGGTCGTCTCGTAGTGCGAGCGCGGGTTGTTCTCGTTGCGGTACTGGTCGGGCTTCCACGCCTCCGGGATCTCCGCCGCCAGCCGGTCGGAGACCGAGTAGTACGAGTCGGGATGGTCGGGCGACACCGCGGTCGGGCAGACCACGACCTCGGCCCCGTACGCCCGCAGCACGTCGATCTTGTCCTTGGCGACCTTGTCCGGGCAGACGAAGACGCACTTGTAGCCGCGCTCCTGGGCGACGATGGCCAGCCCCACCCCGGTATTGCCGGAGGTCGGCTCGACGATCGTGCCGCCCGGGCGCAGCGCACCCGACTTCTCCGCGGCGTCGATCATCCGGACCGCGATGCGGTCCTTCACCGAGCCGCCGGGATTGAAGTACTCCACCTTGGCCAGGACCTGCGGTCCCAGGCCGCCGGTGACCTTGCGCAGTCGAACGAGCGGGGTGTCACCCATCAGCTCGACCAGCGAATCGTGTACGCGCACCGCGACGTCCTTGTCGGTTCAGTGTGTTGGATCGGTTGAGTGTGGATCGGTTCAGCGTGGATCGGTTCAGTGTGTGTAAATCGGTTCAGGGTGTGGCATCCGCGCTCAACCGCCGCCTCAGGCGTGTGTCCTGCGGTGAAGGGGATGCGGGTTCGGATAGATTCCCGTTCCCGACGGTAGCCCAGATGGGCCGCTCCGGGCATCTAACCCTTAGGCGGGGTCGGACCCCGGGGACGACGGAGGGTCAGCGAGGATGCTGAGGGCGTTCACGGCACGGCGGATCGCGACGGCCGCGGCGTACGGCGGCGGAGGGCTCACGGCGGTGGGCGGGCTGACATTCGGGCTGATCATGATGGAGGCCCGGATGGCCAGGAGGCTGATCCTCGCCACCCCCAACGGCGATCCGCCGGTGGCCGACGGCCTGTACGGCGGCCGGCTGCCCGGCGAGCCGCTGTCGTTCGTCGTGCTCGGCGACTCCACCGCGGCCGGGCTGGGCGTGCACACCGCCGAGGAGACCCCGGCCGCGCTGCTGGCCGCCGGGCTGTCCTCGATCGCGGGACGGCCCGTACGGCTGACCAATCTGGGCCGCTCAGGCTCACGTTCGGCGGCGCTGGAGGACCAGGTCACGCGGGCCCTGGCGGTGGTGCCGTCGATCGCCGTGATCATGGTCGGCGCCAACGACGTGACCGGCCGGGTGCCTGCGGGCGAGTCGGTCCGCCATCTGGCCGCGGCCGCCGAGCGGCTGCTGGCGGCCGGTTGCGAGGTGGTGGTGGGCACCTGCCCCGACCTGGGCTCGGTCAAGCCGCTGATGCAGCCGCTGCGCTGGTTCGCGCGGCGGGCCAGCCGGCAGCTCGCCGCCGCGCAGACCATCGTCGCGGTCGAACGCGGCGCGCGGTCGGTGTCGATCGGCGACCTGCTGGGCCGCGAG
Organism: Actinomadura sp. 9N407; assembly: GCF_044326315.1. NCBI lineage: Bacteria > Bacillati > Actinomycetota > Actinomycetes > Streptosporangiales > Thermomonosporaceae > Actinomadura > Actinomadura sp. 9N407. The sequence continues at coordinate 200,505 of NZ_JBIRAW010000007.1, read as the reverse complement.
TTCGCCGCCGACCCCCGGGAGATGTTCAGCGCGGACCGTTACCATCCGTCGTCGAGAGGTTACGCCGCGGCGGCCGCGGCGGTGCTACCGTCGATGGCGGCCGCGCTGGGGCTGGAGCCGGAGGAGCACGACGTCCTGCCCGGTCCCCGGTACGGCCAGGGGGTTCTGCCCGTCTATCTCGCGGCCGCCGAGGCCGCCGAGGAGCCGGGCACCGAGGTCGCCGGCGCTCGGGTCGCCGGGCGCGAGCGCGGTCCCCGGGGCCGCTGGGCGACCCTGCTGCGGCGCCGCCAGGTCGGCGCGGCGGCAGAGCCCGGCGAGGGTCCCACCGCGGTGGCACCGGGCGCCGCGTAGCACCGCACGCCCAGTAGCACTGCACACCCGGTAACTCCGGACTCCCAGTAGCACCGCACGCCCGCCCGCTCGCCCGGTCTCGCACGCAGGCACGCACTCACGATCACCTAGCGCACGTCCCGTACGGCGCTGCACCTCCCAGGGGGAACGTCCATGCTCCAGCACGCTCACCGGCGACTACATTCCGCGATCGGAACGCCACCCATTGTCGCCGGGGCGCTGCTCCTGGCCGCCTCGGGCTGCTCCGGGGGGCCCGGCGGCGGCGAGGAGGCCGAGGCGGCGCAGCCGTGGTCCAGTACCGAGGTCAACGCGGTGAGCCGCCCGATCGCGGGGGCGGGCGTGGCCGCGGTGACCGGGCTGCGTCCCGACGGCAGGCTGGAGACCAGCGTGTACGACCTGGCCGAGGGCAAGCGGCTCTGGGCGCAGCCCGCGACGATGGCGGGACGGCTGTCGGGGATGGGCGTCCAGCCACCGGCGGTGACGGGAGCCCTTGGCGGCGGGCTCGTGACGGCGCTGGAGCCGCGCAAGCCGGGGAACCAGTCCGGAAAGACCTCCGGGAACTGGAACGCCACGCTCGTCGCGCGCGACTCCCGTACCGGTACGGAGAAGTGGACTCGGCCGGTCCACTCGACGTTCGGCCCTGTCGAGTGCGGCCCGAGCGTGTGCCTGTCGGAGTTCACGGCGACCGAGAAGGCGAGGTTCGTCGCGCTCGACCCGGCCACCGGCAAGGCGCGGTGGCAGACGCCCGGAGTGGCCGAGGTCCAGCACGCCGACGGCTCGAAGGTCGTGCTGTTCCGGATGTCCGACCGGCCCGCCCTGGAAGCGCGCGATCTGCGTACCGGAAGAACATTGTGGAACTTCCCAGTCGAACGGGCCGTCGGCACCGGCGTGAACCTGTCAGGCGGCTGGGCGTTCGGTGCGCTGGACGCCGAGAATGCCCAGAACGGCATGCTCATCGGCTATCTGGCTCCGTACCAGGCGCGCAAGGGCGGGCCGATGTCGCCGTACGGCTTCTTCGGCGTGCGGTTGTCGGACGGCAAGCAGGTCTGGGCTCGCAAGCGGCTGCTCCGGGTCTACCCCAGCGCCAATCCGGCCGTCGCACTGGTCGCCCGGGCCATCCCCACGTCCGGGTACGGCGGCTTCGAGCGGCTCGATCCGCGTACCGGCCGTACGACCGGCAAGCTGGGCGCGGACAAGGCGCCCAAGTCGGTGTGGTGGATGTCGTTCCCCGACGACCTCGGCGAGCTGGGCTTCGTCACCCAGGGCAAGCCGGGCGCCGCCTACGACCTGCGGAGCGGCGCCAAGGTCACCGACAAGGCGCTGCGGACCTGGTCGTTCTGCACGATGAAGCCGTCCGAGCTGAAGATCACCGGCCTGCGCGGCTTCTACCCGGTCGCGCCGCTGTGCGCCTACGAGGTGGCCACCGGCAAGAAGGCGGCCTCGCCCGGCACGCCGCCCGCCTGGTACACCGGCGTGTCCGACGGCTGGCGGGTATGGCGGGACGAGCGGGGCGCCCTGCACGGGGTCAAGGACACCAAGGGCAACGGCAGCGACATCAAGGGCAGCGGCACCAGGGGCAACGGCACCAAGGGCAATATTCCCGGCATGTACGGAACGTGACCACGGCGCCGATTGTGAGTGCACACAGTAAGGGAGCGCTTATCGCGTCCTCTACCCGCAAGGGCCCGGGGCGGCGTGTACGGACCCCCAGAGCAACAGCTAGATTGCGTAGGTGACCGGAGAGTAACCCGACGCCGGGACGGGATCACCCGCCCGGACTGATCGGACATATCGCCGAGACAGGTCACCCAGACAGGAGATCCGTACCATGGCCGAGGCAGTCATCGTCGCCACCGCGCGCTCGCCGATCGGACGCGCGTTCAAGGGTTCGCTGAAGGACCTGCGCGCCGACGATCTCACCGCACAGATGATCACGGCCGCGATGGCCAAGGTCCCGCAGCTCGACCCGAGCCAGATCGACGATCTGCTGCTCGGCTGCGGCCTGCCCGGCGGCGAGCAGGGGTACAACATGGCCCGGGTGGTGTCGGTACTGCTCGGCTGGGACAGCGTGCCCGGGGCGACCGTCACCCGCTACTGCTCGTCCTCGCTGCAGACGACCCGGATGGGCCTGCACGCGATCAAGGCGGGCGAGGCCGACGTCATCGTGTCGGCCGGCGTGGAGACCGTCAGCCGGTTCGCCAAGGGCAGCAGCGACGGCCTGCCCGACACCCAGAACCCGCTGTTCGGCGACGCGGCGGCCCGTACCGCCAAGCTCGCCGAAGGCGGCGGCACCTGGCAGGACCCGCGCGAGAACGGCGCGCTGCCCGACATCTACATCGCGATGGGCCAGACGGCCGAGAACGTCGCGCAGATCCGCGGCGTCTCCCGCCAGGCGCAGGACGAGTTCGGCGTCCGCTCGCAGAACCTCGCCGAGAAGGCGCTCGACAACGGGTTCTGGGAGAAGGACATCACCCCGGTCACGCTGCCGGACGGCACCGTGGTGAGCAAGGACGACGGCCCGCGTCCGGGCACCAAGTACGAGAAGGTGTCGCAGCTGCAGCCGGTGTTCCGGCCCGACGGCACGGTCACCGCGGGCAACTGCTGCCCGCTCAACGACGGTGCCGCCGCGGTCGTCATCATGAGCGACACCAAGGCGGCCGAGCTGGGCATCACCCCGCTGGCCCGGATCGTGTCCACCGGCGTCACCGGCCTGTCCCCCGAGATCATGGGGCTGGGCCCGGTCGAGGCGTCCCGCAAGGCGCTGGCCAGGGCCGGGATGACGATCGACGACATCGACCTGGTCGAGATCAACGAGGCGTTCGCCGCCCAGGTGCTGCCCTCGGCCGAGGACCTCGGCATCGACCTCGACAAGCTCAACGTCAACGGCGGCGCCATCGCGGTCGGCCACCCGTTCGGCATGACCGGTGCGCGCATCACCTCGACCCTGCTCAACGGGCTGGCCTTCCACGACAAGCAGTTCGGTCTGGAGACCATGTGCGTCGGTGGCGGCCAGGGCATGGCGATGGTCCTGGAGCGCCTCAGCTGAAAGTGAGTGGCCCGGTCGCCGCCGAGGAAGGAGGCCGACCGGACCGCGAGCGAGCGGCTGAGCGCGACCATGGGCACTGTGCGCCTCAGCTGAGCGCGACCAGGGCACTGTGCGGCTGAGCCGGCGCCTCGGCTCACGCCTCGCTTGAACGGCTTCTCGGGTGGCCCGGACGATCTTCGTCCGGGCCACCTGCGTGTTCCAGGCGATCGTCACGTTACGGATGCTGAACGTAACGTCATGGATAGGTCCCCGTTAGGGCCTTGTCACATCCGGGGTCGTGTTGCAGAGTCGGCAGGAAGAGCCCCGCGACCTGGAGGTGCCAATTGTCACTGAACCACTCGCCGGAGACGCACACGAAGTTGATAGCCCGCATCCCGCAAGTCACAGGACGTGACATCCCCGAGTGGTTCAACACCATCGAGAACGGTCCGAGCTTCGTCCGATGCGACGAGCGGAGCAACTGGCTCGCCGACGAGCACGGCCTCTCGCATGGCTACGCCGCGGCCCTGGTGCGCGAGCACGAACGCGCCCGGCGCGCCCGGCACTACTGAAGAGCGACCTACACCGCCCAGGGAACGCCCCTGGAACCCCCCGGCATGTTGCAGGGCGCGGCCGGCCAACGGATCGCCCCGACGCCGTCCCGCCGAGCGGCACGGCAATGGCGCGGAGCCCGTCCCGCAACAGATCAACCCCCTGCCGCTCGTACCGGCAGGGGGTTGATCGCTTGTTGGGGAAGTCGCTTGTCGGGCGGTCGCCGCTTGCTGGGAAGCCGACGCCTGCTGGGCGAACCGGCGCGGGACGCTAGTCGCGCCCGCCGCTGAAGTACGACAGGAAGCGGAGCAGCTCCAGGTAGATCCAGACCAGGCTCAGCACCAGGCCGAACGCGCAGTACCAGGCGAACTTCTCCGGGGCGCCCTGCTGGACGCCCTTCTCGATCGAGTCGAAGTCCAGCAGCAGGAAGAAGCAGCCGACCAGGATCGCCACGACGCTGAACACGTACGCCATCGGGTTGCCCGGGTCGCGGATGCCGATGCCGTCGCCCGAGCCGAACAGCTGCACGACCAGGTTGACCAGCATCAGGCCGATCAGCGCGAGCCCGGCGGCGATCACGAACTTGGTGAACTTCGGCGTGACCCGGATGATCCGCAGCGAGTAGACGGCCAGCATGGCGCCGAAGGCGAGCGCGGTGCCGACGACCGCCTGGAAGACCACGCCGTGGTAGAGGTCGTTGTAGATGTTGCTGATGATGCCGACCAGCACGCCGTAGACGGCGGCGAAGGCCAGCACCATCGGGGCGTTGGCCTTACGGCCGAACGTGATGAACGCCCAGATGCCGATCTGCATGACGAGCGCCACGACCAGCACCGGGACGGCCATGTCGTCCGGGACCAGGGCCCAGGAGAGGGCGGCGGTGACGATCAGCGTGGCCAGCGTGAGGAACCCGCGCACCACGACATCGTCGATGGTCATCGTCCGGGTGGCCGGCGGCGCATAGGAGGGGGCGTTGTACATGTCCTGCAACTGCTCGGCCGGTGGCGTGCTGTTGCCGCCGCCCTGCCGTCCGAACGCGTTGCCCCGGAAGGCGGGGTTTCTGCTCTCCATGGGTTGCCTCCACTGTGGCTTTCTGATCAGTGTAGACGGGCGAGGGTACGCGGAGGTTCCTGAACCGTGACGGGACGGTATCGACCGGCCTGTCCGGAACGATGCAATGACCGGCACGTGCAGTGCCAGCAGGTGCGGTGCCAGCAGGTGCGGTTGCCAGCAGGTGCGGTTGCCAGCAGGTGCGGTTGCCAGCAGGTGCAGCGCCGACACGTGCGGTGCCAGCAGGTGCAGTGCTCGCACGTGCAGCCGCCGGCATGTGCCGGTCGGCGTGTGCGACTACCGGTGTGTGACTACCGGCGTGTGCGGCGGCCGGCGCCCCCGCTACGGGCGCCGGCCGGCGCGATGGTGCCCCCGGTCGGACTCGAACCGACACATTGGCTCTTTTAGGGAGCCTGCCTCTGCCATTGGGCTACAGGGGCGGCGTAATCATACCTAAACCCATTGCACGGAACGCCATGCGATATTCGACCGAGACCGCATTTCTGCCGAATCGGGCCCAGGAGACGGGCCAGAGATAGGCCACATCCGGCCCCGGTCCACCCGCCCAGGTCAGCGCACGGTGTGATATTTCCCGTTCCGGCGGCGGACTACCGTAAAACGCGCGGTCGATGGTGGCGGACGGCGTCTCTCGTGGCGCCGCCCGTTCTCGTGGCGCTGCCGGATCTCGTGGCGCTGGTAGATCTCGTGGCGCTGGTAGAAGATCTCATGGCGCTGGTGGATCTCATGGGGTGAATCCTTGGACGGCGCGTCCCTCGACCAGGGTCGTCCCGGCCCGGCCGTCGCGGTCGCGGCGGATCGCGTGGATCTCCTGCACGCCGATCCGGCCGCTCTCGCAGGCCAGCGCCGACGCCGCCAGGTACAGGAGCCAGACGCGGGCGCGGCCGGGCCCGGCCAGTTCGGCGCACTCGGTCCAGTGCCGTTCCAGGTTGGCGGCCCAGGCGCGCAGGGTACGGGCGTGGTGCTCGCGCCGGGCGCTCATGCCGCGGATCTCCAGCCCGGCGTCCTCCAGCGCGGTCACCAGCTCGCCCAGCGGGACGAGCTCGCCGTCCTCGGGGAACATGTAGCTGGTGGTGAACGTGCGCCGGACGTGGTGCGGCCCGGGACGCCGTATCGGCTGCTGCAGGAGCAGGCGCCCGCCCGGGGCCAGCAGCTCGTACAGGCGCGGGATGGCACGGTCGAGCGATTCCACTCCGGCCAGGCCCACGATCGCGTCGTACGGGCCGCCGCCCGCCGCGTCCAGGTCCCAGCCGCGGATCTCCACCCGGTCGGTCAGGCCCGCCTCGGCCGTCCGCGCGGCGAGGTGTTCGGCCTGGTCGGCGGTACGGGCCAGGGCCACGACGCGGGCGCCGTGCCGCTCGGCGAGGTGGCGGGCGAGCGCGCCCCAGCCGGCGTTGATGTCCAGGATCCGCGTGCCGGGGACGGGCCCGAGCCGTTCCGCCACGGCGGCCAGGCCGGTTCCCTGGGCTTCGTCGAGATCGATGGCCTCGTCCCAGAGGCCGCCGGCGTGCGCCATCGTGGGCCCGAGCATCCGGGCGAAGAACGCGGTGGACTCCTGCAGCGGACCGGGATGGTCGCCGCGGCGGCCGGGCGGGAACTCTTCGGGCGGCGGCCGGGGCTCGGGGCCGACGGCACCGAGCATCACCGCGGTACGGACGATCTCGCGCTTGTCGTCGCTGCTCAGCCGGATCGGCCGGTCACCGCTGCGCATCACCCGCTGGACGGCGCCGAGCGCGGCGAACACGTCGCCCTCGATGTCGAGCTCGCCGGCCACGTACGCGCGGGCCAGTCCCATCTCGCCCGGCTTCCACAGCAGCCGGCGCAGCGCCCGGCGGTGCCGCAGCACGAACTCGGGCGCGCCGGCCGGGCCGACCACGCTGCCGTCCCAGGCCCGGACCCGGATCGGCAGCTCGGCCGCGGCGGCCTGGACGTCCCGTTCCTCACCCAGCATGATCTTGGTGAGCAATGGTGCCAGCCGGGAGGCGACGCCGTCATGCGCCGGCATCGGCACCTCCCTTCCGGCCGCGGTCACCCGGGCTGCCGCCGGCCGGCCGCGAGCTCGAACTCCTGGTGCGGCGATTCCATCTCGCCGAGCGAGACGATCTCGCGCCGGAAGAACAGGGCGAGCGTCCAGTCCGCGGTGATCCGCATCTTCCGGTTGACCGTCGGCATCCGGGACAGATGGTACGTGCGGTGCATCAGCCAGGCGAGAATCCCGCGGAGCTTGATGCCGTAGACGTTGGCCACACCCTTGTGCAGGCCGAGTCCGGCCACCGAGCCGACGTACTTGTGGACGTACGGCTTGCGGGCCTTGCCCCGGTGGTCGGCGACGATGTTGTCGGCGAGCCGCTTGGCCTGGCGGACGGCGTGCTGGGCGTTGGGCGCGCAGTAGTCGCCCTCGGAGGTGAGGTCGGGCACGGCGGCGTTGTCGCCCGCCGCGTACACCCGGTCGAGTCCCTCGACGGTCAGCTCGGCGGTCGCCTTGACCTGGCCCTTGTCGGTGAGCGGCAGATCGCCCTCGCCGACCATCGGGTGGGCCTTGACACCGGCCGTCCACACCAGCGTGGCGGCGTCGAACTCCTCGCCGTCGCTCAGCACGATGCGCCCGTGCTCGGCCGACTTCAGCAACGTGTTCAGCTTCAGGTCGATGCCGCGGCGGCGCAGCGCCTCGGCCGTCCAGCGGCCCATCTCGGGCCCGACCTCGGGCAAGATCCGGTCGGTGCCCTCGACCATGACCCAGCGCATGTCCGTACCGTCGATGTTCGGGTACCACTTGACCGCGTCCTGGGCCATGTCCTCCAGCTCGGCCAGCGCCTCCACACCCGCGAATCCGGCGCCGACGAACACGAAGGTCAGCGCCTTGCGGCGGGCCCTGGCGTCGGCGGCCGCATCGGCGGACGGGCCGCTGCCGACGGCGGTGAGGGACGCGGCGATGTCGAGCTGCCGGATCACATGGTTGCGAAGGAAGATCGCTTCCTCCACGGTCTTGAAGCCGATCCCGCACTCGGCCAGGCCGGGGATCGGCAGGGTACGGGAGATCGAGCCCGCCGCCACCACGAGATGGTCGTAGCCGACCTCCTGGACGCCGCCCGCCCCTTCGGCCCCGGCCGGGCAGAACTGGATCCGGTTCCGCTCGGTCTCGATGCGGGTGACGTGCCCGTTCAGGACCTGGCAGCGGCGCAGCACGCGCCGCAGCGGGGCCACGACGTGCCGGGGCTCCAGGTTCCCCGCGGCGGCCTCGGGCAGGAACGGCTGGTACGTCATGTACGACTGGGGCTCGATGACGGTGACGACCACCTCGCCCCGTCTCAGCTCGCTGCGCAGTCTCTTCTGCAGGCGCAACGCGGTGTACATGCCGACGTAACCACCACCGACGATCACGATGCGCGTGGCGGTGGGCGCGGGCTTGGCGTGGGCGGGCTCAGTATGTTCCGAGGTCCCCGTGTGGTCCGAGGTCTCTGCAGAGTTCGATGAGCGTACGGCAGACATGTCAGCAGACATGTCAGTTGCGGTACCCGCTCAGGCAGCCGGATCACCCCAAGGGACATTCCATTAAAAACCGCTTGTATCAGGCGAACTACCCCGACCCTGGGCGCATCTCACTGGATGTATCGGTGGAACGGCGGCGGGACAGGGCCATACGGGGGCGGCCCTGTCCCGCTGTGCTTATTGCAAAGCCCTTGGCGTCGGGCGTGGACGCCCTCCTTCGGCGGGCTTTGCGGCGATCGCCGGCATCGCTCCGAACTCGCCTGGCGGCTCGCTTCGCGATCAGGTTCTCGCTTCGCTCGAACCTGGGCTTCGCACGCGATCGCAACGGTTGAGGTCTGCTGCGGGTTGGGCAAAAGCCTCGCCTAGGTTTCCTAAGGGTTGCAGCGGTTTCCGAAGGGCCGGGCTTCAGTCGCGACGGCCTCAGAGGCCGGCTTTTTCTCGGGCTCGGGTGAAGAGGGTGTCCAGCATCTCTTCCGTGACCCTGCCGGTGAACGTGTTCTGCTGGCTGGGGTGGTAGCAGCCCAGCATCGCAACCTTCTCGCCCTCGGGTGAGGTGATCTCGGCCTCCGAGCCGTGCCCGAACGCCGGGCGCGGCCGCGGTACGGCGTATCCCGCCTGCTTCAGTGCAGGCCAGGCTGCCTGCCAGGCGAAGCCGCCCAGGGTGACGACGCAGCGGACCGTCGGTGCTACGAACGCCATCTCGTGCGCCATCCAGGGCAGGCAGGTCGTGCGCTCGCCGGGCGTCGGCTTGTTGACGGGCGGGGCGCACCGTACGGCGGCCGCCATCCGGGTGCCGATGAGGCGCTGCCCGTCCCCGGCCCGGACGCTCGTCGGCTGCGCTGCCAGCCCCACCCGGTACAGCGAGGCGAACAGCCAGTCGCCGGAACGGTCACCGGTGAAGATCCGGCCGGTGCGGTTGCCGCCGTGCGCCGCCGGGGCCAGCCCGACGATCATGATCCGGGGCCGGTCGTCGCCCCAGCCCGCGATCGGCCGTCCCCAGTACTCCTCGGCGGCGAACGCGCGGCGCCGTTCGACCGCCACCCGCTCGCGCCACTCCACCAGCCGGTCGCAGGCCCGGCAGACCGACTGGCGGGCGCACAGCTCGGCCAGGTCAGGTGCCTTCGCGGCCAGCTCCACCACGTCCTGCGGCCCGTGCGCGACGGGCGTGCCGGGGGCTGCGGGGTCTTCGGGCCAGCCCGTTCCGGGAGGCACGAACGGGGCTCTCCCGGCGGGCCCCGGCTGCGAGGTCGTCATGACCCCCGATCCTCGCACGGGCCCGGGCTGCCGTATGTGGTCAGGTCGGCGGGCCGATTCTGGAGGTCGTACGCGCCGGTCGCTCGGTACGATGCGGATCGCCGGTCGGGGGGACGCGGAAAGGTAACGGGGCGTTCGGCACGCGATGCGAAGCGGAGGCACGCCTTGTCGCAGCCAGGCTGGTACCCCGACCCCCAGGGCGGCGGAAGCCTGCGCTGGTGGAACGGACAGCACTGGACCGAGCACCTCAACCCGCAGCCGCCCGTCCCCGCCCGGCGCCGGGCGCAGCGGCAGGGCGCCGCCCAGGAGCCCGATCCGCGGCCCGCCATGCCCGCGCAGGCCCCCACGCCGCCGCAGCCGGCCGTCCAGGACGCGAGCTGGGGCGTCCAGCATGCGGTCCAGCCGGTGGACGCGACCGTACGGGGGCTGCTGCTGCACGCCGACGAGCACGTGATCGCGTACGGCGCCACCTCGCTGGCGTGGGCGCACGTGGAGTGGACGGCCTATTGGGCGGCGGGTACGGCACCGGAATACGGGTCAGAGCACAGGCCGCCGTACGGGGCGGGGTCCGGGATCCAGTGGATCTTTCAGGCCGGGCGCCACCCGTTCCACGGCGGACCCCGGGTCGAGGTGATCGTCGAGGATCCGGGCGTGACCGTGCACGGCCCGGCCGCGTCCGGCCGGCCGGACGGTGCGGCCGAGCGGGTCTGGCAGCGGCTGGTGGAGCTGGGCCGGACCCGGGCCGAGCCCCGGCTGGTCGAGGAGCTGGTCAAGCGGGTCCTGGCCGGGGAGTCGATCGACGTGGCGCAGGGGCTGACCGTGCATCCCGGCGGCGTCCGGGGCGACCGGGTCTCGCTGAGCTGGTCGGCGATCTCCGATGCGGTGATCAAGGAGGGCCGGGTGTGGATCCGGCAGTCCACCAACGTGGCGCCGGTCCTGTACGTACCGCAGCAGAACCCCAACGCGGTACTGATCCCCGCGCTGCTGACAGCGCTGAAGGCACGCCACTAGCGACCGCGAATCGCTAGACCTGGGACCAGGCGATCCCGTCGAGGATGTCGTGCTCGCTGACGACCACCGCGCCGAACCCGTACTCGCGCATGATCCGGTCGAGGATGAGCGCGCCGGTACCGATCACGTCCACCCGGCCCGGGTGCATGACGCCGATCGCGGCCCGCTCGGCCCGCGTCGCGTGCAGCAGGTCACGGGTCACCTCGTGTACCTGACCGGCGGTGATCCGCGACAGGTGGATCCTGGCCGGGTCGTACTCCGGCAGGCCGAGCGCGATCCCGGCGACCGTGGTGACCGAGCCGGCCAGCCCCACCAGCGTGCGCGCCTCGTCCACCGGGACGGTCTCGCGGACGTGGGCCAGCGCGGTGTCGATGTCGGCCACCGCCGAGGTGATCATCTCCGGGGACGGCGGGTCGGCGTCGCGCAGGTGGCGCTCGGTCAGCCGGACGCATCCGATGTCGACCGACCGGGCGGCCTCGGCCGCCGAGCTGCCCAGCACGAACTCGGTGGAGCCGCCGCCGATGTCGACGACCAGGTAGGGCCGGGCCGGACGCAGCGCGGCCAGCTCGCGGGTGGCGCCGCTGAACGACAGCGCGGCCTCCTCGTCGCCCGTGATCACTTCGGGTACCACCCCGAAGATCTCCACCACGCCCGCCACGAAGTCGGCCCGGTTCGCGGCGTCCCGGGTCGCGCTGGTCGCCACCACCCGCGTCTTCTCCGCGCCGTGCCGGTCGATCAGGGCGGCGTAGGCCCGCATCGCGGCGAACGTACGGTCCAGGGCCTCGGGCGCCAGGCGGCCGGTCTCGTCCACGCCCTGGCCGAGCCGGACGATCTCCATCCGGCGCTCGACGTCGGTCAGCGTCCCGGCGTCGTCATCGGGGGCGAGATCGGTGCCGGGGCCGGTGCCGATGTCGGCGATCAGCAGGCGGACGGAGTTGGTCCCGCAGTCGATGGCGGCGACGCGCGTCATCGAGCCTCCTCGGGGGCGGAGCGCTGGTCGTGATCGTCGGGGTCGGGGTCGACAGGGTCTGGGTCAACAGGGTCTGGGTCAACAGGGTCTGCATCGACGGGGTCTGGGCCGGGGGTGACACCAGGATCGTTGGTGACACAGGGGCCGTTGCGCCACCACTCGGGCAGCGCGTCCAGGGCTTCGCGGCCGAACGGGTTGGCGCCGGGGACCGCCAGCTCGTGCGCGACCAGGGCGTGCAGGCACTTGACGCGTTCCGGCATGCCGCCCGCGCTCTGAGTGCCTTCGGGAAGCGTCTCCACGCCTTCCTCACGAGCCGCCTGGTCGCGGCGGTTCAGATAGTCCTCGTGCGCGGCCGTGTAGGCGGCCTGCAGCTCGGGGTCGGCGGCCAGCCGCTCCTGCATCGTACGCATCCTGCCGTCGCCCTCCAGCGTGCCGATGGCCGAGGCGGCCTTGGGGCAGGTGAGGTAGAACAGCGTCGGGAACGGGGTCCCGTCGGGCAGCCGCGGCGCGGTCTCGATCACGGCGGGCGAACCGCACGGGCAGCGGTACGCCACCTGCCGCAGGCCGCGCGGCCGCCGGCCCAGCTGGGCCGCGATCGCGGTCTCATCGGTTTCGTCGATCATGTATGTCCCCACCCGTGGACGACCACGGGTCATGTCAGCTGGATGACCACAAGCGTTGTCGGTCGGATGGCCACAAGTCCGGCGCGATGACCGCGAGCGGTGTCAGCGCGATCGGTCGGCGGCCTCCACCGACCGCCAGAGCGTCTCGTACCAGGGCGGCTTGCTCCCGGTGCCGTCCCGCTGCGGCCGCTGCTCATCGCCCCCGCCACCATCGAGGACGATGTAGCACTTCACTCCCGGCTCGCAGTAATGCAGCCTTCGTGTCGCCTCACGCTTAATGTACGACTCTTCGCCCAGTTGCTGCTTGCGTTGGGTGAGTTCGTCGACCCGCTTTCGCGCCACCCGCTCCTGCTGCTTGAGCTCGGCGATCTGCTGGCGCTGCGCCACGTACTCCCGTACGGGATAGGCCAGGCTCAGCGCGATCGCGCAGACCACGACCGCCAGGATCGCGGCACGGCTGGTCAGCGCGGGATTACCGCGGCGTGCACCCTCTCCCGGGGAGTCGTCGCGCGCTCCCCGGGAGCCGGTACGGTCCTCATCGCCCTGCGCCAAGGCGGGCCCCCTCGTCGGTCGGCGTCACGGCCGCGGATCCGGAAGGTCAGCCCGCCCCGCCGAAGCGCGGGAAGGCGCCGGCACCGGCGTAGCGCGCCGAGTCGCCGAGCACCTGCTCGATCCGCAGCAGCTGGTTGTACTTGGCCACCCGGTCGCTGCGCGCCGGGGCACCGGTCTTGATCTGGCCGCAGTTGGTCGCCACCGCCAGGTCGGCGATCGTGGTGTCCTCGGTCTCGCCGGACCGGTGGCTCATCATGCAGCGGAAGCCGTTGGTCTGCGCCAGCGTGACGGCGTCCAGGGTCTCGGTGAGCGTGCCGATCTGGTTGACCTTGACCAGCAGCGAGTTCGCGACGCCGCCGTCGATGCCGCGGGCCAGCCGCTCGGGGTTGGTGACGAACAGGTCGTCGCCGACCAGCTGCACCCGGCCGCCGACGGCGTCGGTCAGGGACTTCCAGCCGTCCCAGTCCTCCTCGTCGAGCGGGTCCTCGATGGAGACCAGCGGGTACGCGTCCAGCAGTTCGGCGTAGTAGGCGGCCATCTCGTCGGCCGACTTCTTGGCGCCCTCGAACGCGTACACGCCGTCGGAGTGGAACTCGCTGGCCGCCACGTCCATCGCCAGCGCGATGTCGCGGCCGGGGGTGAAGCCGGCCTTGCGGATCGCCTCCATGATGAGGTCGAGTGCGGCGCGGTTGCTGGGCAGGTCGGGGGCGAAGCCGCCCTCGTCGCCGAGCCCGGTGCCCAGCTCCTTGCCCTTGAGCACGGACTTGAGCGCGTGGTACGTCTCGGCGCCCCAGCGCAGCGCGTCGGAGAAGGTCGGCGCGCCGATCGGCGCGATCATGAACTCCTGGACGTCGACGTTGCTGTCGGCGTGCGCGCCACCGTTGAGGATGTTGAGCATCGGCACCGGCAGCACGTGCGCGTTGGGACCGCCCACGTACCGGAACAGCGGCAGCCCGGACGAGTCGGCGGCGGCCTTGGCCACGGCCAGGCTCACGCCGAGGATGGCATTGGCGCCCAGCTCGGACTTGTCCGGCGTGCCGTCCAGGTCCAGCAGCAGCTGGTCGATCAGGCGCTGCTCGGTGGCCGGGTAGCCGACCAGGCGCTCGTCGATGGTGTCGTTGACGGCCTTGACCGCCTTGCGCACCCCCTTGCCGCCGTAGCGCTCGCCACCGTCGCGCAGCTCGACGGCCTCGAACCGGCCGGTGGAGGCGCCGCTGGGCACCGCGGCATGCGCCTCGGTCCCGTCGGCGAGCAGGACCTCGACCTCGACGGTCGGGTTGCCGCGGGAGTCAAGGATCTCCCGGGCGAGGACGGCCTCGATCGACGACACGGGCATCTCCCTGTTGGTTCTCGATGGCTGGTGCGGGTCCCGAGCCTATCCGCGCCGTCCCCGGCCCGCCCAACCGGCACGCCCTCGAACCACCCAAAGGGGACAGTCACCTCTCCCCTCCGAGGCGCCGGCTTGACGCGGCCGCGGTCTGGTTGTCTACTTACCCCACCAATCATACTTGCTTAGTAGGAAATACTGGTGGTGAACCCCTCGTGCGAAGACTCGTCCTGCTCGCCCTGGTCGGTCTGGGCGCCCAGCTCGTCGACGGCAGTCTCGGCATGGCCTACGGCGTCACCTCGACCACGCTGCTGCTGGCCATCGGTACCAACCCCGCGGCCGCCTCGGCCACCGTCCATCTAGCCGAGATCGGCACCACGCTGGTCTCCGGAGCCTCGCACTGGCGGTTCGGCAACGTCGACTGGAAGGTCGTCCTCAAGATCGGCATACCGGGCGCGATCGGCGCGTTCGCCGGGGCCACGTTCCTGTCGGGGCTGTCCACCGAGACCGCCGCCCCGCTGATGTCGATCATCCTGCTGGCCCTCGGCGTCTACATCCTGGTCAGGTTCACCGTGCGCGGGCTGCGCACCGACCGGCTGGGCCAGCCGCTGCGCAAGCGGTTCCTCGGCCCGCTGGGCCTGGTCGCCGGCTTCGTGGACTCCACCGGCGGCGGCGGATGGGGACCCGTCGGGACGCCCGCCATCCTGGCCAGCGGCCGGCTGGAGCCGCGCAAGACGATCGGCTCGATCGACACCAGCGAGTTCCTGGTGTCGGTCGCCGCCAGCGTCGGCTTCCTGATCGGCATCGGCTCCGAGGGCATCGACTTCGCCTGGGTCGCCGCCCTGCTGATCGGCGGCGTGATCGCCGCCCCGATCGCGGCCTGGCTCGTCCGGCACATCCCGCCCCGGGTGCTCGGCAGCGCGGTCGGCGGGATCATCATCCTCACCAACGCCCGCACGCTGCTCAGGAGCGACTGGATCGACGCGTCCGACGGCGTACGGTACGCGGTCTACGCCGTCATCTACGCGGTGTGGGCCGCCGCCCTGGCCTACTCCATCAAGCAGCACCGCGCAGAAGCGAGCCCCGCCGCCGAGCCTGCCGTCGCCAAGGCCCCGAGCACCGAGCCCCCGGCCACCGAGGAGGCCGCCACCCCGGCCCCCTGACGACGATGTGGCGCGTAAGGAGGCGATGTGGCGTAGGAGACGATGTGGCGTACGGGTGCGAATCGCCTTGCCACACGGGGTGTTGGCCTGGGGCCGGGGTCCGGTTTACCTGAGCCGGGGAACGCCTGTGCGGTGCGAGCACGCGATCCCACGGCCCCAGAGCCGCCCACCCGCTTGTGGGCGCGGCGGCGAGCGCCCTTCTCGCCGTCCATCCGGACGCGCATCACCGCTTGGGCCACACTGCTGTCCGGGCTGATCGCGACCATGGCGTTCGTGTTGCTCCTGGTGCTCGTGCGCCGCGAGGACATCTCCAACGTCCGGGTCGTGCTGGCCAACGCTGGCGGCCGGGTGGTGTTCGTCGCCCAGGAAGGGCGGCTGTCCCCGCGGGCGGTCGGGCCTGAGCTGATCCAGGTCGTGAACGCCGAGGGCCGGGTGGTCTCGGCCAGCGAGGGCATGGCCGGATATCCGCGGGTGAAGTTCCCCGCGCCCGCTCCGTCGGAGGGACGCAGGCACGGGCGGAGCTGCCACATCCAGGCACCGGGTGGGCCGTGCTTCATCGTGATCGCCTTCGCGCTCGGAACCGGCAACGATCGGCGGGTGGTCTACACGCTCGCACCCGAACCCGGGCTGGTCCCCCATCCGCAACTGGCGGCGCTGATGGCGGCCAGCGTTCCGGTCCTGGCGGGGCTGACAGGGTACGGGGTCTGGCGCGCGGCCGGCCGGATGATGGACCCCGTCGACGCGATCCGCGCCGAACTCGACGAGATCACCGCCACCGACCTGCAGCGCCGCGTACCGGTCCCCGAGCACCGCGACGAGGTGGCCCGGCTCGCCAAGAGCGTGAACGCCACGCTGGACCGCCTGGAGGGCGCGGTGGCCCGGCTGCGCGGCTATGTCGCCGACGTCTCGCACGAGCTGCGCAGTCCGCTGACCGGCCTGCGGATGGAGTTGGAGCTCGCACTGTCGGACCCCGACGCGTCCGACCCGTACGAGACGCTGGAGGCCGTACTGGCCAACACCGAGCGGCTGCACGCCGTACTGGACGACCTGCTCGCCATCGCCCGGCTGGAGGCGAACCCCAACTTCGCCCGGGAACCGGTCGACCTGCAGATGCTGGCCGACCAGGAGGTGCTGCGCCGGCCCCGGCGGTCCCGTTTCGCGGTGACCGACGGCGACCCCGTGATCGTGAACGGCGGCCGCTCGGAACTGGGCCGGCTCATCACCAGCCTCCTCGACAACGCCGACCGGCACGCCGCGACCTCGGTGACCATCACCGTACGCGCCGAGCCGGACGGAACGGCCGTCGTAGAGGTGATCGACGACGGCCCCGGCATCGCCGCCGCCGACCGCGAGCGCGTCTTCGAGCGCTTCACCCGCCTCGACGAGGGCCGCCACCGCGACGCCGGCGGCACCGGACTCGGCCTGGCGGTCTCCCGCGACATCGCCACCGCCCACGGCGGCACACTGATCCTGGCCGAACGCACCGACGACCAGCCCGGCGCCCGCTTCGTCCTACGACTCCCCCCAGGATGACCGACTTCAAGCCCACCCCACCCACGCACGTGACCACCCCACGCCTGGCGGCAAGGTGAGGAGGCCCCTAGCCTGCGCCCAGGGGGCAAGGGGGCGGAGCCCCCAGGTGTTGGGGGCCAGGGGGCGGAGCCCCCGGTGGGGGTGCAGGGGGCGAAGCCCCCTGCTGTGGGGCGGGCGCCCCCGGAGCGAGCCCCCGGCGAGCGCAGGGGGTGCGCGCCCCACCCTCGGGGGGCGTGGGGGGTCGTCCCCCCACAGAGCTACAGCCGGATTACTGTTTTGCCGCTGGATGTTCCTGTGCGGCTCCGGGTCAGGGCGGCGGGAGCCTCCTTCAGGGGGATCTCCTCCTCCACTTCGATCCGCATGTCGCCCGCCTCGACCAGTTCGACGGCGCGTTGGAGCAGGTCCGTGGTGGGCGTGTAGTCGAGGTTGACGCCGCGGATCTCCTGGGCCTCCAGCGCGTCGGGGTTCACCGCCCAGACCGTGCTGACGTAGACGCCGCCGGGACGCAGCAGCGCGGCCAGGCGTTCGGCGGCCGTACGGTCGCTGACCAGGTCGATGATCGCGTCGACTCCGTCGCGGCGGACGGCGCGTACCTGTTCGCGCAGGTCTCCGCGGCCGTGGTCGATGGTTTCGGCCGCGCCCAGTTCGCGCATCGCGGCGGCCGAGTTCGGGCGGGCGGTGGCGATCACGGTGGCGCCGCGGCTCGCGGCGAGCCGTACGGCGGGCCGGCCGACGCCTCCGGTGGCGCCGACGATGAGGACGCTCTTGCCGTCCTCGACACCGGCCTGCCCGACACCGGCCTCCTCGACCACCTTCAGCGCGGTCATGCCCGCGGTCGGCAGTGCGGCGGCCTTGGTGTAGAGCATGCCCTCGGGTATCGGGATCACGGCGTCGTCCTCGGTGGCGATCGCGTACTCGGCGTACGTCCCCACCCCGCGCGACACCCCGAAGAACCGGCCGAAGACCTGCTCGCCGACGCCGAACCGGGCGTCCGGGCCCGCCGCGTCGACCACGCCCGCGCCGTCCACGCCCAGGACGAGCGGGAACGTGTACGGGACGGAGTCCTTGAGCGCCCCGTCGGCGATCTTCCAGTCCAGCGGGTTGAGCCCGGCCGCGATGATCTTGACGCGGGACTGGGCCGGGCCCGGTTCCGGATCCGGCAGGTTCATCGCCGCCGGAGTGGCGCCGATCTCATTGATGGCGATGGTGCGCATGACGACTTCCCCCTGGGGAACGATCTACCCGACCGGCGGCCCGTCACACAAACCCGCCGGTCAGCCCCGCGTGTCAGGCAGTCCTGCCGGTCAACCCTGCCGATCAACACCGCCGGTCAACCCTGCCGATCAGCCTGCCGATCAACACTGCCGGTCAGCCCTGCCGGTCAGTCCGGGCCCGTGCCTGGACGGGGCGTGATCGTCGGCAGCGGGGTGCCCGGCGGATCCGGTTCGGGCGGGCGCGGCAGTTCGTCGTCCGGGTCACTGCCGTCGCGGTCACCGTCGCCCTTGCTGGGGCGGAGGGTGACGCTGATGCCCGGCTCGGCCTGGCCGGGCCCCGGCGACATCTCCGCCACGGTGCCTTCCACGAATTCGTCGGAGGTGACGGCACTTCCGACGTACGGCCGGAAGCCGGCGGCGCGCAGTTTCGCGATGGCGTCCCGGACGTCCATTCCCCGTACGTCGGGCAGTTCGGTCTTGTCCTCGCCCGATCCCTTGCTGAAGTAGTGCGACGGCGGGCGGTGGAACGACGTCGCCGCGCGTCCCGACAGCGCGCCGAGCATGCTCTCCTGCCAGATGGGCGCGGGGATCGTCGCGCCGAACACCGACCCGTAGCAGCGGCCGTCCATGCACAGGCTGGTCATCGGGTGCTTGTAGCCGCCGCGCGGGTCGCCGACCCAGACGGCGGCGGCCAGGTCGGGGGTGTATCCGGCGAACCAGGCGGCCGAGAAGTTGTCGACGGTCCCGGTCTTGCCGGCGGCCGGGCGGCCGAGCCCCATCCCCCGCGCGGTGCCCTTGGTGAGCACTCCGCGCAGGACGTGGTTGACCGCGTCCGCCACGCCCTTGTCGATCGCCTGCTCGCAGCGGGCGCGGGGCACCTTCAGCTTCTTGCCGGTGGAGTCGGTGATCTGCTTGATGGCGATCGGCTCGCAGTAGCGCCCGCGCGCGCCGAACGCGGCGTACGCGGCGGCCAGCCGCAGCGGCGACACCTGGTTGAACCCGAGCGTGAACGAGGGGAACTGCTCCATCGGCTTGCCGTTGGCCTGCCGCATCCCGAGCCGTTCGGCCATCTTGACCGTGTCGCACAGCCCGACCTCGCGTTCCAGTGCGAGGAAGAACGTGTTGACCGAGTGTTGCGTACCGGTGACCAGGCTGAACATCCGGCCGCCCTCGCCGTCGGCGGAGTTGCGCAGGCTGTCGGTGCTGTTGACCGGCCGGCCCTTGCAGTCGCGGAAGCCGGTCGGGGTGAACCGCCGCGGCGCCATCAGCCGGTCGCCGAACGCCATGTCCTCCTCCAGCGCGGCGGCCAGTGTGAAGGCCTTGAACGTCGACCCGGCCTGCATCCCGATGCTGGACCCGTGGCTGGCGTCGGCGGCGAAGTTGATCCAGGTCTTGCCGCGCTCGCGGTCCGAGCCCAGCTTGCGGTCGACGACCATGCCCTTGATCTCGCCGGTACCGGGTTCGACCAGCGCTTCGGCGGCGGCCTTGCCCGCGGAGTTCTTGCGCGGTACGTGCCGGTCGACCGCGCGCTGGGCGGCCTTCTGCGTCTTGCGGTCCAGCGTCGTACGGATCGTGAGGCCGCCCCGCTTGAGCAGCCGCCGCCGTTCCTCGGCCGTCTCGCCGAACACCGGGTTGGTGAGGATCTCGCGCTGGACGTAGTCGCAGAAGAACGGGGCGACGCTGGAGACGCAGCCGTTGACGGTCTTGGTGACGTCCAGTCCGAGCGGCCGCCGCTTGGCCGCGTCCGCCTGGTCCTGGGGCAGCCAGCCCAGTTCGGCCATCCGGTCGAGCACCACGTCGCGGCGCTCGCGTGCCGCCTCCGGGCGCTGTACGGGGTCGTAGGCGTGCGGGAGCCGGATCACTCCGGCGAGCAGCGCCGCCTCCGGCAGCGTGAGGCGGGCGGCGGGCTTGTCGAAGTAGTGCCGGGCGGCGGCCTCGATCCCGTACGCGCCACCGCCGAAGTAGGCGATGTTGAGGTAGCGGGTGAGGATCTCGTCCTTGGAGAAGCGGCGTTCCATCGCCACCGCGTACCGCAGTTCGCGGATCTTGCGCGCGGCGGTGACCTCCTTGGCCGCGACCTGCTCCTCCTCCGTCTCGGCCTGGGTGAACAGCAGGTTCTTCACGTACTGCTGGGTGATCCCCGAGCCGCCCTGGGTGACCTCGCCGGAGTCCAGATTGCTGACCAGGGCGCGCAGCGTGCCCTGCGAGTCGAGGGCGCCGTGCTCGTAGAACCGGCTGTCCTCGATCGCCAGCACGGCCTTGCGGACGTCCGGTGCGATCTGGTCGAGCCGGACGTTCACCCGGTTCTCGAAGAAGAACGTGGCGAGGACGGAGCCGTCGTCCGCCAGGATCCGGGACCGCTGCGGGACGCCCGCCGTGTTCAGATCGTCGGGATCGCGCTGGAACCAGTGGGCCGTGTCGCGCGCGCCGACCCCGGTCGTACAGGCCACCGGCAGCATGAGCAGCGCCACCAGGATTCCGGCCAGGAGCCCGTACCCGCCCAGCTCGCGGATCGCTCGGACCCGGTCGGACCCGGTGACGGGCCCGGCCTCGGCCGGACGCCAGAGCCCCGCCTCGTGGTCCTCCTGAGCCTCAGCGAGCACGCGCTCAGAGTAGACAAGCCGCACCCCGCCGACCACCCTTAGGGCGATCTTTCGGGCGAACTCACCCGCTCGGGACGCTCTGCTCCCTCTCCCAGGCCTGGACACGATCCCGGAATACCCGGGAGACCGCCCGCAATTCCGCCTCGGGATCACGGCCTTCGTCGCGGGCCTGCCGGACGAGTTCGAACAGCCGCTCCCCCACGCCGCCGCCCGCCGGGAACAGCTCGTCGGGGACCTCGAGCCGGCCCGCCCGCCGCTGCAGTTGCGCCGCCAGCGACAGCGCGGGCTGCGCGATCGGCACGCCGTCGAGCGCCGACGCCTCGCCGCCGTCCTTGTCCGCCCGCTCGGCCGCCTTGATCTCTTCCCAGTTGGCGTTGACCTCGTCGGCCCCCGACACCGCGACGTCGGCGAACACGTGCGGATGCCGCCGGACCAGCTTGTCGACGATCCCGGCCGCCACGTCGTCGATCGTGAACGCGGTCTCGTCCTCGCGCTCGGCCGCCACCACCGAATGGAACGCGACCTGCATCAGCACGTCGCCCAGTTCCTCGCGCAGCGCGCCGTAGTCGCCCTCCTCGACGGTCTCGGCGACCTCGTACGACTCCTCCAGCAGGTAGCGCACCAGCGACTCATGGGTCTGCTGGGCGTCCCACGGGCATTCGCGGCGCAGCGTGTCCATCACCGCGACCAGATCCAGCAGCCGCGCGCCCGGCAGGTCGTACGAGCCGTGCAGGACCTCGATGTCCACCGGGTCCTCGACCGCGATCTGCCCGATCTCCCGCATCAGCCGCTCGTCACCGTCCGGGGCCGCCAGCCACACGACCCGTTCACCGCGCGCGGCGTCCACCAGCTCCCGCGCGACCGGCTCGGTCACCTCGACGACCACGCCCGCGTCCAGGACGTACGGCAGCAGCGGGTGATCCTGGCTCCCGGCCAGCACCCGCCCGGCCGAACGCAGCGTCTCCCACCCCCGCCAGGTCAGCAGCCCGGGGGCGACCCGGTGCGTGGTGGCGAGCAGGACCAGCCCCGGCTTGGCCTTCTGGGCTATTTTGGCGAGCTGGGCGGTCTTGGCGGCGTTGGCGGCGCCCTTGCGGGACGGCTTGGCACTCATGGATCAGCGGATTCCCGACTCCGTGGCGGACAGGGTGTACTTCACGGGGGTGATGGCGATCTTGGCGGGCTCGAACGAGCCGAACCGCGGGTTGACCCGGATCTTCATGCCCTCGGCCGTCTCGACGAACTGCCGCGCCGTCTGCCGCTGTGCCCCGGCGTTCTGCTCGGCGGCACGGGGATCGGGGGACGCCCCGTACTTCTGCGCCACCAGCGTCTCCACGCCGATGACCTTGGCCAGGTCGCGGGCGTGCCGGGCGGGCAGGCCGCGGGACCGTACCAGCGAGTCGGCGCCGCCGCGCTGCTCGAGCGCGGCCACGATCTGGTCGATCTGGCCCTGCGACACCGTGACGCCGTTGCGGCGGGCCACCTCGTCGCCGATCCGGAAGTACACCAGCATGTCGAGGGCGTCGCGCAGGTCGGACTCGGTGAGCGGCTCGGAGCCGTTCCGCTGGTCCTGCATGCGCGGGTCCGAGCGCAACTGATTGGCGACCGGGTCGGCGCGGAACTCCCGCTGCCAGTCCGTGACCGCCGTGTCGAGCGTGGAGACGGCGATGCGGTCGTCGCCGACGAGGGCGGCGGCGCCCATCTTCAGCGGCCCGCCGCCGCAGCCGGCCAGCGCGACGGCCGCCACCAGCGCGGCGGCCGCGGCCTTGATCGTTCTACCGGACACAGGTCCCCATCTCGTCGTTCGGCTCCTCAGCATTGCCGCCCCGCAACATCGAATTCACCTGCAGGAGCGTGCATGAAGTGAGCCGCCAGCCTAGGCCTTGGTCGGCGACTCCAGGAACAGAGCGTCCACCAGGTCGGTGGCCCATTTGAGCAGCTCCTGGTCGCGCAGCGGACGACCGCCGAGGGGCGCCGTCTTGGGCGCGGGGATCAGGAGCGTCTTCACGTTCTGCTTCAGCACGTTCTTGGGGTAGAGGCGCTGCAGCCGCACCTGGCGGGAGTCGGGCAGGTCCACCGGCGCGAACTTGATGAAGTTGCCCTGAACGGTCACGTCCGTGAGCCCCGCCTTGCGGGCCCGCGCCCGGAAGCGCGCGACCTCCAGCAGGTTGAGGACCGGTACGGGCAGCGGGCCGAAGCGGTCCTTCAGCTCGTCGTGCACCGCGCCGATCTCGTCGTCGGAGGTGATCGCGGCGATCCGCCGGTACGCGTCGAGGCGGAGCCGCTCGCCCGGGACGTACTCGTGCGGCAGGTGCGCGTCGACCGGGAGCTCGACCCGGGTGTCGGGCATCTCGGTGACCGTCCCGCCCTCCTTCAGCTCCCGTACGGCCTCGCCGACCATCCGGACGTAGAGGTCGAAGCCCACGCCGGCGACATGGCCCGACTGCTCGGCGCCCAGGATGTTGCCGGCGCCGCGGATCTCCAGGTCCTTCATCGCCACGTACATGCCCGCGCCCATCTCGGTGTGCTGGGCGAGGGTGGACAGCCGCTCGTGCGCGGTCTCGGTGAGCGGCACCTCGGGCGGGTACAGGAAGTAGGCGTACGCGCGTTCCCGGCCGCGGCCGACCCGGCCGCGCAGCTGGTGCAGCTGGGAGAGCCCGTACATGTCGGCGCGGTCCACGATCAGCGTGTTGGCGTTGGGGACGTCCAGGCCCGACTCGACGATCGTGGTGGCGACCAGGACGTCGTAGTTCTTCTCCCAGAAGTCGACCATGACCTTCTCGAGCTGCTGCTCGTTCATCTGGCCGTGCGCGACGGCGATCCGCGCCTCGGGGACGAGCTGCTGCAGGTTGGCCGCGACCTTGTTGATCGAGCGGACCCGGTTGTGCACGAAGAACACCTGGCCCTCGCGCAGCAGCTCGCGCCGGACCGCCGCGGCGATCTGCTTCTCCTCGTACGGGCCGACGAACGTGAGGATCGGGTGCCGCTCCTCGGGCGGGGTGAGGATGGTCGACATCTCGCGGATGCCGGTCAGTCCCATCTCCAGGGTGCGCGGGATCGGGGTGGCCGACATCGCCAGCACGTCCACCTGGGTACGGAGCCGCTTGAGCTCCTCCTTGTGCTCGACGCCGAAGCGCTGCTCCTCGTCGATGATCACCAGGCCGAGGTTCTTGAACCGGGTCTGCGCGGACAGGATCCGGTGCGTGCCCACGACCACGTCCACGGCGCCGTCGGCGAGCCCGCGCAGGGTCTCGTCGATCTCCTTGTCGGCCTGGAACCGGCTGATCGGCTTGACCACCACGGGGAACGCGCCGAACCGTTCGGAGAACGTGGACATGTGCTGCTGGACGAGCAGGGTCGTCGGCACCAGCACCGCGACCTGCTTGCCGTCCTGGACGGACTTGAACGCGGCGCGGACCGCGATCTCGGTCTTGCCGTAGCCGACGTCGCCGCAGATCAGCCGGTCCATCGGGATCGGCCGCTCCATGTCCTCCTTGACCTCGTCGATGGCGGCGAGCTGGTCGGGCGTCTCCACGTACGGGAACGCGTCCTCCAGCTCCCGCTGCCACGGGGTGTCCTGGCCGAACGCGTGGCCGGGGCTCGCCATCCGGGCCGAGTAGAGCCGGATCAGCTCGCCGGCGATCTGCTTGACCGCCTTGCGCGCCCGGGACTTGGCCTTCTGCCAGTCGGCGCCGCCGAGCCGGTGCAGGCTCGGGGCCTCGCCGCCCACGTACCGGGTCAGCTCCTCGAGCTGGTCGGTCGGGACGAACAGCTTGTCGCCCTTGGCGTACTCGAGGATCAGGTACTCGCGGGTGGCGCCCTGGATCTTGCGGCTGACCATCTCCACGTACCGGCCGACGCCGTGCTGCTCGTGCACGACGTAGTCACCGGCGTGCAGTTGCAGCGGGTCGACGCCGCCGCGCCGCCGCGACGGCATGCGGCGCATGTCCTTGGTGGACGACTTCTGCCCGGACAGGTCGGACTCGGTCAGGACGGCGAGCTTGATGCTCTCCCAGACGAAGCCGTGGTCGAGCAGTCCCGTGGAGACGTTGACGAGCGCCGGCCTGGGCGGCTCGGCGAGGTCGGTGAGGGTGGCGCCGAGGCCTTCCTCTCCCACCAGCTGTACGAGCCGTTCTGCGGGGCCGTGGCCGGGCGTGACCAGGGCGACCCGCCAGCCGCCGTCGATCCAGCGCTTGAGGTCGCCGATGACGCGCGCGGTGTCGCCGCGGTACGCCTCGGCCGTCTGCACCCCCAGGTTGACCGCTCCCCCTGTGTCCTCCACGGAGGACGGGTCGTCCAGGGGGGACGATCCGTCTGAATCCCCCGTGCTGAGAGGGTTGAGCGCGGTGACCGTCCAGCGGGTCAGGCCCAGCTCGCCGGTGTGCTCGCGGACCTCCTCCAGGGAACGGAACGCGGCGGCTCCCAGGTCGATCGGAGCGGCGCCACCGGCGGCGGCGTTGACCCAGCTCGCCTCAAGGAACTCCTGGCTCGTACGGACCAGCTCGACCGAGCGGGTCCGGATCCGTTCCGGCTCGCAGACCAGCAGCGCCGAACCCTCCGGCAGCAGGTCGGTCAGCAGCTCCATGTCCTCGGCGAGGACGGGCGAGAACGCCTCCATGCCCTCGACGGTGTCGCCGTCGGCGATCCGGGTGAGGATCTCCTCCAGCGACGGGTGCTCGGCGGCCAGCAGCCGGGCGCGCTCGCGGACGGCCTCGGTCAGCGGCAGCTCGCGGCACGGCGGGGCCCACAGTCCGTCCTGGGCGATCTCCAGCGAGCGCTGGTCGGCGGCCTTGAAATAGCGGATCTCCTCGACCGTGTCGCCCCAGAACTCGACCCGGAGCGGGTGCTCCTCGGTCGGCGGGAACACGTCCAGGATGCCGCCGCGCACGGCGATCTCGCCGCGCTTCTCGACCAGGTCGACGCGGTGGTACCCGGCCTCGACCAGGCTCCGGACGGCCTCGTCGAGATCGGCGTCCTCGCCGCCGCGCAGCCGGACCGGCTCCAGGTCGGCCAGGCCGGACACGATCGGCTGCAGGATCGCCCGTACGGGGGTGACCACGACCTCGAGCCGGCCGGACTTCTCCGGCCCGCTGGCGCTCTCCCCCGCCCCGGGATGCACAAGCTCCGACTGCACGAGCTCCGACTGCACGAGCTCGGGATGCACGAGGCGGCGCAGTACCGCCAGGCGCTGGCCGACCGTGTCCGCGCGCGGCGACAGCTTCTCGTGCGGCAGCGTCTCCCACGCCGGGAAGTGCGCCACCCGGCCCGCGTCGAGCAGGCTGGTCAGGGCCGACGTCAGGTCCTCGGCCTCGCGGCCGGTGGCGGTCACCGCCAGGACGACGCCGTCCCCGATCCTCCGGGTCAGGGCCGAGGCCAGGATCGGCCACAGCGACGGCGGCGCCACCAGGTCGTGGTCGACGCGCGCCCGCTTGAGCGCGCGCTCCAGTCCAGGGTCGGTGCACGCAAGATCAACAAGTCCGCTAAGGGTCATTCTCTGCCCGCTACTCCCCGCCGGGCGGGCGCCCGCGCGTCGCGGGGCAGCCCGAAGAACCGGGCGAACCTCCGCAGGCCCCGGTATCGCCTACCACCCTACGCGCCCGCGCGCACCTTCCGCAGACGGGCTCCGGATGGGCCACAGGCGGGATGGCGGGCGAGATGGCAGGGCGGGATGGCAGAGAGGGACAGGTCGCGCCATTCCGGTATAGTGAGACAAAGTTGTCTCATATGAGGCATGGATGACTCAGATGATCAAGCAGCCAGTGGGCGAACCGGTGGGCGAACCGGTGGACAGGAACTCGGATGACCAAGGAAGACGCGATCCTCGCGGCCGCCACCCGGCGGCTGAACGAGGATCCGACTGTCTCGATGGCGCAGCTGGCGGAGGCGATCGGGGTCAGCCGGGCGACGCTGCACCGGCATTTCGCCACTCGTGAGGCCCTGCTGCACAAGGTGGCCCTGCGCGCCGTCGCCGCCTGGGAAGGCATCCACCACGACATCGGCCTGGAAAGTGCCACCTCGTCCGGTGACCCCGACGTGCTCGCCACCGCCCTGCGGGGCCTGCTGCGCGGCTACATCGACGCGATCGACGAGTACGGCTTCGCCCTGACCGACCACTTCATCTACGGCCTGCCCGACGTGGCCGCGTGGTCGGGACGCCTGGAGGAACTCGAGATCGGCTTCATCGCCGCCGCCCAGCGGGCCGGGGTCCTGCGTCCCGGCCTGCCGCCGCGCTGGGTCAGCGACGCCCTGTACGGGCTGCTGATCGGGGCCCGCGAAGGCCTGCGGCGAGGCGACTTCGCCCGCCGTGACGCGGCGGACCTGCTGCTGACCACCTTCATGCGGGGCGCCGGCCCCGATACCGGCCACGATCACGATCCTGAGAAGAGCGGAACATGACGATCGCCAAGCCGGGCCCCGACGCCGCCGCGGCGCCGCCGCCCGCGCATCCGCGCCGCTGGGCCGGGCTCGCCGTGCTGTCGGCGAGCCTGCTGCTCATCACCATGGACATCACCATCCTGAACGTGGCGCTGCCCGCGATGTCCACCGAACTGCGGCCGGACTCCGTACAGCTGCTGTGGATCGTGGACGTCTACGCCCTCGTGGTGTCGGGGCTGCTGGTCACCGTGGCCGCGCTCGGCGACCGCTGGGGCCGCCGCCGGATGCTGCTGGCGGGCTTCACCGTCTTCGGGCTGGCCTCGGCCGGGGTCCTCCTCGCCGACTCACCGGGGGAGGTCATCGCGGTACGGGCGCTGCTCGGCGTCGGCGGCGCGATGATCATGCCGTCCACCCTCTCCATGATCCGCCACCTGTTCACCGAGCCGCGCGAGCGGGCCACCGCGCTGGGCGTGTGGGCGACCACCGCGGCGGCCGGCGCCGCGATCGGCCCGATCGTCGGCGGCGCGCTGCTGGAGGCGTTCAGCTGGCACTCGGCCTTCCTGGTCAACGTGCCGGTGATGGTCGTGGCGATCATCGCCGGGATCGTCCTGCTGCCGGAGTCGCGCTCGCACCGCCCCGGCCGCTGGGACGCGCTGGGAACGGTCCTGTCCATCGTCGGCATGATCACGCTCGTCTACGCCATCAAGCACTTCGGCAAGGACGGCCTCGCCGCCCCCGACGCGATCGCCGCCGCCGTGATCGCCGCCGTGACCCTGACCTCCTTCGTCGTCCGGTGCCTGCGCATCCCGTACCCGATCCTGGAGATCCGGCTGTTCCGCCGCCCCGCGTTCTCCTCCGGCGCGATCGCGGCGCTCAGCACCAGCCTCGCCGCCGCCGCGATGCTCCTGCTGCTCGCCCAGTGGATGCAGCTCGTCCAGGGGTACGGAACGCTGGAGACCGGCGTCCGGCTGCTCCCCCTGGCCATCGGCGCGGCACTGGTGTCCCCCGCGGCACCCGCCCTGGCCGGGCTGATCGGCACCCGTACCGTCCTGGCCGGTGGCCTCGCGGTCAGCGGCAGCGGTTTCCTGGTGATGGCCCTGGGGCCGGAGCCGATGTCGTACGTCACGGTCGCGGTGTCCCTGTTCTTGGTCGGCGCCGGGATGGGCTCGCTCGCGATCGCGTCCGCCGTGATCATGGCGGGCGCGCCGCCGGAGAAGTCCGGCAGCGCCGCGGCCGTGGACGAGACGAGCTTCGAGCTGGGCTCCGCGCTCGGCGTCGCGATCCTGGGCAGCGTGGCCGCCGCCGCCTACCGCGCCGACGTGTCGTTCGCCTGGCTCGCCGAACGGGGCGTCACCGGCCCCGCCGCCGACGCCGCGCGCGAGTCGATCGCCGGTGCCATGGAGGTCGCCGCCCAGACCGGCCAGACCGGCCTCGTCGAACGGGCCCAGGCCGCGTTCACCACGTCCCTGGAGGGAGCGAGCCTGGCCGGCGGCGTCCTGATGATCGCCACCGCCCTCCTGGTCTGGTGGCTGGCCCCGCGCGATCTGGACGTCTCCGCCGTCCAGCACTGAGCCCGTCCAGCACGGGTCGGGCGGCACGGGGGCCGGGCGGCGCGGGGGCAAGAGTTCCCTGATCAAGGGGCGACACGTCACTCGCCAAGAGTGAACAAATGGCGGACACTCCGCAGTCGGACGATTACTCTGCGAGTTGCGGACGTCAGAACCGTGCGTCGACCACCCGGAGTTCCATCACCCGGAAAGGAGCGGGTCTCATGGCCAGCTCGGTCAAGGGAGTCCCCCGCCGTCCGGCGGAGGACCACGACGGCGAATCGCTTCCGCCGCCCGAGGAGGTCGGCGGCCTGTTCTCGGCCCGGGCCCGTGCGTACGCCCGCGAGAAGCCACTGGTGGACCTGCACGTCCTGGAGGCCGGCTGCGGCTGGGGCCGGGGGCTCGATCTGGGGGCCCGCGAGCACCAGACCACGGGCGTCGATCTCGATGCCCCCGCGCTGCGCGCGCACACCCGCGAGCGCGGCGATCTGGACGCCTGGCATCTGGGCGACCTGCGCACGGTGCCGATGCCGCCCCGCGCGTACGACGTCGTGCACGCGCCGTTCCTCATCGAGCGGGTACCGCACGCCGAGCTGGTCCTCGACCGGTTCGTGGCCGGGCTGCGGCCCGGCGGGCTGCTGCTGGTACGGCTGCGCGACCGCGACACCGCGTTCGGATTCCTCGACCGCAGGCTGCCGCGCTGGATGCGGGAGTCGATGTGGCGCGGGCTGGCCAAGCTGGAGCCGGGCGCCGGGCGGGCACCGGTGCCGCCGCCGCCCGCGGTCTACGAGCGGGTGGCCTCCCGGCAGGGCATGCGGTGGTACTGCGTGATGCGCGGGCTGGTGATCGCCGAGGAGTACACCTCCCGCGACGCGCTGGACGCGCTCGGGGCCGGAACCGGTCTCGTGGGGGCGCTGTGCCGGCTGGTCTCGGCGCTGAGCCGGCGGCGCCTCACCAGCGAGCACAGCGAGGTGACCCTGGTGATCCGCAAGCCGGAGAACCGCTTCGCCCGGGTGATCTGAGCCGTCGCGGGCCCCGTTTTCAAGCGGCATTGCGAGCCCGCCCGACACCGCGCCGGGCGGGCCGAGGTGCGCGCACCCTCCCCGGCTCGGTAGTTTTCTGCGGAAACCCCTGTTGACCTGCACCAGCCCGGAATCGTTCCCGGGCGGGATCGGAGATCGCGGTGACCGCCGAATCCGGCCTTCCCGACACGCTGCGCGACCTGCCCGCATGGACCCCGGACGCGACCGAGCTCGCGGATCTGGAGTCGCTGCTGGCCGGCGTGTACGGCCCGCTGGCCGGGTTCCTCGGATCGTTCGACACCGCGATGGTGATCGCGGGCGGGCGGCTGGCGGACGGTACGCCCTGGCCGGTCCCGGTGACCCTCACGGTGCCCAAGGACCTCACCGCGCACGAGCGGGTCGTCCTGCAGGATCCCGAGGGCGTGCCGCTGGCCGTGCTCGACGTCGCCGAGGCATGGCAGGACCCGACCTCCCAGGGCTGGCGCCTGGCGGGCACGCTGGAGGCCCTGCGCGCTCCCGCGCACGGACCGTTCCACGGACTGCGACTGCGCCCCGACGAGATCCGGCCGCACGAGGGCCCGGTGCTGGGCGTCGCGACCCGCGAGCCGCTGCACCGCAAGCAGCTCGGGCAGCTGCGCCAGGTCGCCGAACGGCTCGACGCCCGGGTCCTGGTGCTGGCGCTGATGGGCGGCGAGCACGACGAGGCGCTGGTCCGGGCGCTGCTGGCGGTCCGCAAGGAGCTTCCCGAGGGGGCACAGGTCGTCCCGATCCCGCTGCCCCGGCGCGATGACGAGCAGCGCGATCTGCTGCTGCGCTCGCACGTGGCCGCCGCGTACGGCGCGACCCACCTGCTGGCCGGGGAGGAACTGGCCGGGAAGGAGATCGAGGGCACCGCGATCCCGGTCGTGGTCCCCGAGCCCTGGGCGTACGACGCCGACGTCGAGGTGTGGCGGCCGGTGGCCCGGATCGAGCCCGACCACGTCCAGGCGGAGCTGACCCCCGAGCGGCTCGGCGAGCTGCTGGACCGCGGCGACCCGGTCCCCGACTGGTTCACGCCGCCCGCGGTGGCCACCGAGCTGGCGGTGGCCCGCCCGCCCAAGCACCGGCGCGGCATCACGGTCTTCTTCACCGGCCTGTCGGGCTCGGGCAAGTCGACGGTGGCGCGGGGGCTGGCCGACGCGCTGATCGAGCGCGGCGGCCGTACGGTCTCGCTGCTGGACGGCGACGTCGTACGGCGGCTGCTGTCGGCCGGGCTGACCTTCTCCAAGGCCGACCGCGACCTCAACATCCGGCGGATCGGCTATGTCGCGGCCGAGGTCACCCGGCACGGCGGGGTCGCGATCTGCGCGCCGATCGCCCCGTACGCGCAGACCCGCGCGGAGGTGCGCCGGATGGTGGCGTCGGTCGGCGACTTCGTCCTGGTGCATGTCGCCACGCCGCTGGAGGAGTGCGAGCGGCGCGACCGCAAGGGGCTGTACGCCAAGGCCCGCGCCGGGCTGATCCCCGAGTTCACCGGGATCTCCGACCCGTACGAGGAGCCCGGCGACGCCGACCTGGTGCTGGACACGTCGCGGATGGCACCGGACGAGGCCGTCGGCCAGGTCCTGGACCTGCTGGCCAACGGCGGCTGGGTCCGCCCCGCCTGATTCCATGCCGGGACCACCTCGTATCCTGACATCTGAACAATTCCGATATATCCGGTAGGACATAGCGATGGACTTCGATTGGGCGATGGCGCTGGGCTCGTTCCTGGTGGCCATCGTCGTCGGGCTGACCGGCATGGGCGGCGGCGCCCTGATGACCCCGATGCTGGTGACGTTCTTCGGCGTCAGCCCGCTGGCCGCGGTCTCCAGCGACCTGGTGGCCGCCGCGGTGATGAAGCCGGTCGGCAGCGCGGTGCACTACCGCCAGGGCACGATCAACATGCGCCTGGTCGCCTGGCTGTGCGTGGGCTCCGTACCGTCCGCCTTCTGCGGGGTCCTGGTCGCCAAGGCCCTGGGCAGCGGCCAGGACGTCCAGCACGTGATCGAGATCGCGATGGGCATCGCCCTGCTGATCGCCGCCTTCGGCCTGGTCGTCCGCGGCTACCAGGCGATGCGCGACCGCGCCGCGCGGCACACCGGCGCCGACCGGCGGACGGCGGCGCCGGGCTCACCCGCCGCCACCGACGCCCCCGAGATCACCGTCCGCCCGATCCCCACCGTGCTGGTCGGCGCCGTGGGCGGGCTGGTCGTGGGCATCACCTCGGTCGGCTCCGGCTCGCTGATCATCGTGGCGCTGCTGGCCCTCTACCCCGCGCTGAAGGCCAACCAGCTGGTCGGCACCGACCTGATGCAGGCCGTACCGCTGGTGATGGCCGCGGCGATCGGGCACCTGCTGTTCGGCGACTTCCAGATGGAGGTCACCACGGCGCTGCTGGTCGGCTCCATCCCCGGCGTCTACATCGGCTCGCGGATCTCCTCCCGCGCGCCCGGCGGTCTGATCCGGCGGCTGCTGGCCTTCGTCCTGGTCGCGTCGGCGCTGAAGATGTTCGGGCTCTCCACGACCGCGCTCGCCTGGTCCCTGCTCGCGCTGGCGGCGGCCAGCTGGCTGACCTGGATCTTCGTGCGCCGGCAGGTGCACGCCCGGCTGGCGGCGGACGCCACCGACCGGCCCGAGGAGGACCTGCGGGTACCGGCCGGCGACGCCTGAGGGCCGCCCTTTCCTGTACGGGACATGACGGAAATACGGCTCCCGGCGAACCGGCAGGCCACCGAACCGGTACGCTGCCCCCGTTCCTGGTCTCCGCGACAACTACCTGGTAAGGAGCCGTTCAGCGCGATGAGGGGGGCCATCGAGGCCGCATGGCGGCAGGACACCGTTGACGTTCTTGGAGTGCGGGTCAGCCGGGCCGACGCCCCCGCGCTCACGAGGCTGATGGCGGCGGCCATCCAGGCGGGGGAACGGCTCACCGTCACCTTCGCCAATCCCGACTACGTGCTCAAGGCCGCCAAGGACCCCGAGCTGCGCGACATGATCAACGGTTTCGACCTGGTCCTGGCCGACGGCTGGGGCGTGGTGATGGCCTCCCGGATCTTCGGGCGGCCGGTCCCGCAGCGGATGGCCAACGACGACCTCACCGACGAGCTGTTCGGCGTACCCACCGATGAGCGCTGGGGCGTCCACCTCTTCGGCAACGCCCCCGGCGTGGCGGACGCGGCGGCCGACAACCTGCGCCGGTGGTATCCGGGCCTGCGGATCACCGGGACCCAGCACGGCCACTGGGCCGGCCCGGACGGGCGCATCCCCGCCGACGTCGCCGAGCAGCTGGTCAAGGAGATCAACGCGGCCCGTCCCGACATCCTGCACGTCGGCCTGGGAACGCCCCTCCAGCAGCGCTTCGTCACCGAGTACCGGGACCGGCTCGAGGTGCCGGTGATCTTCACCTGCGGCGCCTACTTCGAGCATCTCGCCGAACGGCGCTCGTACTACCCGCGCTGGGTCCTCAAGCTGCGCGTCGGCTTCCTCTACCGGCTGGCCCGCGAGCCCCGCCGGCTCTGGCGGCGCTACACCATCGAGCTCGGCACCTATGTCTGGCGGGTACTGGCGTACCGGATCCGGAACGGGCGCCAGCGCTGACCCGATGGCAGCGTCGCCTCGATACCACAGGAAGCCGCGATGACGGAAATCGTGTGACACGGGGCGACGGGAGCCTGTTCATGGGAACAGAGCACACCAACGTGATCATCATGGTACAAAGAGCCGTCCCAGACCATCCGACCGTGGAGTGACGACATGCGCCCGCGTTCTATGGCGACGACAGCACTGGGTGCTCTCGTCGTGACCATCCCGCTGGCGGCTCCACCCGCGTCGGCCGACATGGCCCACTCGGCGGTGGTGTCGACCAACCCCGCGAACAACACCCCCCACGTGCTCGACGGCACCGTGCGCGCCATCGCGGTCGTGGGCACCCGGGTCGTCGTCGGCGGCAACTTCACCAAGGTGAAGGAGGCCGGCTCCGGCAAGCCGACCATCGCCCGCGCCAACGTGTTCGCCTTCGACGCCGCCACCGGCAAGATCGACACGAAGTTCGTCCCCAAGGTCGACGGCACGGTCTACACGCTGGAGACCGGCGCGAGCGGCACCGTCTACGCGGGCGGCACGTTCAAGAACGTCAACGGGACCAAGACCGGCACCGTGGCACTGCTGCTGGCGACCACCGGCGCACCGGTCAAGACGTTCCAGGCGAAGATCCCCTGGGGCCGGGTCTCGGCCGTGGTACGGCGCGGCGCCAAGCTCTACATCGGCGGGGCGTTCACGCAGGTCGCGGGCAAGAACCAGCCCGCGCTGGTCCGGCTGAACAGCACCACGGGCGCCGTCGACCCCACGTTCAAGATCACGCCGAGCAGCCCGCGCGCGGGGACCCTGAAGGTCCAGGAACTCATCGTCAACCCGCAGGGCACGCGGATGGTCGTCAACGGCACGTTCACCCAGGTGAACGGGGTCCGCCGGTACCAGATCGCCATGATCGACACCGCCGCCTCGCCGGCCGCGCTCACCTCGTGGTCGACCGAGCGCTACGCCACCGCGTGCAACCCCCGGGCGTTCGACACCTACATGCGCGGCATGGACTTCTCACCCGACGGCTCCTACTTCGTGGTGACCACGACGGGCGGGCCGTACGGCCGCGCCCAGCTCTGCGACACCGCCGCCCGCTGGGAGACCGGCCGCACGGGCTCGGGACAGGACCCGACCTGGGTCAACTGGACCGGCGGCGACACGCTGCTGTCCACGGCGGTCACCGGCGCGGCCGTGTACGTCGGCGGGCACCAGCGGTGGCACGACAACCCCTACGGATCCGACTTCGCCGGTCCCGGCGCCGTCGCCCGCCCCGGGATCGCGGCGCTGAGCCCGACCAACGGCAAGGCCATGTCGTGGAACCCGACCCGCAGCCGCGGGCATGGTGTCGAGGCGCTGGTGGCCACACCCAAGGGGCTATACGTGGGTAGCGACACCGACCAGCTCGGCAAGGAGTACCACGGCCGGATCGGAATGTTCCCGCTACCGTAGCGGTAACGGAGAGAGGACGGTCCATGGCCCACGGTCACCACCGCAGATCCTCCGGTCCGCCACCGAGCTTCGGGGGCGGAGAAGGTCCGGCCTCCGGTGGCCGTGGACGCCACCGGCCGGCGCCCGTGCGGCGACCGGAGCCGGGCCCGCCCCGCCCGTCCCGGCGGCGCGGCCGCAGGATGGCCTTCTCCACCGCGGCGGTGCTCGCCGCCGGTGCGTGCGTCGCCGGGGTCACGGTGTCCGCGTCCAAGGCGGCTCCGAAGACCGCGGAACGCGCGTCCTCCGGTCCGGTGAGCCTGCCGGCCGTCGCCGACACCTATGTCATCCAGCAGAGCCCCGCCGTCCGGCGGGGCACCTCCGCCACGATGAGCGCGGCGGCGTGGCCCGGCTGGAACACCGAGGGCTATGTGGCCTTCGAGGTGCCGCGCCGGGCCAAGGGGGTCCGCACCGCCCGCCTCGACCTGACCTTCGAGCGGCTGGCCAACCGTCCCTCGACGTTGGAGCTGCGCTCGCTGCCCACGGCAGGCTGGTCCGAGCAGGGGACGACCTGGGCCGACCGTCCCGCCGCCGGTGACGTGCTGGCCAGTGCCCGGAGCGCCGAGGGCGGCACCGTCTCGTTCGACGTCAGCCGCTGGGTCGACCGGCCCGGCCGGTACGCGTTCGCCGTGACCAATCCCGGCCAATGGTCGGCCGCGCGCTTCCACGCCCGGGAGAGCGGGCCGCGGGGCCCCCGGCTGGTCGTCTCCGACGCCTCCGACGTCGCCATGCCGCCCGCGCCGCGGCCGTCCCGGCCGGCTCCGACGCCCAGTCCGGTGCCGAGCAGCGAGCGGCCCGTACCGAAACCGACCGCCGGCGTCCCCGCGCCCGCGCCGTCCGACGACGACCGCATCCGCAAGGGCACGCTGTGCGGTGCCTCCTTCGAGCCCGAGGGCGGCCAGTCGGTCAAGTCGGCGCTGAAGGCCACCGACCAGCGGTACGGCGGGATGGAGATGACCCGGGTCTTCTATCCCGGGCTCCCCGCCGGCTGGCCCGGCAAGCTCGGCGACGACCGCCGCACCACGGTGGTCTCGTTCAAGATGAACCCGCGCGACGTGCTGTCGGGCCGCCACGACGACCGGATGCGGACCTGGTTCCGCGACGCTCCCGGCGACCGCGACGTGTACTGGGTCTACTACCACGAGCCCGAGGACAACATC
This sequence comes from Actinomadura sp. 9N407, assembly GCF_044326315.1. Taxonomy (NCBI): domain Bacteria; kingdom Bacillati; phylum Actinomycetota; class Actinomycetes; order Streptosporangiales; family Thermomonosporaceae; genus Actinomadura; species Actinomadura sp. 9N407. Next base: position 164,584 of record NZ_JBIRAW010000007.1, on the reverse strand, counting down.
GCGAAGGGCGAGTTCTCGGCGGCCGACTACCGGGCGGCCTGGCGGCGGCTGCGGTCCCTGGCCGACAAGGCCGGCAACAAGCGGCTCAAGGCCACGCTGGTGCTGATGAGCTGGAGCCTGGAGCCCGGTTCCCGCCGCGACTGGCGCGACTACTACCCCGGCCGCGGCGTCGTCCAGGTGCTCGGCTGGGACGCGTACAACCTCTCCAAGACCGGCTACCAGGATCCCGCCGAGATGTACCGCAAGATCATCTCGGTGAGCAGGTCGGAGCGGCTCCCGTTCGGTGTCGCCGAGACCGGCAGCCACCTGATGGGCGGCGACACCGGCGCGAAGCGGGCCGCCTGGCTGCGCGAGATGACCAACCACCTCACCAAGAACAAGGCGCTCTGGGCGGCCTACTTCGACCTCGACTGGCACACCGGCGACTACCGGCTGCGGGACGCGGCGGGCATCAAGGCGTGGCGCGACTTCTGCTGATCCGCTCTCACCGGCCGAACTCCTACCGGCCGAACTCTCACCGCCGAGGTTTCAGAGGCTGACCGAAGCGAACGCGGCCCGGTCCGGGATCTCTCCCGGACCGGGCCGCGTCATCGCGTTCCCGCCGCCCTCGCGGTCAGCGGTTCAGGACGATCGTCCACATCTGCGCGCGGCTGGGGGTGTCGGTCGTGGCGCTGAGCCCGTTGAAGGCCCCCGCCGGCACCGCCCCGCCGCTGTCCACGACCAGGGACGTCACGCGTCCGCTGCCCGAGCCGATGCTCGTACCGCGGACGGTGCCCGCGGCCGGTGCGGTCCACGCCGTGGTCGTGGACGACTTGTCCGCCCAGTACGTCACGACCCAGCTGCCCGGGTTGGCGACGGTCACGTCCGGAGCGGGATGGGACGCGGTGTCGGCCGAGTCGGCCGCGCCCTCCGCCACGGCCACCGGGGTGGCGCCCGTGTCGGCGTAGGCCAGGATCCGCAGGTCGGCCTTGGCGAAGCCGCTGAGCCCGACCTGGACGGCCGTACCGGCGTCACCCGCGACGGCCGTCCGCCGCCACACGGTGGACACCGCACGGCCGTTGTCCTGCCGGCCCACCTGCGTCCATCCGGACGGCGGGGTCGGGGTCACGCCGGTGGCGTTGTGGGTCAGGATCAGCAGCATGCCGTCACCGGCCTGGACCCCGGCGGGGACGTTCACCGTGGCGGCGTCGGTGTTGGCGTTGTACCCGTCGGTGCCGCGGAACGAGATCCCGACCTGGTCGGGGGCCACGGTCACCGACTGCTGGGCGCTGTCGGAGGACCCGCGGTCATCGGTCACCGTCAGCTTCACGGTGTACGTGCCCGCCTGGTCGTACACGTGGTCCGGGGTGGCGCCGGTGGCGTTCTCGCCGTCACCGAAGTCCCAGTCGTAGGTGGTGATGGTGCCGTCGGGGTCGTCGCTGGCCGAGGCGTTGAACGAGCAGCTCAGCTCCGCGCAGGTGCGGGTGAAGTCGGCCACGGGGGCCTGGTTGGCCGTTCCGGAGAACAGGAACGTCGCGCGCCCGCGCCAGTCGCTCTCGTCCACCACGGCCGGGGTCCCGGAGGGCACCCCGTCGGTGAGGGCGAGGCTGCGCAGCTTCCCGTCCGCGGTGTCGACGTAGTAGAGCTTGCCGCCGGCGGTGAACATCCCGCCGACGTTGCTCCAGTTGACGCCGGGCAGGTTGCCCGTGGCGGTCAGTTCCAGAGCGCCGACCACGCGGCTCTCAGGGGTGAAGTACCGGTAGTACAGCGCCGAGGTTCCGCGGGTGTAGTAGACCTTGCCGTCCGCGTAGAACATGCCCTTGATCGACGGCACCTGGCCGTGCCAGGTGGTCATGTTGGCCAGCTGGTCGGCGGTGTCGACCGGCTCGGCGGGACCGAAGCCGCCGCCGTCGAAGGAGCGTGACACGAAGGCCCCGTTCGAGGAGCCGTGGTAGAGCACGCCGCTGATCATGAAGGCGCCCCGGGTGGTGCGCCAGTCGATCCCGCCGGTCGGATCGTCCACCGGCGCTCCGGCGGTGGTGCCGTCGAACGAGCGGTGCCGCAGGTAGTTGTCGGCGATCAGGCCGGTGCCGCCCGCGTAGTAGATGTTCCCGGGCAGCGCTCCCGTGTTGAGCGCGGGCAGCTCCTTGCCACCCGCGGTGGGGAACATCGCGACCTTCTGGTGCCACTCGCCGCCGGCCTCGTCGGTGTCGCTGCCCATCCACAGTCCCTGCGGGGTGGCCAGCAGGTCGAACACGCCGACGCCGCGGGTCCGTCCCGGGTTCCAGGTGAACGGGAGCCCGTTGGCCGGGTCCAGGGCGGCGATGCCCTCCCTGGACACCGCGCCCTGACCGGCCCGGTCCGCGGCGTAGGGGTTGTTGGCCCAGCGGAAGTGGCCGCCGACGTAGACCGCGTTGCCGGTCACCTCGACCGCGTAGCTGGTGTCACCGCCGGTCCAGTTGACCCAGGTGGGCTGCTTGCCCGTACCGGTGGCGACGTTCTCCCAGCGCGCGTGGGTGTCGCACAGCTTCGCCGAGCCCCCGTGCCCTCCGGTGGTCGTCACGACGAAGAAGGCGCCGTCGGGCGAAAAGTCGACGTCGCGCATGTAGGTGTCGAACGACGCCGAGCACGCGTCGGCGTACCGCGCGGTCTGCCAGCCGGCGAGCTGCGCCTGCGCGCCGCTCAGGTCGAACATCGCGATCTGTGGCCGGGACTGGCCGCCGACGGTGGTGAAGTTGCCGACCGCGACCAGCCGCGTCCCGTCCGGCGAGAGGTCCATCTTGAGGATGGAGGTGGTGCCGCCGCTCTGCGTACCGGCGATGTCGATGTCGAAGAACGCCTCGCGCGCGCCGGTGGTGGGGTCGACCGCCGCCAGCGCGTTCTGCGCCACGCCGCCGACCGTGCTGAAGGGGCCCGACACGTACAGCCGGCCCCCGGCCAGCCGCAGGTCCAGCACCTTGGCGTCCAGTTGCGGCTGGAAGCCGGCGATGGGCGCGCCGGTGTTGATGTTCACCCGCGCGAGCTTGAACCGCGGGGTGCCGTTGATGTTGCTGTAGCTGCCGCCCACGTAGAGCGACTGGCCGTCGGGGGCGGGCAGCAGCGCGCTGACCTCGCCCTTGTCGATGTCCGGGGCGAAACCGGCGTCGATCGCGCCGGTGCTGGCGTTGAACGACAGCAGCCGGGTGCGGGTCAGAACCGGCTTGCCGGCCCCGTTCTCCTTCACCTGGGTGAAGCTGCCGCCCAGGAAGATCCGGTCACCGACCTGGACGATCGCCTTGACGGCACCGTCCTGGAGGTGCGGGGTGAAGCCGACCGGGTCGGCGTTCACCAGCGAGCCACGGTCCGCCTCGGCGTGGGCCGGGATTCCGGCCGCCCCGAGTCCGACTGTGGTCAAGACCGTGGCCGTCACAACGGCGCAGAGCCTTCTCAGGCGCATACATGTCCCCTTCTCCCGGCCGGATCCTCGATCCGTCGGCACCCATGGCACACCCCTGGCACGAGCCACGACGACACGGCGACAGCTCGACCAACGACATTCGACCAACGACATTTCGACAGGGAGCTGGGCAACATTACCGCTGGCAGCGGTATCGGACAGCGGCGGGTGCCTAACGTTTTCGTCTCCACGGCATCCGCCTGATCCGATGCCGGGACGATGCGTGATTTATCCCGGTCCGGCAACGTTCGGTCACGGGCGCCCAGTAGGATCCATCCTCGGTGAACGGGGGTGGAACGGTGGCGAACGACAAGACGATCGCGCTGCCACTGCCGCTGCCCTCGACGCCCGATCCCTCGAGGCCCGGCACGGACCCGGCCCGGTCGCCGCAGGGCCCGGCCGCGCAGCCGGGACGCCTGCGTCCCGGCTGGCCACTCAGCGTGATCTTCCTGGCCTTCCCGCTGTGGTGGATGCTGGGGCTCGGCGCACTGATCTTCATGGTGATGGCGGTGCCGATGGCGCTGTACCTGTGGCGGCGGCGCGAGCGGCTGGTGGCGCCCGGCGGGTTCGGGGTGTGGCTGCTCTTCCTGGCCTGGGTCATGCTCGGCGTCGTGGTGCTGTGGGCCGACGCCCCCGACACCGAGCCCGGCGGCGGGGTCAGCCGCCTGCTGGTCTTCGGCTGGCGGATGGCCTGGTACCTCTGCTGCACCATCGTGCTGCTCTACATCGCCAACCACGACGAGCGCGAGCTGCCCACGGGCCGGATCGGCGGCCTGCTCGGGATCATGTTCATCTTCACCACGGTGGGCGGGCTGGTCGGCTCGTTCCTGCCGGGGCTGCAGATCACCTCGCCGTTCGAGCTGCTGCTGCCCGAGGGGGTGGCGAGCAACCCGTTCGTCCGCGACATCGTGGATCCCAAGACCGCGGAGATCTCCACGATCCTGGGCTTCGAACAGTCCCGGCCGATGGCCCCGTTCGCCTACGCCAACACCTGGGGCGCCGCGTACGCGTTCCTGCTGCCGTTCTTCCTGATCACCTGGGTGATCCGCGCCCGGGGCCGCAAGCGGCTCTTCGGCGTGCTGATCCTGATGGCCTCGCTGTGGCCGGTCGTGTACTCCCTCAACCGCGGCCTGTGGGCCGCGCTGGGGCTGATCGTGGCGTTCGCACTGATGAAGATCATCATCGTCGGCGGCGCCAAGTACATCTCGCGGGCGATCGCCGTGCTGGCCATCGGCGCCGTCCTGGTCGCGTTCTCCCCGCTGCCCGGCATGATCATGACCCGGCTGGACAACCCGCACAGCAACAACCGGCGGACGGAGCTCGCCTCGCAGACCATCGGTACCGCCCTGGCCGGCTCGCCGCTGGTCGGCTTCGGCTCGACCCGTGACGTCCAGGGCAACCTGCAGTCGATCGGCGGCGGGTCGCGGCCGGGCTGCAGCGCCTGCGGCTCGCCGCCGCTGGGCACCCAGGGGCACATCTGGCTGCTGATCTTCGCCCACGGGACGGTCGGCACGCTGGCGTTCCTCGTCTTCTTCGGGATCCGGTTCGTCCGCCACTGGCTGGACCGCTCGGCCTACTCGCTGGCCGGATGCTGCGTCCTGCTGTCCTGTGCCCTGTTCCTGTTCTTCTACGACCTTGTGGAGGTCCCGCTGTACACGGTGATGATCGCGGTGGCCCTGATGTGGCGGGCCAAGCGCGACGCGGCCGCCGCTCCGCACGGGGCGGCGTTGTGACCGCCGGCGAGGTGAACGGCGCCCCTGTGAACGGCGGCCCTGTGAACGGCGGCCCTGTGAACGGAGACCGTGCCGGCGGCGGCCGCTTGGGCGACACCGCCGCTCCCTGGGTCGAGACGGTCGCGGCGCTGTGGCCCGACGCCGAGGTGACCTCCGCCGGCGGTGCCGGCGGCGACGCGCACGAGCTGTCGTTCCTGCCGAACGCGCAAGCGCCCCGGCTACTCATCCCGTCCACGCTGCCCGCCGTGGCGGCCACCGCGCTCCGCCGGTACAGCCACGACCTCACGGTGCGCCAGCGCGTGTCCCGGAGCCTGGTGGCCACCGCCGCCCGCACCGGCCTGCCCGGCCGCGCGCTGCGCGACCGGCTCCAGGTCCACGGCGGCACGGGCTCGGTCCAGGACCGCCTCAGCGACCTGCTGGGGCGGCGCGTGGTGGTCACGATCGGGCTCGGCACCGCCCGCGCCAACCGCAAGCCGATCCTGCACGCGATCACCCCGGAGGGACGGCCGCTGGCCTTCGTCAAGGTCGGCGACACCGGCGTCACGCGCGAACTGCTCGCCGGCGAGGCGGCCGCGCTGTCCTTCCTCGACGGCCGCCCGCTCCACGGGATCACGATCCCGCGCGTCCTGTGGCACGGCGGGTGGAACGGGCTGACGCTGCTGGTCCTGTCCCCGCTGCCGACCAGCGCGCGCGGGTGGCGCCCGCGGCGCGGTGCCCCGCTCAAGGCGATGGACGAGCTGTTCGGGGTGAGCGGGACCAAGCGCGCCACGCTCGCCGGCAGCGACTTCTGGGCCGGCCTCAGGGCCACGCCGGACGAGCTCATGGGCGAGCGGTCGCTGCGGCTCGCCGCGGTGATCGACCGCATCGCCGCCGCGTACGGCGACCAGATGCTCGACTTCGGTGCCTGGCACGGCGACTGGACGCCCTGGAACATGGCGTGGCACCGGGGCGAGTTCCAGCTCTGGGACTGGGAGCGCTTCGAGCCCGCCGTCCCCCGCGGCTTCGACCTGCTGCACTACCGCCTGCAGGAGGCGACGCGGCGTCCCGGCCCCTCGCCGTACGAGCGGCGCCCGGACGGTGCCGCCGACCTGACCGGGCCCCTGGGCGTCACCGGCGCGGCGGCCGCGGCCACGGCCGACCTCTACTATCTGGCCCTGTGCTGCCGGTACCAGCGCGCGGCGGGCGGACCGCTCGGGGACGCCGTCCTCGGGCAGGCCGACCGGCTGCTGGAGCTGCTCGAAGACACCGGAGGAAAGCCGTGATCACCCGACGCGACGCCCCCCAATGGGTGAAGGACTCGGGCCGCAACGCCACCCGCACGCTGGGCCGGCTCACCGCCGACGCGCGGATGCTGCCCGGTTTCCTCATGGTCGGGACCCAGCGCGCCGGTACGACCTCGCTCTTCCGGGCACTGGCGCAGCACCCGGCGGTCGTCCAGCCCAACTTCCACAAGGGCGTGCACTACTTCGACGTCGAGTACCACCGCTCCATGGCGTGGTACCAGGGACACTTCCCGCTGCGGTCGGCCGCGCGGCGGCGGGCGGGCGACGAGCCGCCGCTGGCGTTCGAGTCGGCCGGGTACTACATGCACCACCCGGAGGCACCGCACCGCATCGCCCGCGACCTGCCGGGCGTCAAGCTCCTGGCGATCCTGCGCGATCCGGTCGAGCGCGCCTACTCGGCGCACCGGCACGAGCTGATGCGCGGCTTCGAGACCGAGCCGTTCGAGCGGGCGCTGGAGCTGGAGCCGGAGCGGCTGGCGGGCGAGGTCGAACGGATCAAGGCCGATCCGCAGTACCTGAGCCACAGCCACCGGCACCACGCCTACCTCGACCGCAGCCAGTACGCCGGGCAGATCGCCCTGCTGTACGAGCTGTTCGGCCGCGACCGGGTCCACGTGCTCTTCGCGGAGGACTTCTTCGCCGAGCCGGAGCCCGTCTACGACGGGGTCCTGGACTTCCTCGGGCTCTCCCGGCGGCGTCCCGACGCCTTCGAACGGCACAACGCCCGGCCGCGCTCCCCCATGCCCGAGGAGCTGCGCGCCCGGCTGGAGACCCATTTCGAACCCCATGACCACCAGCTGGCGGCGCTACTGGGCAAGGTGCCGCCCTGGCGCCGATGAGCCGCCGCGCCGGGCGGCCGCGCGACGACCGGCCGCTCCGGTCCCGGGACTCGGTGCCGCTGTCGCACTACGCGGGCGTCGTCCGCCGGCACCGGCGGCCGCTGGTGGCCATGATCGCGATCGGCGGGCTGCTCGGGCTGGCGCTGGCGCTGCTCACGCCCAAGGCGTACCTGGCCTCGGTGACGGTACTGGCGCCGGCGGTGCCGCTGCACGCGGTGGAGGCGGTCAAGGCGGAGGAGGGCGAGGAGAAGCCGAAGCCGCCCGAGGACGCCACCGTCGACACCGAGGCGCAGCTGGTCCACACCGAGGAGGTCCTGGCCCGGCTCGGCACGCTGCCGGGCTTCAACGGCCTGTCCCGCTCCGAACTGAACTCGCGCATCGTGGTCACGGTGGCCCCGCACACCCGCGTGATCACGATCGGCGTGCGCGCCTACGAGCCCCGGCAGGCCCGCGAGGGCGCCGAGATCACCGCGGAGGCCTATCTCAACCTGCGGCACGAGATCCTGGGCGGTGTGCAGCAGCGCGACCGCGAGTCGCTGCAGCGGCGCGAGAAGCTGCTGGAGAAGCAGCTGGAGACCCTGCCGGGCGAGGCGGCGTCGCTGTCGGACACCGTCGCGCGCACCCGCCGGCAGGCGATCGCGAAGCAGATCGAGCAGGTCCGCAAGGATCTGTCGGCCATCGACGGCAAGGCGGTCACACCGGGTGAGATCGTACGGCGCGCCGCGCTCCCGAAGCGGCCCGAGGACCGGCGCCGCGACGTGTCGCTCACGACGGGCGCGGGGGTCGGCCTGCTCCTCGGCCTGCTGTTCGCGGTGTGGCGGGAACGGCGGCCGCACCGGATCCGCACGGCCGCCGGGATCCAGGTGCACACGCGGGTGCCGGTCATCGGCACGGCGGGCCCCGATGCCGCCGCGCGGGACGACACCTGCCGCCGGCTGCGCAATATGATCTTCGACGAGCGGGCCGGCTCGGTGCTGGTCACCGGTGCGCCGGCGAGCGCGGCCGAGCCCATCGCCCGGCAGCTGGCGCGGCTGTGCGCCAGCGGCGGCGTGACCACCACCTTCCTGCGGATCCAGGACGAGGATGCCCCGCGCGAGGAGTGGGTTCCGATCAACGGCGCCGGCGGGGACACCGTCCACGTCAGCGGCGGTCCTGGAACGAACGCCGGCTCTCAAACGAACACGGACGCCGGCGACGCGGACCCGGACGCCCCCGCCCGGTCCGGCCGGACGGACCGGACCCGGCCGGACGGACTGGAAGGGATCTGCATCGAACGCACCATGCGGCTGAGCGACGGCGACCGGGGGCTGCGCGGCGGCCTGGACCGCGCGCTGCGCCGGGCCGACATGGCGATCATCACCGGCCCCGCGCTCGGCAGCGTGGAGACCCTGACGCTGGCCACCCTCTGCGACCTCACCGTGGTGGTCGTCGAGCAGGGCAGCGCGATCGACCTGGACGTGGCCCGCGGGATCGACCAGCTGGCCGACGCGGCCGTGCCGGCCCGGGGCCTGATCCTCACCGAGCGGGCGGCCGGGACCGTCACCAGGCCGGCGCCGGACCCGGTAGCACGGTGACCCGGTATCACGATGCCCGGCATCACGATGCCCCGTATCACGGAGCCCGGCATCACGGTACGCGGCAGCATGGTGACGCGGTATCACGGTGACGCGGACAAAGCCGAACAAGCTGTCATCAACAGATAAAGTCTGCATCGACGTTCGGCGAACAGACGGCCGGACCGGGAGGGAACATCGTGGCGGCTGACCATTCGCCTGAGACCAGGAGTCTCCTGGTCATCATGCTCCGGCAGCGTATCCGCCTGCTGGTCGTCCTGGCGGTCCTGGGGGCCGGTCTGGGCGTGGCGGTCGCCGTGCTCCTGCCCGCGCAGTACTCGGCGAACGCCACCGTCCTGGTCAGCCCGCTGGAGGGCAACCCGTACTCGCCCGAGGGGCGCGGGGACGACCTGGTCAACCTGGAGACCGAGGCGCAGCTGGTCGGCACCGACGCGGTCGCGCGGATCGCCCAGCAGCGGCTGAAGGGCAGCGACCTGGGCAAGCTGCGCTCCCAGGTGTCGGTGAGCGTGCCGCCCAACACCCAGGTCCTCAACATCACCTACACCGCCGCCAGCGCCGGCGACGCCCGGGCGGGGTCCAGCGCGTTCGCCGAGGCCTACCTGGAGTTCCGCAGGCAGCGGGCGCAGTCGGTGCTGAACGGGCGGATCCAGAAGCTCAAGGACCAGTCGGCCACCGTGGAGGCCCGGCTGCGGGCCGCGACGCAGAAGCTCGCGGGCGCCTCGGGCAGCCAGCGGACGTACTTCACCCAGCGCATCACCGCCTACACCAACCAGCTCGGCGTCATCGACGAGCAGAGCAACGACATCAGCAGCACGCCGATCAGCCCGGGCCAGGTCATCAACCCGGCGACCGCGCCGTCCGGCGCGGCGGTGATGCGGATGGTGATCTTCGGTGCGGGCGGGCTGCCCGCGGGGCTGGCCCTGGGCGTGTTCCTGGTGTGGCTGCGGCAGCGCCTGGACCAGCGGCTGCGCGTCCCGGAGCAGATCGAGGCGCTGGGGCTGCGGCTGCTCAGCACGATCCCCGATGAGCCGGCCGAGGCCGGCGGCGGAGTGCTGGCACTCGTCGACACGCCCAAGAGCGCGCCGAAGAGCGCCACGGGAGAGGCCTACCGCCGGCTGCGGTCCGGGCTCGTGGCACACATCCCCGAGACGCCGGTGTCGCTGCTGGTGGCCAGCGCGACGCCCGGCGGCACCGCCGCCGCCACGGCGACCAACCTGGCGGTCGCGCTCGCCTTCGCCGGCTCCAAAACGATCATGATCGACGCCACCGCGCACGGCCTGGACCCGGCCGGGCTGTTCGGCGTCCGTCCCGGCAAGGGACTCTCCGAGGCGCTGCTCACCGGCGCCGACCCGGCCGCGATGCTGATCCACGCCGACCCGCAGCTGCGGCTGCTGCCGCGCGGCAGCGACGCCGCCGCGTCCGGCCACCGCTTCAGCGGCCCCCGGATGCGGACGACCGTGGAGACGCTGGGCGGCCGCGCGGACTTCCTGCTGATCAACAGTCCCAGCGTGCACGACGCCGACGCGCAGGCCCTCTGCACGCTCGTCGACAAGGTCATCCTGGTGGTGCACCGGGGGCTGACCACCCGCGACCAGCTCGAGCAGGCCCGGACCGAGGCGATCCACGCCGGCGCGGACGTGGTCGGCGTGGTCCTGGAGTCCGGCCCGCCCCGGACGGCCGCCCCGGTCGCCCCTGCGGTTCCGAGCGGCGATGAGACCGTCGCCCTGCCGCGCCAGCCGGCCAGGCGCCCCTCCCGCACCGGGCGGCGGCCCGCTCCCCCGACGGGCTACGACCAGTTCAGCGAGGAAGCGCCCGCGAGAGCCGAGCCGGCGCCCCAGCAGCGGCAGCCCCGGCGCCCTGAGGGCGGCACGGCCGGTCCGCGCTACTCCGGCAAGCGCAGCCGTCCGCCCGAGGAACGTCCCGGGGACGCCAAGGCGGCCGGACCGAAGTCGTCCGGCCCCAAGGGAGGGCACCCGACGAAGCCCGGCCCGGTCCCCCCGGCGAGCCCGCGCCCGGCGGGCCCCGGCCCCGTCGGCCCGATACCGGAGGGTCCCGACCCGGCCGGTCCGACCTCCATCGACTCTGCGGCGATCGACCCGGCGGTGCTCGCCCCGAAGATGCCGGTCATCCCGAAGGCCTCGATCAACAAGAACGGGACGGGCAAGGGCGAGGCCACGGCCTGACCGCGGGGCCCGGCCGGGCCCCGCACGCACCGGCGCACCCGTACCCAGCGCGTCCGTACCCAGGCAATCCATACCCAGGCAATCCGTACACGGCAAACCCGACAGAGCATGACCCGGGCCCGCCCCGGTCCGGACCGGAACGAGCGATGACCACTTCCCAGACGCCCCCAGCCGACCTCACCAGGCTCGCCCGGGGTGGCGCCATCAACCTCGTGGGGGCGATGTGCGCGGGCCTGATGGGCTTCGCGCTGATCGTGACGGTGGCCCGCACGTACGCGCCGGCCGTGGCCGGGGCGTTCTTCGCGGCGATGTCGCTGTTCATCATCCTGAACGCGGTGGCCGGGCTGGGCACCGACGCGGGCCTGCTGCGGTGGCTGCCGCGCCATCTGGCGCTCGGGGCGCGCGTGAGCGCCCGCCGGACCGTGCCGATCGCCCTGGTCCCGGTGGTCGCGACGGCGTTCGTGGCGGCGCTCGCGCTGGCGCTGGCCGCGCCCTGGCTGGCAGGTCTGATCGACTCCGGCGGCGCCGGCCAGGCCACCGGCATGCTCCGGATCATGGCGGTCTTCCTGCCGGTCGCGGCCGCGCAGGACGCCCTGCTCGCGGCCACCCGCGGGTACGACTCGATGCGGCCGACGGTGCTGGTGGACAAGATCTTCCGGCAGGTCTCGCAGGTCGGCGCCGTCCTGGTCGCCTACGCCCTGTCCGGCGGGCCGGAGGTGCTCGCCCTGGCCTGGTCGGCACCGTACGTTCCGGGCCTGATCGCGGCGGCGGTCGCCTACCGCGGGCTGTCCCGCCGGGCCGGTACGCGGCGCGCGGCCGCACCCGCCGACGGCGACGCCGAGCTCGGACCGCGCGAGCTGGCCGGGGAGTTCTGGCGGTTCACCGCGCCCCGTTCCGTGGCCCAGATCTGCCAGACCGCGCTGCAGCGCTCCGACATCGTGCTCATCGCCGCGCTCAGCTCCCCGAAGGACGCGGCGATCTACACCGCGGCGTCCCGCTTCGTCGTCTTCGGCCAGCTCGCCGCGCAGGCGGTGCAGCAGGTGATGCAGCCGGCGGTGAGCCGGCTGCTGGCCATCGGCGACCGGGACGGCGCGCAGCGGGTACTGGCGGTCAGCAGCACCTGGACCGTGGTGATCACCTGGCCGCTCTACCTCGCCCTGGCGGTGGGGGCGCACACGTTCCTGACGATCTTCAGTCCGGAGTACGCGGCGGAGGGGCAGGCGGCCACCGTCATCCTGGCGGTGACCATGCTGCTCGCGGCCGCCGTCGGGCCCGCCGACGTGGTGCTGATCATGGCCGGGCGCAGCGGCCTGAGCCTGGCCAACAACTCGGTGTCGCTGGCCGTCAACCTCGCGCTCAACGTGGTGCTGATCCCGGTCCTGGGGGTGACGGGGGCGGCACTCGCCCGCGCCGCGGCGCTGGCCACCCGCAACCTGCTGCCGCTGGTCCAGATCCGGCGCCTGCTGGGGATGGGTCCGAGTGGAGCCGGTCTATTCACTTCCATCGCTTATGCCACTGTTTGCTTCGGTATGCTGTCGATCGTCGCGCAGGTGGGACTCGGCAGGAACGTCTTCGCCCTGCTGACCGGCCTGGTGCTGGGAACGGCCGGCTATCTGGCGCTGCTGTGGGCGGGACGGGAGAGGCTCGCGCTCACCGCGTTCAAGGCGCTGGTGACGCGACGCCGAGGCGGCGCCCACCCTCCGGTCGCCGTGACCACCCCGCCAGAACAGACCGGTGCCGCCCATGGATGATCAGTTTCGCCCCGGCCCCCGGCCCACCCCTCGGCCGGCACGGCGCGGGGTCGCGGTCCTCGTCTCCGCGCTGGCCCTGACCGTCACCGGCACCCTCGCGGCCTGTTCTCCCGAGACCGGTGCGCCCGCGGGTGCGCCGTCCCCCGCCGCGGACCAGAAGGACGGGACGCCGGGCGAGGTCTGGAGCACCGGGCTCAACGGCGACGGGCAGCTCGGGCGGCCGCGCAACGACGTTGACGTCGCCCTGGGCCCGGTCGTGGCCGGGCAGGGACGCCATCTCACCGACGTCGTCGCCGTCGCCGCGGGCGACCGGCACTCGCTCGCCCTCACCAAGCAGGGCCGCGTGATGGCCTGGGGCGCCAACGCCAACGGCCAGCTCGGCAACGGAACCGGCAAGCCCAGCTTCGCGCCCGTGGCGGTGCGCGCCCCCGGCGGCGCGAGTGAGCTGCAGGACGTCACCGCGATCGCCGCCAGCGGCGGCCTCTCCATGGCCCTGCGGCGCAACGGCAGCGTCGTGACCTGGGGATCCAACGGCCACGGACAGCGCGGCAGCGGTTCGCGCAAGTCCTCCAAGTTCCCGACCCTGGTCCGGTCGGCGACCGGCAGGGGCGCCCTGACCGGCGTGACGGCCATCGCGGCCGGCGACCACAACGGGCTGGCGCTGCTGCGCGGCGGCGCCGTCGTGGCCTGGGGCTCCAACCGGGCGGGCCTGCTGGGCGACGGCGGCGGGCGCGACCGCGGGCTGCCGGGGCCGGTACGCGGCGCGGGCGGGAGCGGCAGGCTCGCCGGCGTCGCCCAGATCTCCGTCGGCAGCAAGCACGTCCTCGCGCGCCTCGGCGACGGGCGGGTACTGACCTGGGGCGCCAACGACCGCGGCCAGCTCGGCGACGGGACCGGGCGTCCCCGTACGGTGCCCGGCGCGGTCGCCGACCCGGGCGGCGGCGGGCTCGACGAGGTCACGTTCGTCGCGGCGGGCGGCAAGCACAACTACGCGGTGCACCGTGACGGTACGGTCCTGGCCTGGGGCGACAATGCCAACGGGCAGCTCGGCAACGGGACCACCAAGCCCGCGCCGCGTCCCGTCCACGTCGCGGGCACCCACACCGAGTCGCTGCGCGGAGTGTCCAGGATGGGCGCCGGGCAGGGGTACGGGGTGGCCGTGCTCGTGGGGGGCTCGGCCCTGACCTGGGGCGTCGCCAGCAAGGGACAGCTCGGCTCGGGCAACCGGGTCGCCAGGACCCGGCCCGGCCCGCTCGTCGCCGCCAAGGGCGCCCGGATCTCCACGATCACCAACCTCGCCGCCGGCGCCCGGCACCTGCTTCTGCTCGTACGGCCCCGAGGAACCGAATGAATCGATCCACGGGGCCGGCCGCGGCCCTGCTCGCGGCCGCCCTGTTGGCCGGTGCCTGCTCGTCCGGGGCATCGGAACGGCACCGGGTGCTGATCGGATCCGTCGCCAAGGACCAGGCCGAGCTGGCCGCGCGCGAGCAGGAGTCCGGGCGGCGGCTCAGCAGCCTGCGGATCTTCCGCCGCTGGGGCGAGGATCTGGTCGACCCCTACGTGCGCTCGGCCGCCGACCGCCACGTGCTCTTCCTGTCGGTCAAGGCGCGCCTGGCGGACGGGCGGTCGCTGAGCTGGGCGGACCTGGCGGCGTCCCGGCCCGGCTCGGCGCTCGACCGGGAAGTGCGCCGCCAGGCCGGCCAGCTCAAGCAGCTGGACGGCGTGGTCTACTTCACCTTCAACCACGAGCCGGACAACAAGGCCTCGTCCGGGATGGGGACCCCGGAGGAGTACGCCGCCGCGTGGCGGCGGGTGGTCTCGGTCTTCCGGGACGAGGGCGCCGACAATGTGCGGTTCGTCTGGACGCTGACCGACCAGACGTTCGCGCAGAAGCAGCCGGAGCGGTACTACCCGGGCGACGCCTACGTCGACCACATCGGCGTGGACGCCTACAACTGGCACCAGTGCCGCGGCCGCTCCGAGGGCTGGCGCAGCCTCGCCGAGCTGATCGAGCCGCACCGCCAGTTCGGCCTGCGCCATCCGGGCAAGGGCCTGATGATCCTGGAATGGGGGTCGGTGGAGGACGCCGACCGTCCCAACCGCAAGGCGCGCTGGCTGGACGAGGCGGCCCGGCTGTTCACCAAGCCGGAGTACCGGGGGTACAAGGCGCTCCTGCACTGGGACGACCGCTACGCGCGCGGCGAGACCCCGGCCGAGTGCAACTGGGACTACCGCACCTCGCCCGCGGCGACGGCCGCCTGGCGCAGGATGGTCGCCGCCCCCACGTTCTCGGCGGCCGAGCCCTGCGACATCGGTGACTGTCCAGAGCCCGGCCTGCCGCCGGCGCTTCTAGTGCTGGCCGCCGGGGGGACCCTGCTGGTCGGCGGCGGAGCCACCGCGCTGGTCGTGGCCAGGCGGCGGCGTGGACTGCGCGCCACCCCCGACGGCCCCCGGCCCGGCGGGTAGCCCACCGGCGCCCGGAGCCCCACCCGGCACTCCGCCTGCCGCACCACCCGGTGCGCCCACAGGTGCCGGGGTGGCCTTGCCGCGGCGGCGCAGGATCAGGAACGCGCCCACGGCCACCAGGACGGCCAGTGCGCCGAGCACGCCGATCAGCAGCCCGATCGGAAATCCGCCGTCGTCCTTGCGGGTGGCGGCGGCCGGCGTCTTCGGAGAGTCCGCGGCCTCCTGCTCGGCGGCCGACCGGTCCTCGCCGACCTTGGTCTCGTTGAGCGGCTTCTTGACGGTCCGGGGGTCCTTGGGCGGCATCTGCTGGGCCTTGGGCAGCTGGCTCACGAAGTCGACCAGGGCCTTGTCGGGACGGCCCGCGTTGGCCGCCGTCGCCTTCTTCAGGGTCGAGGTGACCGTGGCCGGGGGGAGCGTGTTGGAGCGAACCTGGAGCGTGTCGCCCGCCAGGACCGCGTACGTGCCCTTGCGGCCGACGGCCGCCATCAACTGGGTGGCGGCCTTGTCGGCCGCCACCCCCTTGGGCAGGACGGCGACGAACACCGGGACCCTGCGGTCCTTGGTGTCGCGCAGCAGGTCCAGGGCCTTGTCGGACTTGAAGTAGCCGGCGCCCGAGTCCACGTAGTACCCGGCCTCGCCGATCGACTCCGCCACCAGTTCCATATCGACCTGCGCCCGGGCCGGTGCGCCGGGCCAGACGGCCAGCGCCATCAGCGCGACGACGGCGGACACCAGGAAGCGGCGCAGATGCACTCGCACAGGGATTCCTCGCAGGGGTCTCGTAAGCCGGAGGGGTCTCATAAGCCGGAGGGGTCTCGTCAGCGGTTCAGACATAGAAGCGGGTCACACATATCCGTAGTGGCGCAGCAGCGGCAGCGTCAGAGCGGTGACGGTGCGGCGGTGCGCCGGTTCCATCCGGGTGCGCCAGTGGTCGTCCCGCCGCAGCTCGATGGGCCCGGTCTTGAAGCGCATCGGGTTGCCGGAGGCGGTGTGGTTCTCCGACAGCACGGCCCGGTCGTCGCTGAGGAACGACAGCGCCTCGTCGTCGGCGGGTACCCCGGCGAACTCGGCGATCCGCCGCAGCGACGCCCGGGGGTCGGCCATGAACCGCTCGTACCGGACGGTCTCGACCGGTACGCCGCGGCGGCCCAGCAGCCCGAACGCGCCGTTCTCGGCGTTCCAGTGCAGCGCGACCTTGCCCGGTGACCACTGCGCCATCCACTCCTCGCCGCCGGCCGCGGCCTCGGGCCGGCGGACCTGCTTGGCCCACGACAGCGCGACACCGCGGCTGTCGCGCACGATGTGCGCCACCCGCAGGTCGAGCCTGCCCGCGAGGCTCGCCCAGCGCAGGCAGAAGGCCAGGGACGCGTGCTTGCTGGAATCGACCAGCAGGCCCGCCCCGGTCACCTGCCGTACGGCCTCGTACAGCCGCAGGTAGTGATCGACGTAGGCATCGAGCGTCTCGCGCAGGTCACCGGACAGCTCGCGGCGGGAGAGCGTGGGAATGTGGCGGATCCGGTCGACCGGATCCCGCAGCGCCCGGAAGCGGTCGAGGTCGAAACCGTCCCAGCCGCCGAAGGCGATCTCCCCGACCTCGGTCCAGAAGGGGCACTCGCGGAAGCTCTGCCGGCAGCCGCAGGACTCGCCCGCGCCGACCCCGCGCTCCCACAGGTGGACGACCTCGCCCAGGGACATCGTCCCTGGCAGCTCGGCGACCAGGCGCTCGATCAGCGTGCTACCGCTGCGCCCGAGCCCGCCGAGGAACAACACCCGCACCGGGCCGTCCTGGTTCATCCACCCTCACCCGTATCGAGCATGAAACATCCCTTAACCGTACAGTTGACGGCCCCATGGCGAGGCCGATTCGCCCTCGGCGGCCGGGGTCGTCCCGTCCGGACGTGGTCAGATGCCGCGGCCGCGCGAATGCAGTGCCAGCAGCACCCGCTTGCCCGACACCGCGCCGGAGGCGACGGCGAGCGCGAAGGGCACCCGGCGCTCCTTGGGGTTGGCCCGCAGGGCGCGCCCGGCCCAGCGCATCGCGTCGCGGCGGCGGCCGACCGTGGCGCAGCCGAACGCGATCTGCCCGTACACCCGCCCGGCGGCGCCCGGCTCGTCGCCGATCTCCGGGTAGTGCTCCAGGAACCACTCCAGCGCGGCGACCTTGGTCTCCCAGGCCTGCGCGTAGTACGAGGTCAGGCCCCACAGCACCCGGACGAGCGGTTCGTCGACGTTCACGATGGGGTGGCGCCGGGCGGCGCGCAGGGCCAGGTCCCAGTCCTCGCCCTGGCCGCCGGGGATCGACTCGTCCACCATGCCGATCTCGATCAGCGGCTCGCGGCGGGCCACGTACGTCGAGGAGTGCACGCTCATCATCCGGTCGCGGATCAGGTCCTCGTACGTGACCCGCTCGGTGCCCGCGAGCCGGGGCAGCTCGCGCCCGTCGAAGTCGACGAGGATGCCGCTGCTGCACAGCACCGCGTCCGGCTCCTTCTCCAGTGCCGCCACCTGGGCCGCCAGCTTGCCCGGCAGCCACGCGTCATCGTCGTCGCAGGAGGCCACCAGGTCGGTGTCCAGCGCCAGGATCCCGCTGTTGCGCGCGCCGGCCAGGCCGGGCGAACGGGTGTTGGTGATCACCTGGACCCGGTCGGACTCCAGCGTGCGGTCGGGCTCGGCCCGGTCGAACACCACCACCACGCGGAGATCGCCGTCGTACTCCTGCGCCAGCACCGATTCCAGCGCGCGGCGCATGAGCTCGGGCCGGTTGTGGGTCGGCAGCACGACACCGACGGATGGAGACAAGCGGAACCCCTCCAGTACATGACCAGACGCGTACACGGCCCGATGCGGATGCATGACCAGGACCGGACCTCGATCGCCATGCCCGTGCCCGGGTTGGAGCGGCGAATCATGGCATTATCCCGCATGTGGAACCACTCGGCATCAAGGGAGCGTTTTCTTCTACCCCCCGGGTCTACGGCGACCATCGCGGCTCGTTCCACGAGTGGTTCCGGCACGACGACCTCGCGGCCGCCGGGCATCCCCTCAGCCTGGCCCAGGCGAACTGCTCGGTGTCGTCCAAGGGGACCTTGCGCGGCGTCCACTTCGCCGACGTTCCGCCGAGCCAGGCCAAGTACGTCACGTGCGTACGCGGCGCCATCCTGGACGTGGTCGTCGACATCCGCGTGGGGTCGCCCACGTTTGGGCGGTACGAGGCCGTACGGCTCGACACCGAGAACCGCCGCTGCCTCTACATCGCCGAGGGGCTCGGGCACGCCTTCATGGCCCTGGACGACGACACGATGGTCATCTATCTCTGCTCGGAGCCGTACGCTCCCCAGCGCGAGCATGGCCTGCACCCGCTCGACCCCGAACTGGGCATCGCCTGGCCCGAAGGCATCGAGCCCGTCCTGTCGCCCAAGGACGCCGCCGCGCCCACCCTGGCCGAGGCGGAGAAGTCCGGGCTACTCCCGGATTATCAGGAGTGCCTCGACTTCTACGCCTCACACAAGCAGCCCTAGGCGGTCTCCTGTGGCCAGGCGCACATGGCCATCTCGGCGATGGCCTCCAGTTCCTCGCGGGTCGCGCCGTCCCGTGCCTGCTGTGACAGCCCCTGGAGAACGGCACCGCTGAACCGGGCGAGCGCGCGCGGGTCGGTGCCCGCGGGCAGCACGCCGGAGGCCACATCGTCCTCGATCCTGCGCTGGACGGCGCGGACGTTGTCGTTGCGCAGCCCACGCAGGTACTCCTCCACCTCCGCCGATCCTGGCGCGCAGTTGGTGGCGGCGGTGATCACCAGGCAGCCCCGGGGCAGGCCCGGGACGGTGTACGCGGTGGCCGCCTCGCGCAGCATCTGCGCCACCGCGCGCTTGGCGGTCGGCTCCTCCGCCATCGCGCGGACCGCGAAGACGCCGTACCGGGCCCGGTTGCGGTCCACCGCCTCTTCGAACAGCGTCCGCTTGTCGCCGAACGCCGCGTACAGGCTGGGCGCGCCGATCCCCATGGCCCGGGTCAGCTCGGCGACCGAGGTCGCCTCGTACCCGTGCGTCCAGAACAGCAGCATGGCCTGCTCCAGGGCCTCCTCCCGGTCGAACGACCGGGGGCGTCCGCGCTGCTTCGCCGTCATGCCCCAATTTTATAGCACTCGCTAAACAATATGCTACGGTCCTTTTTGTAGCGATCATTAGCGAAAGGTGTGAGCGGCATGAGCGGGATCCTGGACGGCAAGACGGCACTGGTCACCGGGGGAAGCCGGGGCATCGGGCGGGGCACCGCGGTGCGGCTGGCGGCGGACGGTGCGCGGGTGGCGGTGCACTACGGCGACAACGAGGTGGCCGCCAAGGAGACCGTGGCCACGATCGAGAACGCCGGCGGAAGGGCCTTCCCCATCGGGGCGAAGCTGGGCGTCCCGGGCGACGCCGAGGCGCTGTGGACGGCCTTCGACCGCGAGGCGGACGGCCTGGACATCCTGGTCAACAACGCCGGCACCGGGCTGTACAGCCAGATCGCGGAGGTCGATGAGCAGGGCTACGACGAGGTGTTCGCGGTCAACGCCAAGGCACCGTTCTTCATCGTGCAGAAGGGCCTGGCACGGCTCCGGGACGGCGGGCGGATCGTCAACGTCTCCACGGGGTCGACCCGGATCGCGACCCCGGACATCATCGCGTACGCGATGGCCAAGGGCGCGCTGGAAGTACTGACGCACACGCTCGCCCAACAGCTCGGCCCGCGCGGGATCACCGTCAACAGCGTCTCCCCCGGCATCGTCGAGACCGACATGAACGCCTGGCTGGCCGACCCGGCGGCCCGCGCGCAGGCGGGCTCGCTCTCCACGTTCGGCCGGGTGGGGCAGGCGGCCGACATCGCCGACATCGTCGCCTTCCTGGCGTCCGACGACTCCCGGTGGGTCACCGGGCAGCGGATCGACGCCACCGGCGGCTCGATGCTCGGGCTCAGCCTGCCCGTCTGATCAGCCTGCCCGTCTGATCAGCGCAGCGCGGGCCAGGCGGCGCGCAGGGCGTCCCGCCAGTCGCGGATGGGGCTCAGGCCGGCCGCGGCCCAGCGGTCGTGCCCGAGGACGCTGTACGCGGGACGCGGCGCGGGGCGGGGGAACGCGGCACTGGAGACCGGCCGGACGCGGCCGGGATCCAGGCCGAGCAATGTGAAGATCTCGCGGGCCAGCCCGTACCAGGTCGTCCGGCCCGCGCTGGTCCCGTGGTAGACGCCGTGCGGGGCACCGGAGCGGGCGAGCGCGACGATCTGGTCGGCCAGATCGCCCGTCCAGGTGGGCTGGCCGAACTGGTCGTCGACGACGCTCACCGTGTCGCGCTCGGCGGCCAGCCGCATCATGGTCTGGACGAAGTTGGGGCCGTACGCCCCGTACAGCCACGCCGTGCGGACGACGTAGCCGCCCGCCTTCGCCGCCGCCTGCTCCCCCGCGAGCTTGGTACGCCCGTACGCGTTGACGGGCGACGTGGGGGCGTCCTCGGCGTACGGGCGGACGCCGCGGCCGTCGAAGACGTAGTCGGTGGAGATCTGGACCAGGGTCGCCCCCGTATCGGCGCACGCGTCCGCCAGGCCCCCGACCGCCGTGCCGTTGACGGCCAGGGCTGCGTCCTCATCGGTCTCGGCGCCGTCGACGGCGGTCCAGCCGGCGCAGTTGACGACCGTCGCGGGGCGGTGCCGTTCGATGACCTCGCGGACGGCGACCGGGTCCCGCAGGTCCAGGTCGGAACGGGTGAGCGCGACGGCGCCGTCCAGACGCACGGCGAGGTCGGTGCCGAGCATGCCCCCGGCACCGGTGATGAGCCAGCTCAACGCGCGTCCTCAGAGCGCTTCTTGAGGGGCTCCCACCAGTCGCGGTTGTCCTCGTACCAGCGGACCGTCTCCGCCAGTCCCTCCTCGAACGTGATGCTCGGGGCATAGCCGAGGCCGCGCAACTTGGCGTCGTCGAGGGAGTAGCGGCGGTCGTGGCCCTTGCGGTCGGCCACCCGCTCCACCCGGTCCCAGCCGGCGCCCAGGGCGTCCAGGAGCCGCTGGGTGAGCTCCAGGTTGCTCAGCTCCGCTGTACCCGCGATGTGGAAGACCTCGCCGGGCTCCGACCGGTCGGCGCGCTCGGCGACCAGCTGGATGCCCCGGCAGTGGTCGGCCACGTGGACCCAGTCGCGGACGTTGCCGCCGTCCCCGTAGAGAGGGACGGTGTGCCCGTCCATCAGGTTGGTGGCGAACAGCGGGATGACCTTCTCGGGGAACTGGTACGGCCCGTAGTTGTTGCCGCAGCGGGTGATGCCGACCGGCAGGCCGTGGGTCCGCGCGTAGGCGCGCGCGATCATGTCGCCGCCCGCCTTGGCCGCCGAGTACGGCGAGTTGGGCGCCGGCGGGGCGTCCTCGTCCCAGGAGCCGGTGTCGATGCTGCCGTACACCTCGTCGGTCGACACCTGGACGATGCGCGGCGTCCCGGCGTCAAGGCACGCCTGCATGAGTGCCTGCACGCCCTGCACGTTGGTACGGACGAACTCCCCGGCGCTGGCGATCGAACGGTCGACATGCGACTCGGCCGCGAAGTTGATCACGGCGTCATGGCCGGGCACCAGATGGGCCAGCAGTTCGTCGTTGCAGATGTCGCCGTGCACGAACGAGAAGCGGCCCGCGACCGGCTCCAGGTTGGCCAGGTCGCCCGCGTAGGTGAGCTTGTCGAGCACCGTGACCTCGGCGCCCGCCCAGGCCGCGTACCGGCCCGAGACCAGCTGGCGGACGTAGTGCGACCCGATGAAGCCGGCACCGCCGGTGACCAGGACCCTCATTTGCTGATCTGCACTTTGCTGTGGTCTCCCAGAACGAGGCGATGGGCCTTCGGAACGCGGGGGGCCGGGGTCACCTCGACCTCGCGGCCGATCAGCGAGCACTCGATCCGGCCCACACCGTCGATCGACGCGCCGCGCAGCACGATCGAGTACTCGATCTCGCTGTCGATCACCGAGCAGTCGCGGTCGATCGAGGTGAACGGGCCGACGTAGGAGTCGCGCACCACCGAACCGGCCCCGACGATCACCGGGCCGACGACCCGGGAGCCGGTGACGGACGCGCCCGCCTCCACCACGACCCGGCCGATCAGCTCGGACGAGGCGTCCACGTCCCCCTCGACGAGGGGCTCGACGCTCTCCAGGACCAGCCGGTTGACCTCCAGCATGTCGGTGACGTTGCCGGTGTCCTTCCAGTAGCCCGAGATCACGGTGGACTCCACCCGGTGCCCGCCCTCGATCAGCGCCTGGATCGCATCGGTGATCTCCAGCTCGTTCCGCCAGGACGGCTTGAGCCCCGCGACCGCCTCGTGCACGGCCCGGGTGAACAGGTAGACGCCGACCAGGGCCAGATCGCTCTTGGGACGCTCGGGCTTCTCCTCCAGGCCGACCACCCGGCCCGAGCCGTCCAGCTCGGCCACCCCGAACGCGCGCGGGTCCGAGACCCGGGTCAGCATGATCTGCGCCTGCGGGCGCTCGCGCCGGAACCGCCGCACCAGTCCGTCGATGCCGCCGACGATGAAGTTGTCGCCCAGGTACATGACGAAGTCGTCGTCACCGAGGAACTCGCGCGCGATCAGCACGGCGTGCGCCAGCCCGCGCGGCGCGTCCTGCGGCAGGTAGGTCACCTGGAGCCCGAAGCGCGAGCCGTCGCCGACGGCCTCCTCGATCTCCGCGGCGGTGTCGCCGACGACGATGCCCGCCTCACTGATCCCCGCGTCCCGGATCGCCTCCAGCCCGTAGAACAGCACCGGCTTGTTGGCGACGGGCACGAGTTGCTTGGCGGAGGTGTGGGTGATGGGCCGCAGCCGGGAGCCGGCCCCGCCGGCCAGCACCAGAGCTTTCACAGGGCGCCCGGGACGGCGGGGTCCGGGAGGATGCGAGGGGCCACAAGGCCTCCAAAGGGTCACCGGCTCCAAGGGCCACCGGCGAAAAGGTCACCGGCAGGTCGATGCGTGATCGACACTACCGGCGCCGATCACCCCGTGACCTCGTGGTTTGCGGCCGCCTCCGGCCGGGGCGCGGCCACGTCCGGCCGCCGGACGTGGACCCGCCGCACCCCCGCGTGTGTTACTTCGCCCCGGTGATCATTCCGGCGCCGACGGTGTTGTTGGTGGCCTCGTCGATGAGGATGAAGCCACCGGTCATCCGGTTGCGGCCGTAGTCGTCGACGAACAGCGGCTGGGTGACCCGCAGCGCGATCCGGCCGATCTCGTTCAGTCCCAGCCCCTGCGCCGAGTCGTCGCGGTGCAGCGTGTTGACGTCCAGCCGGTAGTGCAGTTCCTTGACGACCGCCTTGGCGGTACGGGTGGTGTGCTTGATGACGACCTTCATCCGGGGGGTGAGCTCCCGGTCGGGGGTCATCCAGCAGACCATCGCGTCCAGGTCCTGCGCGGTCTCGGGCCGGTTGTTGGGCCGGGCGATCATGTCACCGCGCGAGATGTCGATGTCGTCGGCCAGCCGCAGCGTGACCGACATCGGCTGGTACGCCTCCTGGACCGGGCCGCCCGGACCGTCGATGGCGGTGATCGTCGTGGTCAGCCCGGACGGCAGGTGCACGACCTCGTCGCCCGGCTTGAGCACGCCGCCCGCGACCTGGCCCGCGTACCCGCGGTAGTCGTGCAACTCGGGGTCGGTCGACTTGTGCGGGCGGATCACGTACTGCACCGGGAACCGCACGTCGATCAGGTTGCGGTCGGAGGCGATGTGCACGTGCTCCAGGTGGTGCAGCAGCGAGCTGCCCTGGTACCAGGGGGTGTTCGGCGAGCGTTCCACCACGTTGTCGCCGTGCAGCGCCGACAGCGGGATGAACGTCAGGTCGGAGACCTCGAGCTTGGCGGCGAACGCGGTGAACTCGTCCA
This sequence comes from Actinomadura sp. 9N407, assembly GCF_044326315.1. NCBI lineage: Bacteria > Bacillati > Actinomycetota > Actinomycetes > Streptosporangiales > Thermomonosporaceae > Actinomadura > Actinomadura sp. 9N407. Next base: position 140,462 of record NZ_JBIRAW010000007.1, on the reverse strand, counting down.
CGATCCGCTCGAAGACCTGCTGGTCGTAGTCGACCAGGTCCATCTTGTTGACCGCCACCACCAGGTGCGGCACCTTCAGCAGCGTGGTCAGGAAGGCGTGCCGCCTGGACTGCTCCAGGATCCCCTTCCTGGCGTCCACCAGGATGATCGCCAGATCGGCGGTGGAGGCGCCGGTGACCATGTTGCGGGTGTACTGGATGTGCCCAGGCGTGTCGGCGATGATGAACTTGCGCCGCGGCGTGGCGAAGTAGCGGTAGGCGACATCGATGGTGATGCCCTGCTCGCGCTCGGCCCGCAGCCCGTCGGTGAGCAGCGCGAGGTTGGTGTAGTCCTCGCCGCGGTCGACGCTGGTCCGTTCCACCGACTCCAGCTGGTCCTCGAAGATCGACTTGGAGTCGAACAGCAGCCGGCCGATCAGCGTCGACTTGCCGTCGTCGACCGAGCCGGCGGTGGCGAACCGCAGGATGTCCATCGTCTTAGCCGTGCTCTCGTCTGACGACGTGGCCATTAGAAGTAGCCCTCCTTCTTGCGGTCCTCCATGGCGGCCTCGCTGGAGCGGTCGTCGGCCCGGGTCTGGCCGCGCTCGGTGAAGTGGGCACAGTGCCGCGATCTCCAAGACCTTGCGCCGCTCATCAGAAGTACCCTTCCTTCTTTCGATCTTCCATCGCGGCCTCGCTGGAGCGGTCGTCGGCCCGGGTCTGGCCGCGCTCGGTGATGCGGGTCGCGGCGATCTCCTCGATGACGTCGTCCAGGCGCAGGGCGTCGGACTTGACCGCTCCGGTGCAGGACGCGTCGCCGACGGTGCGGTAGCGCACCATGGCCTCGAACGCCGGCTCGTCGTCGCCGCGGTTGGCGTACGGCAGGTCGGCCAGCAGCATCCCGTCGCGCTCGAACACCCGCCGGGTGTGCGCGAAGTAGATCGGCGGCAGTTCCAGATCCTCGCGCCGGACGTAGTCCCAGATGTCCAGTTCGGTCCAGTTGGACAGCGGGAACACCCGGACGTGCTCGCCCTGCTGGATCTTGGTGTTGAACAGGTTCCACAGCTCGGGCCGCTGGTTCTTGGGGTCCCACTGGCCGAATTCGTCGCGGAACGAGACCACCCGCTCCTTGGCCCGTGCCTTCTCCTCGTCCCGGCGGGCGCCGCCGAACGCGGCGTCGAACCGGTGCTCCTCGATCGCGTCCAGCAGCGTCGTGGTCTGCAGCCGGTTGCGGCTGGCCCGCCGACCGGTCTGCTCCACCACGCGGCCCTTGTCGATCGAGTCCTGAACGGAGGCGATCACGAGCCGCACGCCCAGCTCGGCCACCCGGCGATCGCGGTACTCGATCACTTCGGGGAAGTTGTGGCCGGTGTCGACGTGCATCACCGGGAACGGGACCGGGGCGGGAGCGAACGCCTTCTGCGCCAGGCGCAGCATGACGATGCTGTCCTTGCCGCCCGAGAACAGCAGGACCGGCCGCTCGAACTCCGCGGCCACCTCCCGGATGATGTGGATCGACTCGGCTTCGAGGATGTCTAGCTGTGACAGCTGGTAATCGGAGCGCTGCATCGTCTGGGGCTCTCTCCACGCTTCTGGCAGTGCACCGGTGGTCTCGCGGATGACACGGCGCCATCCCACCGGCCGGACGGCGATCCCCCGCCGGTCACTCCGGCAGGGAGTCGCTCACGTCCCGGATGCCGGTCAGCAGCGCCGCCGCCGACTCGGGGTGACACACCAGGATATCCGGCAACCTGGGGTCCTTCCGGTTGTAGACGGCTTCGGAGCCGTCGATCCGGGACGCATGGGCGCCGGCGGCCAGGGCCACCGCGACCGGCGCGGCCGAATCCCACTCGTACTGGCCGCCCGCGTGCACGTACGCGTCGACCTCGCCCAGCAGGACCGCGGAGATCTTCGCGCCGGCGGAGCCGATCGGGACCAGTTCGGTCTTGAGGCCGGCGGCCTCGTCCAGCCGTTCGGCCAGCCGCTGCACGAAGGCGGGCGGGCGGCTGCGGCTCACCGCGATGCGCAGGCGGCCCGGCTCAGGGGCGGCCTGCCGCAGCTCGCGCGCCGCGCCGGACGTGTCGACGGCCAGGGCCCCGCCGGGCGAGGTGCGGAGAGTCAGCCCCTGGGCGGGCAGCGCCACGGCGCCCGCGGCCAGCCGGCCCTTCTCCCACAGCGCCACGTGGACGGCCCAGTCGGAACGGCCCTCCTCGGAGAACTCCCGGGTACCGTCCAGCGGGTCGATGATCCACACACGGTCGGCGGTGAGCCGGACCGACGCGTCGGTGTTGCCGGTGGGGGGCCCGTCCATCGCCGCGACGCCGGAGCTCTTCCCGGCGACCGAGGCCCGGCCCTCCTCGGACAGGACGGCGTCGGCCGGGCGCCGCTCGGCCAGCGCGCCCATCAGGAACTCGTGCGCCCGCAGGTCGCCGGTGTCCTTCAGCACGCGAGCGTCGGCGAAACCGGTCTCGTCGCGTACGCCCAGCAGCAGGCGCCCCGCGGCCTCGGCCAGTTCCCCCGCGAGCACGTGGTCGTCCACCGGCCCGCGCTCCAGATCCTCCGTCAATCCCACCACAATCCCTACTCGGTTGATCTGTTTACTCTATATTGCCGTTCCTGCCGGAGATTCGCCGGGCGGGCCCGTGAGCTGCCGGGCAGGCTCGCGGATCGCCGGGCAGGCTCGCGCGGGCCGGAGCCCCGGAGCCGCCCGGCAGGACCTCTGCGGGCTGTGTGCCTCGGCGGGCTGTGTGCCTCAGTAGGCGCCCGAGCCCCGGAACACCGCCGACCAGGTCTTCCACATGATCTGCAGGTCGAGGGCCAGGGTCCAGTTCTCGACGTACCGCAGGTCGAGCCGGACCGACTCGTCCCAGGACAGGTCCGAGCGGCCGCTGACCTGCCACAGGCCGGTCATCCCCGGCTTGACCGCCAGCCGGCGGTACACGTCGCCGCCGTACTGGGCCACTTCCTCGGGCAGCGGCGGCCGCGGGCCGACCAGCGACATCTCGCCGCGCACCACGTTGAACAGCTGCGGCAGCTCGTCCAGCGAGTAGCGGCGCAGCCGGCGGCCGACCGCGGTGATCCGGGGATCGGCCTTGATCTTGAACAGCACGCCGTCGTTCTCGTTGGCACCGGTCAGCTCGATCTTGCGGGCCTCGGCGTCCGCCACCATCGTGCGGAACTTCAGCACGGTGAACTCGCGGCCGTCGCGGCCCACCCGGGTTTGCCGGAACATCACCGGGCCCTGGCTGGTGACCTTGATCAGGAACGCCACGAGCAGGAGCAGCGGGCTCAGCAGCAGCAGCCCGCCCAGCGCCAGGGTCCGTTCGAACAGTCCCTTGAGCAGCTTGCGGGAGCCCTCCAGCTCCGGATGCTCCACATGCAGCAGGGGCAGCCCGGCCACCGGCCGGATCGAGATCCGCGGGCCGGTCACGTCCATCAGCGCGGGCGCCACGACCAGCTCGACATCGTCCCGCTCGATCTGCCAGGCCAGCCGGCGCAGCGCCACGCCGTCCATCTCCGGGCAGGCCAGCACCGCCACCGAGTCGGCGCCGCTGCGCCCGACCACGGCCGCCGCCTGGCTGAAGTCGCCCAGCACCGGCACGCCCTCGACGTCCGTGACCGCGTCGTCGCCGGCGGCCAGCGCCGGCGGCAGGCACACGCCCACGATGTCCATCCCGTGGTAGCGCTTCTGCTGCAGCAGCCGGATCAGGTCGGCGACCGCCGCGCGGTGCCCGACCGCGATCACGCGCCGCATGCACTCGCCCTTCCAGCGGCGGTTGTGCAGCCACTTACGCAGCCGGTAGCGCGCGATCAGGGCCAGGACCGTCCCCATGGGCAGGGCCATCACCACGTACCCGCGGGCCACCTCGGTCTTGGTGGCGTACGCCACGATCGCCACGGTCGCGGTGACGATGAACCCCGCGCGCAGCACCCGATGGAACTCTTCCCAGCCGACGCCGATGAAGCGCGGCTGGTAGGCCCGACACATCATCAGGGTGAGCGACCAGGCCAGCGGCAGCGCGACCGTCAGCACCATGTACGGCATGGTCCACTCGCTGGCCATGCCTGGGAATCTCAATACGAACGCGATGAGCCCGGCCAGTAGCATGCTCGCCAGGTCGAGGATGAAGGCCATCCTGCGATAGGACTGGGTCCACCCGTTCGTACCCTGCGACCGGTTGCGATCGGCATCGACCGGGGTTTTCACCCCGACCTCTTCCACCACGGCCATTGACGCATTCACCACCACTGCCGCACCGCCCCTTTACGTACGATCCATCACGGAGACGGCCGAACGGCCGGGTAGGTTCACATGTAACGGGAAGCACGTTTGTGACGCATCTTACGATCCCGATTTGTCCCATGCTGAGCGAACGAACACTTCGCACCGGTGATCGTTGTCAACGAGTGCGTGCCCGTGCCGCCACGGTCACCTGTGGTAGCGGCGGACTTACACAGTGATCGGGTTGCACGGCGACGGCCTTACACGGTGAAGGCCCTACACGGTGTGGCCCTGCCCGGCGATCGGCTCACACGGCGTGGAACGTGTTCTGTGCCGTCTCCAGAGGGTCCGTCAGCAACGCCTCGGCCGCGTCGGCGGCCCGGTCGGCGTTGAGCTCCAGATCCTTGCGCTCGGCGGCGGAGAAGTCCTTCAGGACGAACGCTGCGGCGTCCATCCGCCCCGGCGGGCGGCCCACACCGAACCGGACCCGCAGGTACTCCTTGTCGCCCAGCGAACGGGTGATCGAGCGCAGCCCGTTGTGCCCGTTGTCGCCGCCGCCCCGCTTCAGGCGCACGGCACCGTACGGGATGTCCAGCTCGTCGTGGACGACGATGAGGCGCTCGACGGGCACCTTGTAGAAGTCGCACAGCGCCTTCACCGGCCCGCCCGACTCGTTCATGTAGCCCCGCGGCTTGGCCAGTACGGCCCGCACGCCCGCGAGGCGGCCCTCCAGGACGTCCGCGCGCCCCTTGTGTGACCTGAACCGTCCACCGGCCCGCCCGCCCAGGACGTCCAGCACCATGAAGCCGGCGTTGTGCCGGTTGCCGGCGTACGGGGGACCCGGGTTACCCAGCCCCACGACCAGCCATGGATCAGCGCTCATGAGGCTCCCTCGCTGCTCGGCGGGCGGACATCGCCACGGCTGGACATCTCCGCAGCCGGACACACGGCCGACGGCCCCCGCAGGCGTGAACGCCGCGGGGGCCGTCGGGAACGAACGGTGGCGCCGCCGGTCGCCCGGCGGCGCGGATCACTCGGCCGACTCGCCCTCGGCGCCCGCCTCGGCGGCGGCGCCCTCGCCCGCCTCCGGCTCGGCCTCGGTCGCGACGGTGGCGTCGACGATCTGCACGATCAGCAGCTCCTCGTCGGCGACCAGGGTGGCGCCGGCGGGCAGCTTCAGGTCGCGCGCCAGCACCGCGCTGTCGATCTCCAGCCCGCTGATGTCCAGCTCGACCGACTGCGGGATGTTGGTGGCCTCGGCCTCCACCGCGATCTCGACCTCGGGCTGGACCAGCCGGCCGCCGGCGACCACGTCGCCGGTGATCTCGATCGGGACGGACACCTCGACCTTCTCGCCCAGCTTGACCAGCAGCAGGTCGACATGCTCGAGGAAGCCCTTGATCGCGTCGCGCTGGACGTCCTTGGGCAGGGCCAGCTCGGAGCCGGAGCCGACGCCCTCGACGCGCAGCAGCACGTTGGGGGTCTTGAGCGCGAGCATCAGCTCGTGGCCCGGCAGCGAGATGTGCTGGGGGTCGGTGCCATGGCCATAGAGAACGGCGGGAACCTTGCCGGCCCGGCGGGTGCGCCGCGCGGCACCCTTACCGAACTCGGTGCGCGACTCGGCGGCGATACGTACCTCGGACACGGCGAAAACTCCTCAGTTGTTGCGATCCACGGCCGTCCGGCATTGGACGTCCGCTACGGACATGAGCGAATCAGGCGTTGCTCGATGCGTCAGGCGCCTCGAAGATTCTTTGCGTTGCCCGGGGAGTGCGAGTCCTCGCACGGAGCCACACTGAACGACCCGGGGCATACGCGAATTCAGCAAGTCTAGCCGATCGTCCCCATGGGCAAAGCCAGCGGGGCCCGCTCCGTCCGACCGGATCGGCCCGGCCGGCCCCCGCCGCGCACCAGGTGCGGGGTCAGCTCTGCCCGCCGAACAGGCTGGTCACCGACCCCTCGCTGAACACCTCGTTGATGGCCCGCGCGATCAGCGGGGCGATCGACAGGATGGTCAGCTTGTCGAACTGCTTCTCGTGCGGGATCGGCAGCGTGTTGGTCAGCACCACGTCGGAGATCCGCGAGTTCTTCAACCGGTCCACCGCGGGGCCGGACAGCACCCCGTGGGTGGCGGCCACCACGACCCGGGTCGCCCCGTTGTCGAACAGCGCGTCCGCCGCCTTCACGATCGTGCCACCGGTGTCGATCATGTCGTCGACCACCACGCAGGTCCGGCCCTCGACCTCGCCGACCACGTCGAACACCTTGACCTCGTTGGCCACGTCCGGGTCGCGCTTCTTGTGGATGATCGCCATCGGCACGCCGCCGAGCCGGTCGCTCCAGCGCTCGGTCACCCGGACCCGGCCGGCGTCCGGCGCGACCACGGTGACCTGCGACAGGTCCAGCCGGCTTTCGAAATGCGTGGCCAGCAGGTCCAGCGCGAACAGATGGTCCACCGGGCCGTCGAAGAAGCCCTGGATCTGCGCGGTGTGCAGGTCGACCGCGATCAGCCGGTCGGCCCCCGCGGTCTTGAACATGTCGGCCATCAGCCGGGCCGAGATCGGCTCACGGCCACGGTGCTTCTTGTCCTGCCGGGCATAGCCGAAGAACGGCGCCACCACCGTGATCCGTTTGGTCGACGCGCGCTTGAGCGCGTCCACCATGATCAGCTGCTCCATGATCCACTGGTTGATGGGAGCCGTGTGGCTCTGGATCACGAAGGCGTCGGAGCCGCGTACCGACTCCAGGAACCGCACGAACGTCTCGCCGTTGGCGAAGTCGTACGCCGAGGTCGGCGTGAGCTCGACGTGGAGGTTGTCGGCTACTTCTTTGGCCAGGTCCGGGTGGGCTCGGCCGGTGAAGAGCATGAGCTTCTTCTGGCCGCTCGCCTTGATCCCACTCACCTCTGACAACTCCCCCTCAATGGAACTGAACTACACGTGGGCGTCGTCCCCACAACCCGCGCGCGGCGGGAAGCGCCCCGGCCCGCGCGGGAGATCGTCATTCGCCGGCCTCGGCGGCGCGCCGCGCGGCCTCGGCCGCGGGTGTTCCGGCGCGCTTGCGCTCGACCCAGCCCTCGATGTTGCGCTGCTTGCCCCGCGCGACCGCCATCGCGCCCGGCGGGACATCCTGGACGATCACCGAGCCGGCCGCCGTGTAGGCACCGTGCCCGATGGTCACCGGCGCGACGATCATGTTGTCGCTGCCGACCTTGACATGGTCACCGACCACGCTGTGGTGCTTGCTGACGCCGTCGTAGTTGACGAAGACGGAACTGGCGCCGATGTTGGAGCCGGTCCCGATCGTCGCGTCCCCGACGTAGGTGAGATGGGGGACCTTGCTGCCCTCGCCGACATGGGCGTTCTTGGTCTCCACATAGGTACCGATCTTGGCCTTGCGGTCCAGCCGCGTCCCGGGCCGCAGGTAGGCGTACGGCCCGACCGAGGCCTCCGGGCCGATCTCGGCCTCGACGCACACCGCGTTGATCACCCGGGCGTCGGCCCCGACCCGGGTGTCGGTCAGCGTGCAGCCGGGCCCGACCTCGGCGCCCTCGCCCAGGTGGGTCCGGCCGTGCAGCTGCGTGCCCGGGTGGACGACCGCGTCCTGCTCGGCGGTGACGTCCACGTCGATCCAGGTGGTGGCGGGGTCGACGATCGTGACCCCGGCCCGCATGTGGGCCTCCAGGATCCGGTCGTTGAGCTGCCGGCGCGCCTGGGCCAGCTGCACCTTGTCGTTGACGCCCTGGGTCTCCACCCAGTCGGGGGCCAGATGGGCACCGGCCCGGTGCCCGTCGCCGCGCAGGATGGCGACCACGTCGGTGAGGTACTCCTCACCTTTGGCGTTGTCGGTGGTGACCCGCTTCAGCGCGTCGGCCAGCAGGGCGCCGTCGAAGGCGTACATCCCCACGTTGATCTCGCGGACGGCCCGCTGCGCCTCGGTCGCGTCCTTGTGCTCGACGATCGCGGTGACGGCGCCGGCACCGGCGGGGTTCTCCTCGCGGAGGATGCGGCCGTAGCCGGTCGCGTCGGGCATCTCCGTGGTGAGAACGGTCACGGCGTTGCCCTCGTCCTCATGGACGCGGACGAGTTCGGCCAGCGTCTCGCCGCGCAGCAGCGGGTGATCGCCGTTGGTGACCACGACCGTGCCGGTCAGCTCGCCCCGGTCACCGCCCCAGACCTGTTCCAGCGCCATCCGGACGGCGTGCCCGGTGCCGCCCTGGCGCTCCTGCACCACGGGTTCGGCCGCCGGCACCTGGTCGGCCAGGTACGAGATCACCTGCTCGCGGCGGTGGCCGACGATCACCACCAGCCGTTCGGGGTCCAGCGCGCGGCCGGCGGCCAGGACATGGCCGAGCATCGCGCGCCCGCACAGCTCGTGCAGGACCTTGGAGGTACGGGACTTCATCCGGGTGCCCTCGCCCGCGGCGAGGACGACGACGGCAGCCGGGCGGCTCGCGCTCACGTGGAGGCTCCTCGGCATCGCGGACGGGATTGGCTCGGGCGGCCGGTCTCCCTGCGCAAGCCGATCTACCTGCGCAAACAGGGACGCAACACGCCCGACACCCGAAGGATACCGTTCGCCGGAGCGCTGTCACCCGGCGGCCACCGCCATCACCGGGAACGAGGTGGGGACGAGGCCGGGGGCACGAGGGGCGCGCGAGGGGGCGCCAGGCTCCGGGAGGAGGATTCGAACCCCCGACACTGAGACCAAAACCCAGGGTTATGCCACTTAACTATCCCGGACCGATCCGACCGGATATCTCCGATCGGCGACCAGAGCCAAGATACCGTTTCCGCCGCCCTCGGCATCCGCATTATCCCGACGCCCGCATCCTCCCGGCCCGGCGGCCGGCGGCGAGCCGTCGGCCCGACGTTCCGCGGCGGCCCCGCCCAGCGGGGCTCTCGGGCGAAACGCATGACTTGTCCCGGTTTAGGACGTCGTCGAACGAGCACCCCCCACTTTGAGTCGTCCGACCATTCCCAGGGCGCAGGCGGGAAGCCCGTCTCGGGGAGAGGGTGCGGTTGGAAAGCATGCAGAACCGGTCGCCGGACGTGTCGCCGATCGAGCGGCACATCAGCGCACCTCCGCCGGCGGGGACCGAACGTTCGGCAGGCACCGGACGTTGTCCCTGCGTGAGAGGTGTCTCACCTCTCGGCTCCCGGACTCACCACTCTCGGGCTCTCCGCTCCCGGGAACGCCGTACGAGCGGATCTCCCGCCGCCTGAGATGAGGTCCGGCCGACCTTACGTACCGACCGATTTTACGTACCGGCACTGTAAAACTTACGCAACCGTAGGTTACGGTGGCGTAGGTAGGCGGTCCAGCAGACAGGGACCGGCAGCCAGGGACCGGCAGACAGGGTCCACCGGAACGCGGTCTACCAGAACAGGAAGTGGTGCCCATGACTACAGCTCCCATCCTCGATCCTCCCCGTCCCGAGCGCCGTGCCGAACTCGATCCGCAGTCCTCGGGACGGGCCGAACGGGTCCTCGTCGCCGTCTTCACCGGGGTACCGTTCCTGGCGCTCTTCGCCGCCATCCCGCTGGCCTGGGGAAGCTTTCTCGGCTGGACCGACATCATCCTGATGGCGATCTTCTACTTCCTCTCGGCGGGCGGGATCACGGTGGGCTACCACCGGTACTTCACGCACGGATCGTTCAAGGCCAAGCGCGGGCTCAGGATCGCGCTGGCGATCGCCGGCGGCCTGGCGATGGAGGGGCCGATCATCACCTGGGTCTCCGACCATCGCCGCCACCACAAGCACTCCGACAAGGAGTTCGACCCGCACTCGCCGTGGCGCTTCGGCAACGACTGGAAGGCGCTGGCCAAGGGGCTGGCGTGGGCGCACTACGGCTGGCTGTTCGACGGCAACCGCACGTCCAAGGAGCGGTTCTCCAAGGACCTGCTGAACGACCGTGACATCGTGCGGATCCACAAGGCCTTCCCCTTGCTCGTGCTGGTGACGTTCCTGCTGCCGGGCGTGCTGGGCGGCCTGCTGACCATGTCGTGGGCCGGCGCGCTCACCGCGTTCTTCTGGGCCGGGCTGGTCCGGCTGACCCTGGTCCACCACGTGACCTGGTCGATCAACTCGATCTGCCACACGTTCGGCAACGAGGACTTCGAGGTCCGCGACAAGTCGCGGAACGTGTGGTGGCTGGCCATCCCCTCGCTCGGCGAGTCGTGGCACAACCTGCACCATTCCGACCCGACCTGTGCCCGGCACGGCGTGCTCAAGGGCCAGATCGACATCAGCGCCCGGACCATCTGGGCGTTCGAGAAGGCGGGCCTGGCGTACGACGTCCGCTGGCCCGACGCCGAGCGGCTGGCCGCCAAGCGGACGAAACAGCCTGCGTGAGCGTCACAATTGGTGCCGTGACAGAACCCGCCCCCCGGTCCCGCAGGAAGCGGATGACCGGCAAGGAACGACGCGAGCAGCTCCTCACCATCGGGCGCACGCTCTTCGCCGAGCGCGGTCTGGACGGCACGTCGGTCGAGGAGATCGCCGCCGCGGCCGGGGTCTCCAAGCCCGTGGTGTACGAGCACTTCGGCGGCAAGGAGGGCCTGTACGCGGTGGTGGTGGACCGGGAGTTCGAGGCGCTGCTCGCCTCGGTGACCGAGGCGCTGAACTCGGCGATCCACTACCGCGGCAAGCTGGAGAAGGCCGCGCTGTCGCTGCTGGAGTACGTGGAGACCAATCCGGACGGCTTCCGGATCCTGGTCCGCGACTCGCACGGCGGCACCGGCACCGGCAGCTTCGCGAGCCTGCTGAGTGAGATCGCCGGCGAGGTCGAGCACGTGATGGCCCAGGAGCTGGACCGGCACGACTACGACGACAAGGTCGCGCCGATGTACGCGCAGATGCTCGTCGGGATGGTCGCGCTGACCGGACAGTGGTGGCTGGACGCGCGCCGTCCCAAGCGCGAGGAGGTCGCCGCGCATCTGGTGAACCTCGCCTGGAACGGCCTTTCGGGCCTGGAGCCCCGGCCGTCGCTGGATCCCAAGCGCCGCCGCAAGGAGGCCGAGCGCCGGGAGAAGCGGCTGGAGAAGGCCGCGGCCAAGGCAGAGAAGGCGGAGGAGAAGGCCGCCGCGAAGGCGGAGCGGGCGCACCGCAAGGAGCACCGGGACGAGGACGGCACCGAACCGCCGGACGAGCTCAAGCTGCCGGACGAGCTCGATCCGCCGGACGACAGCGAGGCCCAGGCCGACGCCGCCATCGAGCCAGGCGCCGACACGGACACCGGCACCGGCACCGGCACCGGGGAATCGGCCGTACGGCCGTCCTGAACGACGTGAGCCGGTGACCGCCGGAGTTCGTCCGTGCGGCCACCGGCGGGGTCACCGTGTTACCGGTCGTTCCCTGCCTCGGGTTTCGAGGCGCGGGTCTTTGCCGACCGCGCGTGGCGCGGCCCTGGGACACCGCTCACCATGCGGTCGGGCACACCGCAGGGGAACGATTCGCTCCGCTCGCGCGGCGGGCGGCATCCCGGTTCATGGTCCGGCGCGGTCCGCGATGACGAACACGCGCCGGAAGGGGTAGACGGTGCCGTACGGCGTGGCCGGGTAGGCCTCGCGCAGCACGGCTCCGTACTCGGACAGGAAGTCCCGGGTCTCGGCGGAGCCTTGGGTCTCGGTGGAGCCTTGGGGCTCGGCGCGGTCAAGGGCGGTCAGTACGGGGCGCAGCGTGGTGCCCTTGACCCACTCCAGTACGGCGTCCTCGCCCTGGAGGACCTGCGCGTACGTGGTCTCCCAGGCGTCGACGGCGCAGCCGTGCCTGGCCAGCAGGTCGAGGTAGCCGGCCGGGTCGAGGACGGGACGCGGATCGAACAGCCCGCCAAGCCGGTCGCGCCAGCGGGGCGATTCGCACAGCTCGCGCAGCAGGGTATGGCTGGGAGCGGCATGGTTGCCGGGGACCTGGAAGGCCAGCCTGCCTCCGGGTGCGAGTGCGTCGGCCCAGCGGGGCAGCAGTTCGGTGTGGCCGGGGATCCAGTGCAGGACGGCGTTGGAGACGATCAGGTCGGGCGGCGTCGCGGGCTTCCAGCCTGCGGCGTCTCCGACCGCGAAGCGCAGCCGGCCGGGGATCGCGTGCGCCCGAGCCGCCTCGATCATCTCGGCCGAGGAGTCGATCGCGTCGATGACCGCGTCCGGCCAGCGGCGGGCCAGGCCCGCGGTGAGCTCGCCCGAGCCGCAGCCCAGATCGGCGATCCGGCCGGGCGCGGCGAGTCCGCTCGCGGCCCTGGCCAGCAGCTCGGCGAACGCGCGGCCGCGCTCGTCGCCGAAGATCCCGTACTGCGCGGGATCCCAGACGGCGGCGGACGGCTCCGCCTCGGCATGTCTCGACATCAAGAGACATCATGCCCCGCGGATAATCTTGATGTCAAGAAAGTCTTCTCGATATCGAGACAGGTAACTCGATATCGAGACAGGTAAGGTGTCGGCATGCAGGAGGGTGTCGCCATGCGGGACGAGCGGGACCAGGACGAGGTGGACCGGCTGGTCGAGGCCTGGCACAAGGAGCGCCCTGATCTGGACGTCCAGCCGCTGCAGGTCCTCAGCCGGGTGTCGCGGCTCGCCCGCCATCTCGACCGCGCGCGACGCGCCGTGTTCGTCGCGCACGAGCTGGAGGGCTGGGAGTTCGACGTGCTCACCGCGCTGCGGCGGGCGGGCGCCCCGTACCGGCTCAGCCCTGGCCTGCTGCTGCGCGCCACGCTGGTCACCTCGGGCACCATGACCAACCGGATCGACCGGCTGGCCGCCGCCGGTCTGGTGGAGCGCCATCCCGACCCGCAGGACAAGCGCGGCGTTCAGGTACGGCTCACCGAGGCGGGCATGACCCGCGTGGACGCCGCGTTCGCCGATCTGCTGGCCCGCGAGCACGCGATCCTGGAGACCCTCCCCCCGGCCGACCGGGACGCGCTGGCGGGGCTGCTGCGGAACCTGCTGCTCCAGTTCGACAGCCCCGAGCCCCCCGGACACTGAGGCCTTGGGGGCCCTGGGGGCCCTGGGGGACCTGGGGGACCTGGGGCCCTGGGGGCACTGAGCCTTGGGGGCGCTGAGCCTTTGCAAACGCTGACGATACGTGCGGGCTCGTAGCATCGAAGGATGCGCGTGTTGGTCGTTGAGGACGAGCCCTATATGGCGGAGGCCATCCGCGATGGGCTGCGCCTGGAAGCGATCGCGGCCGACATCGCCGGTGACGGCGACACCGCACTGGAGATGCTGGGGATCAACGCCTATGACATCGCCGTCCTCGACCGCGACATCCCCGGGCCCTCCGGCGACGAGATCGCCGAACGCATCGTCGCTTCCGGCAGCGGCATGCCGATCCTGATGCTCACCGCCGCGGACCGGCTGGACGACAAGGCATCCGGGTTCGAGCTCGGCGCTGACGACTACCTCACCAAGCCGTTCGAGCTGCAGGAGCTCGTACTCCGCCTCAGAGCCCTTGATCGCCGGCGCGCCCACAACAGGCCGCCGGTGCGGGAACTCGCCGGTCTCCGGCTGGATCCGTTCCGCCGCGAGGTCTACCGGGACGGCCGGTACGTCGCACTCACCCGCAAGCAGTTCGCCGTGCTCGAAGTCCTGATCGCCGCCGAAGGCGGCGTCATCAGTGCCGAACGGCTCCTGGAACGAGCGTGGGACGAGAACGCCGACCCGTTCACCAACGCCGTGCGCATCACGGTCTCGACGCTGCGCAAGCGCCTCGGTGAACCATGGATCATCGCCACGGTGCCCGGCGTCGGCTACCGCATCGACACCGGACCCGCCACCGGGAGCGAGGGAGGCGAACGTGGATAGGGCGCCCGGATTGAGCGTTCGCCTCAAGCTCACCTTCAGCTACGCCGGCTTCCTCATGCTCGCCGGCGCGGTGCTGATCGGGGCGATCGCGGTGTTCCTGGACGGCTACCGGGAGAGGGCACAGGACCGCGGCGAGATCGTGATAGCGCCTTCGGGACCCGAACTACTGCGTGACTTCGCGCCGGCGGCCGTCGGCGCGATGGTGTTCCTCCTGGTGTTCGGGCTCGCCGGAGGGTGGTTTCTCGCCGGCCGCATGCTGGGCCCCTTGACCCGGATCACGGCCGCCACGCGAAGGGCCGCGAAAGGGTCGCTCTCACACCGGATCGAGTTGGAGGGCCGCCAGGACGAGTTCCGCGAATTCGCCGACAGCTTCGACGCCATGCTCGCGCGGCTCGAAGCCCATGTCGCCGAGCAGCAGAGGTTCGCGGCCAACGCCTCCCACGAACTGCGCACTCCCCTGGCGATCACTCAGACCCTGCTCGACGTCGCCCGCAACGATCCGAACCGCGAAAGCAGCGAGCTCGATGAACGCCTCCGCGCCGTCAACGCCCGCGCGATCGACCTCACCGAGGCGTTGCTCCTGCTCAGCCGTACCGACCAGCGTTCCTTCACCCGGGAAGCCGTCGACCTGTCCCTCATCGCGGAAGAAGCCACCGAGACACTCCTCCCGCTCGCCGAGAAGCATGGCGTCGTCATCGAAACCTCCGGGGACATCACACCCGCCATCGGCTCCCACGCGCTCCTGCTGCAGTTGACCACGAACCTCCTGCACAACGCGATCGTCCACAACCTGCCCGATCACGGGACCGTCCAGGTCAGCACCGCTGCGGGTCCCCAGGCTGCCGTGCTCACGGTCGAGAACACCGGCGACCGGCTCGGCCAGGACCTGGTATCGACCCTCACGGAACGGTTCCAGCGCGGCACCGAGCGCGTCCGCAGCGACCACGCAGGTGCCGGCCTCGGCCTCGGCCTCGCGATCGCCGAGAGCATCACCCGAGCACACGACGGAACCCTCGCCCTCAGTCCCCGAGCCGCCGGCGGGCTCCGCGTCACGGTGCGACTGCCCGCCGCTCGGCGATCGCCTTGAGGCGATCGCCTTGAGCACATGCCGGTCCCGGGCAGGATCGGTGAGCACCGGGATCAATGTCGTCCCGATCACGGTCGTGTCGATCACGGTCGCCTCGATCACGCTGCCCGGCTACCGGCGACCAACATGATGGGGAAATCGAAATAGGTGCTGGGGTAGGGCTCGTCTCTCAGCGTGTAATGCCACCACTCGCACTCGTATCGATCGAAGCCGGAGTCCTCCATGATGGAGGACAGATACCGACGGTTCGCGGCCTCGGCGTCCGTGATCCCCTTTGCCCCATGATGTGAGACCGGGTCCATCAGGTCATGGTCGCCGCCCATGCGTGCGAGTTCGCCGGTCGCGAGGTGATAGAGGGTCAGGTCGACGGTACTGCCTCGACTGTGGCCCGATTTGGCCGCCACATAGCCCTGCTCGAACATCTCCGTTCTGTCGATGTTCGGGTAGTGCCGCTGCTTCTTCCGGCCATCCTCCGGTTGCCTTGACCAGCGCAAGAAGCAGTCCACGGCACGTTGAGGCCGGTAGCCGTCCCAAAGCAGCAGGCCGAAGCCGAGGGACGCGGCCTGCTCTTGGGCTCGTCCCAGGGCCGCGCACAGGGCGGTCGTGCCGACGATTCGATTCGCCAGATAGCCGTCCACCGGCTTGCCGGTGAAGTTGCTCCAGGTCGCGTATTTGGCATCCCAGCGAATGCCGGGAACCAGCTCGTCCACGAACGCGAAATCGTCGTTCATCGCTTCACTCCGTGCAGTGCCAGTGACACGAGCCGGTCGATGACCTCGGACAGCGACAGTCCTGCCGCCGCCATCATCCTGGGATAGCGGCTGTACGAAGTCAGACCGGGCAGGGTGTTGACCTCGTTGAGGACCACCTGCCCGTCATCGGTGAGGAACACATCCACGCGGGCGAGCCCCGTGCAACCCAGGATGCGGTAGATGGTCTTGGCGGTCTTCTGAACGAGTCGGCGGGCCTCTTCGGAGATGTCGGCGGGAACGATGAACGTCGAGTTCTCCGAGCCGGTCTCGGGTGAGTCCTCCTGGTGGATTCGGAAGAAGCCATGAGACAGGGCGACGCGATCCACCTCGCCTGCGATCAGGTCCGGATCGGTGCCCAGGATGGCGCATCCGACCTCCCTGCCGTCCACCGCCTCCTCGATCAGCACTTTCGTGTCGTACCGGCCCGCGGTCTCCAGCGCGCTCGGCAGCTCGTCTTCTCGGGTGACTTTGCTCACGCCGAACGAGGAACCCGAGCGGGCCGGCTTCACGAAGACGGGATAAGTGAGCCGGCCGGGGTCGACCTTCTCGTCCGGCGTCACGATCCAGAACTTCGGCGTGGCGATTCCCGCGCCGCTCGCGACGGTGTAGGCCAGGGACTTGTCCATGCACACGGCGGAGCTCTGGACATCGCAGCCGACATAGGGGATGCCGGAGAGCTCCAGCAGGCCCTGGATCGCTCCGTCCTCGCCGAGGCTGCCATGGAGCACGGGGAAGACCAGATCGAGGCGGATCGCTTCGTATCGTCCTCGTTCCAGGACGAGCAGCCCGTGGACGGTTCGGTCCGGCGACAGCATGGCGGGGCGGGAGTCACCGTTCTCCCAATCCGCGTCAGGACCGTCGCAGAGTTTCCAAACACCGTCTGCCGTGATGCCGATCCAGAAGGGTTCGTACTTCTCGGTGTCGAGGTTCTCCGCGACCTCACGCGCGGACTTGACGGAGACCGGATGTTCTTCGGAGGCACCGCCGAAGATGATTCCGACCTTCAACCTATCCACGGTGGTTCTCGCTTTCGAAGTTCAGGCAGTTGAGGAGGGTGTTCTCGACCGTGTCGGCCAGGGCATGGTCGGTGTAGTAGGCGGTATGCGGACTGATGACCACGTTCGGCAGGCTTTGCAGCCGCAACAGCGCCCTGCTTTTGATGGGCTTGTTCCGGCAGTCGGAGTAGAAGATTCCTTCCTCGCCTTCGATCACGTCCAGCGCCGCTCCGCTCAATCGCCCGCTCTCCAACGCCCGCAGGAGTGACGCGGTATCGACCAGTGGCCCGCGGCCGGTGTTGACGATGAACGCGCCGTGCTTCATCCGCTCGATGCGTCGGCGGTCGAGGAGATGGTGCGTGTCCGCGGTCAGCGGGGTATGGAGCGTCACGATGTCGCTCTGCCTGAGCAACTCATCGAGCGGAACGTAGTCGGCGGAGGCCTTCGCACTGCTGTCATGGGCCAGGATGCGACAGCCGAAAGCCCGCAGCCGGTCAATGACCGCGGTGCCGATGCGTCCCGTTCCGACCACTCCAACGGTCTGGTCGCGCAACTCTCTGCCGCGCACGTCGCTCAGTCGGTAATCATGCATGTCGGCACGGCGAATGACGGATTTCGCATCGCGCACGGCCATCAGCATCATCATCAGCGTGTAGTCCGCCACGCTGTCGGGCGAGTAGGCGACGTTGCCGACGGCAATGCCGACACCCGCCGCGTAGTTCACGTCGATGTGGTTGTAGCCAATGCTTCTCGTGGAGATGTACTCCACACCGGCCCTGCTAAGCGCGAGCAGCGCGAGATTCGCGACAGGGGTCTTGTGGCCGATGCTGATGCATCGGTTTCCGACCGCCGATTCGATGTTGGCTTCGGATACCGCCGCCTCGATGATCGTTGGCCGTACGCCATGGCGAGGCGCCATCTCTCGCAACAGAAGGGCCTCGTCCCGGCCGCATCCGTAGAAGGTGATTCCCGTGGTCGGGGCGGACGGTGAGGTCGCGGACGCCGGCGACCGGGTGCGGCTGACCGTGGTACGTGCTGGTGCGCTGTAGCTCATGCCCCCCAGTCAAGAGAGCGTCGCGTTGCCAGCACGTATCCGGTTTTCGATATGCCGACGATATGCCCGATGGATCAGGTCTCACCGAGCCTGTCGGCGTGCGGAGTCCGCTACTCCAGTTCGACAGCTCCGAGGCCCCCGGGGGGGGCACTGAGCGAGGCTCAGCCCACGTCCTCGGCGAGCATCAGCCACTCCTCTTCGACCTGCTCGGCCTCGGCCTGGACCTGCTTGAGCTTGCCGTCCAGCTCCTGGAGCTTGGCGTAGTCGGTGGCGTGCGCGGCCAGCCTCTCGTGCAGGTCGGTCGCCTGCTTGGCCAGCTTCTCGAGCCGCCGTTCGAGCTTGTCGAGCTCCTTGCGGGACTTCCAGTCCTGCCCGCCGCCCTTCGCCTGCCCACCGCCCTTAGCCTGCGCCGCCTTGGAGCCCGCGGCCTTGGGCGCCGTGACGGCGCCCGCCGTGGTGCCGGCCGCCGCGACGGTACGGGTCGGAGCGTTGCCCTCGGACCGGCGCTGCAGGTACTCCTCGACACCACCGGGCAGCATCGACACCTGCCCGTCGCCGAGCAGGGCCACGACATGGTCGGTGACCCGCTCCAGGAAGTAGCGGTCGTGGCTGACCACGATCAGCGTGCCGGGCCAGCCGTCGAGCAGGTCCTCGACCTCGGTGAGCGTCTCGATGTCGAGGTCGTTGGTGGGCTCGTCCAGCATCAGCACGTTGGGCTCGCCCATCAGCAGCCGCAGCAACTGGAGCCGGCGCCGCTCGCCGCCGGACAGGTCGCCGATCGGGGTCCACTGCCGGTCGCTGCGGAAGCCGAGCCGTTCGAGCAGCTGGCCGGCGGTCCAGTCGCGCTTGCCGACGGTGATCCGGTTCTTGATCTCCTCGACCGACTCCAGCACCCGGCGGGCCGGATCGAGCTCCTCCAGGTCCTGCGACAGGTGGGCCGGCTTCACGGTCTTGCCGCGGATCACCCGGCCCGCCTCGGGACCGATGGAGCCCTCCAGCAGCCGCAGCAGGGTGCTCTTGCCGCTGCCGTTCACCCCGACCAGGCCGATCCGGTCGCCAGGACCCAGCCGCCAGGTCAGATGCTCGAAGATCTTGCGGTCGCCGACCTCGACGGTCGCGTCCTCGACCTCGTACACGGTCTTGCCGAGCCGGGCGGTGGCGAACCGGGTCAGCTCGACCGCGTCGCGCAGCGGCGGCTCATCGGCGATCAGCTCCTGCGCCGCGTCCACCCGGAACTTGGGCTTGGACGTGCGGGCCCGCGGGCCGCGGCGCAGCCAGGCCAGCTCCTTGCGCAGCAGGTTCTGCCGCTTGGACTCGGTGGCGGCGGCGATCCGGTCGCGCTCGGCCTTGGCCAGCACGTACGCCGAGTAGCCGCCCTCGTAGCGCTCCACCCGGCCGTCGACGACCTCCCAGGTGCGCTCGGTCACCTCGTCCAGGAACCAGCGGTCGTGCGTGACGATCAGCAGCGCGACCCGGCGGGCCCTCAGATGCCGGGCCAGCCAGTCGATGGCCTCGAGGTCGAGATGGTTGGTGGGCTCGTCCAGCATGACCAGGTCGGTGTCGGCCACCAGCAGCCGGGCCAGCGCGACCCGGCGCCGCTCACCGCCCGACATGGCGGCGACCGGGGCGTCCAGGTCGAGGTCGGCGAGCAGGCCGGCGAGGACGTCGCGGGCACGGGCGTCGCCCGCCCACTCGTGCTCCTGCCGGTCGCCGAGCACGATGCCGCGTACGGTCGCGCCCTCGGGGAACGCGTCGCGCTGGGTCAGGTAGCCCAGCCGCAGCCCGCGGGCATGGGTGACCCGTCCCGCGTCCGGCTCGGTGGCTCGGGCGAGGATCTCCACGAGGGTGCTCTTGCCGCCGCCGTTGCGGCCGACGACGCCGACCCGGTCGCCCTCGTCGAGGCCGAGGGAGACCGCGTCGAGCAGCGGCTCGGGGCCGTAGGCCTTGGTGACGTTCTCAACATTGATCAGATTCACGACCCTCCCAGGCTAATGCCCTTCGGGAACGGCCGTGCCCGGCGGGGCTCACATGCCCGGGCCGCCTCCAGGGCCGTGCTGGCCACCGTACGGGCCACCGGGCGGGCCGGGAGGCGGCCCGTACTCCTGCCCAGGCGGCGGACCCTGCGGCGGGCCGTACTCCTGCCCGGGCGGCGGACCCTGCGGCGGCCCGTACTGCTGCCCGGGCGGCGGGCCCTGCGGCGGGCCCTTCTTGCCGCTCTTGTTCATGACGACGGCGACGACGACCACCACGGCCAGCGCCGCCACCAGGACGATCACCAGGAGTGCGACGATGACCAGCAGGGAACTCATGACCGGTGTCTCCGTTCGATGGGGGCTTGCGGACGGGCGGGACCGGCCCGTACGGGGCAGGTGATCTGCGGTCAGATGATCACGGCGCCGGGGACGGGGCCGTGCGCGGGCAGCGCCTCGCGGACGGTGTCCGCGCCCGCCAGCGCCGCCGCCAGATCCGCCGCGTGCTCGGCGGACTCGGTCAGGAACGCGCAGGTGGGCCCGGAGCCCGAGACCAGCGAGCCGAGGGCGCCCAGATCCCGTCCGGCGGTGAGGGTACGGCGCAGCGAGGGCCGCAGTTCCAGCGCGGCGGCCTGCAGATCGTTGGTCAGGGCGGCACCGAGGCCCTTGGCGTCCCCGGTGGCCAGGGCCGTCATCAGCTCTTCCGATACCTCGGGCAGCCCGGGCGGCTCCGCCTGCTCACCGTTCGCCTCGCGGAGCCGGTCGCACTCGGCGTAGACCACCGGAGTGGACAGCCCGCCGCCGGCAGTGGCGAAGACCCAGTGGAAGGTGCCGCGAGTGAGCGCGGGAGTGAGCCGCTCCCCCCGCCCCAGGCCGACCGCCGTCCCGCCCAGGAGCGCGAACGGTACGTCGCTGCCCAGGACGGCGCCGAGCTCCAGCAGGTCGTCGCGGCCCAGCAGCGGGTCCTCGCGGTCGTCCCACAGCCGCGCGCAGGCGACCAGGGCGGCGGCGGCGTCGGCGCTGCCGCCCGCCATCCCGCCCGCGACCGGGATCGCCTTGCGGATCCGCAGCGCGGCCTCCGGCTCGACGCCGAGGTGCTCGGCCACCAGCAGCGCCGCCCGTACGGCGAGGTTGTCGGCGTCGAGCGGGACGCCGCCGACCGCCACGGCCGAGCCGGGCGCGGCCTCGACCGTCACCGTCAGGCGCGCGGCCGGAGTGGCCGTCACCTCGTCGGCGAGGGAGACGGCGTGGAAGACGTTGACGAGGTCGTGGTACCCGTCGTCGCGAAGCGGCCCCACGCTGAGCTGGAGGTTGACCTTCGCCGGCACGCGTACGGTCACTGAGGTCACGTCACGGAAGCGTAGGGGACCCGGCCCCCGGCCCGCACTCCGGGTCGCGCCAGGCTCTACCCGCCGCTGGTGACGGGCAGGTTGCGCGGGTTGAAGTACGGCGTGGTCGCCAGTTCCCGGAGCGCGGAGACGGCCTGCTGGTCGCCGGACACCGCGTACGCGCGGCGCTGGTCCCTCGGCTCGCTCGCCCGCTCGTCGGAGTTGAAGTAGACCACCGCCTTCACCTGCGGGTCCTGCAGGGTCTCGGCGGCCTTGCGGAGCCACTCGGCGCGCCGCGGACCGTACGAGCGCGGCACCCCGAACTCCGCGATCATGATCGGCTTGGGCCGGTCGTCGGCCCAGTCCAGGAAAGGCTTCAGGGTGTCCGACAGGTCCTGGTAGTCGTTGCCGCCGCCCGGCTGGGCGTCCGCGCAGATCCAGTCGACCTGGTCGTCACCGGGATAGTACGCGGGCGCGTTGCGGGCGCCGAAGCCCCCGGCGGTCGGGCACCAGACCCAGGCCACGTTGTCGACCCGCTCCGCCTTGAAGACCGCCCGCAGGTGCCTCCAGGCGGCGATGAAGTCCTTGCCGCTGTGCACCCGGCCCTCCAGGCTCGCCTTCTCCATGTCGGGAGACCAGCGCAGGAAGATCGGCTTGCCGGTGGCCTTGATCTGCCGGGCGCGTTCCCTGACCAGCTCGTCGTGCTCGCCGGACACGATCTCCTTGGTGTCGGCGCCCGCCCAGGTCAGCAGCAGGTAGCGGTCCCCGGCGTCGAGCAGCGCGGCGTCCTCGCGGCTCGGGAACTTGGACTTCCAGCTGCGGTAGCTCTGCACGATGTCCAGCTGCCGGCCGAGGTCCTGCTCGAAGCCCCGTACCGGCTCGGGCGCCGGCCGTCCCGTGGGCGACCCGGAAGCGGAGGGTGTCCCGGAGGCAGAGGGCGTCTCAGAAGCAGAGGGCGTCTCAGAAGCAGAGGGCGTCTCAGAAGCAGAGGGCGTCTCAGAAGCGGACGGCGTCGCTGAGGCCGTGGGCGACCCTGAGGGCGAGGGCCTGCGGTCCGACGGCTTCGCCTTGGGCTCGTCCCGCTCCGGCGCCCAGGCGCCGAAATAGGCGCCCTTGGCGGGCGGTACCGGAGCCACACCCGGCCGGGCCGTGGTCGTGATCTTCGGCGTCGCGCCCGCGCCGTTACTGCAGGCCGCCGCCAGCAGCAGTACCGCCAGCGCCGCCGCGGGCCCCTTGGCCCGCGCCGTCCGCGAACGCCCCTTCACCATGGTCCTCCGCCTCGTTCCGGTCCAGCACGCCCCCAGGACGATACTGGGCGATCCGGGCGAAGGCGGCCACGTCCAGCGCTTCTCCCCGCGCCTTTGGATCAACATCGGCGGCGCGCAGCGCCCGTTCCGCCGCCGCGGGCGAGCCCGCCCAGCCCGCCAGCGCCGCGCGCAGGGTCTTGCGGCGCTGCGCGAACGCGGCGTCCACCACGGCGAACACCTCCTTGCGTGAGGCGCTCGTGGCCGGCGGCTCGCCCCGGGTGAAGGCGACCAGGCCCGAATCGACGTTGGGCGCGGGCCAGAAGACCGCGCGTCCCACCCGCCCGGCCCGCCGCGCCTCCCCGTACCAGGCCAGCTTCACCGACGGCACGCCGTAGGTCTTGCTGCCCGGCGGCGCCACCATCCGGTCGGCGACCTCCGCCTGCACCATCACCAGCGCGCGGCGCAGCGAGGGCAGCGTGGCCAGCAGGTGCAGGACGACGGGGACCGCGACGTTGTACGGGAGGTTGGCGACCAGCGCGGTCGGCTCCGGCCCCGGCAGGTCCTCGATCCGCATCGCGTCCGCGACCACGACCTCCAGCCGCCCGGCCAGCTCGGGGGCGTGCGCCGCCACCGTCGCCGGCAGCTCGCCGGCCAGCACCGGATCGATCTCCACCGCGAGCACCCGCCGCACCTCGGGCAGTAGCGCCAGGGTCAGCGAGCCCAGCCCGGGGCCGACCTCGATGACCACATCGTCCGGCGCCACCTCGGCGGTACGGACGATGCGGCGCACGGTGTTGGCATCGATGACGAAGTTCTGGCCGAGCGACTTGGTCGGCCGGACTCCGAGCCGGGCCGCCAGCTCCCGAATGTCGGCGGGTCCGAGAAGTGCCTGTGCGTCCCCCACCCGTCCAGTGTCTCAGGTCCTGGGAGCCCGGCTAGCTGAACAGCCGGCTGCCGCAGTTGGGCCACTGCCCCTGCCAGCGCCCGTTGACCTTGTTGTAGAGCATCTGCGCGCGGTAGGTCTGCTCGCCCGGAGAGGCGTCGGACGGACGGCCCTTGCCGCCGACCGAGCCCCAGGTCTGCATCGAGAACTGGTAGAGCCCGTAGTACCCGGCCGGGTTGACGGCCTTGGGGTTGCCGCCGGACTCGCACTGCGCCAGGCCCGCCCAGTTGAGGCTCGCCGCCGAGCCGCTGCCCGCGCTCTTGGGACCGACCGCCAGGATCGTCGCGACCGGCTTGCGCTTGATCTTCTCGGCGAGCACGATCTTGACCTTCTTGCCGCGCCGCTTGGCATAGGCGGTCTTCACCAGCTTGAGGCCGGGCTTGCCCTTGCGCAGGACCTTCTCGCTGAACGGCGCGACCTTGGAGCTCTTCTTGCGGACGGTCGGCGCGGTCGTCTTCACGCTCCTGACGACCGGCTTGGACAGCAGCCGCACCACCTTGATCGTCTCGCCGGGCGGCGCCGTCCGCGGCGGGGCGACCAGATCGTACGGGCCGAGCGCGATCTTGGCCTCGGTCAGCACCTGGGCGACCGTGCCGCCGGCGCTCATGACCTCGCTCTTCTTCTTGTCCACCACGATCACGACCTTGCGCGGTGTGGGGCTCGGCTTGGGCGCGTCCGCCACCGGGGCGGTCTTGGGCGCCTTGGTCTCACCCCCGCATCCGGCGGCCAGGACGGCCACCATGAGCAGGGACAGCGCAGAGCGCGTGGGGGGTCGGCGCACCTTGGTTCCTCCATGGCTCACGAGGCTCTGGGTACGGCCCCGTGCAACGGCCAGACCTTAGAGCCCCGCGGGCACCTTTCGCCACCGCATCACCCGTTTTCGTCCCGGGCGCGATGTCACCGGGTGCAGTGTCACCAGGGCCGCGGACGCGCTCACCAAGCGCCGAAGGCGCGCTCTCCGTTGGCGCTGATGGCCGTGCAGAGCTCGGCCAGGTCGACGCCCTTGACCTCGGCCATGAAGCGGACGGTGTGCGGGATGAGGTACGAGGCGTTGGGCTTGCCCCGGTGCGGGAGCGGGGTGAGGAACGGCGCGTCGGTCTCGACCAGCAGCAGGTCGAGCGGCGCCGCCCGGAGGGCCTCGCGGAGGGGTTCGGCGTTCTTGAACGTGACATTTCCCGCGAAACTCATCAGGTAGCCGCGCTCGGCGCACACCTTGGCCATCGCGGCGTCGCCGGAGAAGCAGTGGAACACCACCCGCTCGGGCGCGCCCTCCTCCCGCAGGATGCGCAGCACGTCGTCGTGGGCCTCGCGGTCGTGGATGACCAGGGCCTTGCCGGTGCGCTTGGCGATGGCGATGTGGGCCCGGAACGAGCGGTGCTGGTCGTCCTTGGGCGCCCAGTCGCGGTAGTAGTCGAGCCCGGTCTCGCCGATCGCCCGCACCTTGGGATGGGCGGCCAGCGCCTCGATGTCGTGCAGCACCGCGTCGGTGATGCCGGTCGTGTCGTTGGGATGCATCGCCACGCCCGCGTACACGTTCTCGAACTCGTCGGCGGTCTCCACGGCGAACCGCGAGGACGGCAGGTCGCAGCCGATCGTGACGATCCGGGCGATCCCCGCCGCGCGGGCCGAGGCCAGCGCCTCGGTCACCGGCGTCTCGGCCATGTCGAGATGGCAGTGGCTGTCGAAGACGTCCACCGGAAGCCGCTCGGGCAGCGGCGGGAAGGACCGCGAGGCCTCCCCGCCGGCGCCCTTGTTCACTTGGTGTCCCCTGGGGTCTCGGTCTCCCCCGCCTTGGTCTCCTGCGCGGCCTCGGAGCCTCCCGTGCGCTCCTTGAGGCGGGCCAGCTCCTCGTCGACCACCGAGGCGTCCAGCTTCTTGAACAGCGGCACCGGCTTGGCCAGCGGCTGCCCTACCTTGATCGGACGGGACTCCCAGACGGCCTCGGTGTCGTAGTCGCCGGTCAGCACCGGGTAGTCGGGGCCGCCCTCTTCGGAGACCGTCTCCAGGCGCGGCATCCCGCTCCACACGCCCTCGCCGCCGAGCATCTCGTACACCTTCTGCGAGGACTCGGGCAGGAACGGGGTCAGCATCGACTTGGCGTCGTCCACGACCTGGAGCGCCACGTGCAGGATCGACTTGACCCGCTCGGGGTCGTCCTTGAGCTTCCAGGGCGCCTGGTCCGACAGGTAGCGGTTGGCGTCGCGGACCACGTCCAGCGCCTCGGTGATCCCGTTCTTGAACCGGGACCGCTGCAGCTCGGCGCCCACCGCGCCGAACGCGCCGCGGCTGCGCTCCAGCAGCGCGCGGTCGGCGTCGGTCAGGTCGCCGGCGGCGGGGATCGACCCGAAGTTCTTGGCGGCCATGTTGACCGAGCGGTTGACCAGGTTGCCCCAGGCCGCGACCAGCTCGTCGTTGTTGCGCCGCTGGAACTCCGACCAGGTGAAGTCGGTGTCCTGGTTCTCCGGGCCGGCGATCGCCACGTAGTAGCGCAGCGCGTCGACGTCGTACCGCTCCAGGAAGTCCTTCACGTAGATGACCACCTGGCGGGACGAGGAGAACTTGCGGCCCTCCATCGTCAGGAACTCCGAGGACACCACCTCGGTCGGCACGTTCAGCGCGCCGAGCGGGCCCGCCGTGCCGCCCTTGTCGCCCTGGCCGTTGTAGCCGAGCAGCATCGCCGGCCAGATCTCGGCGTGGAAGACGATGTTGTCCTTGCCCATGAAGTAGTACGACAGGGCTTCGGGGTCCTGCCACCAGGCGCGCCACGCCTCCGGGTCGCCCTGCCGGCGCGCCCACTCGACCGAGGCGGAGAAGTAGCCGATCACCGCGTCGAACCAGACGTACAGCTTCTTGGCCGGGTTGTCGCGCCAGCCCTCCAGCGGGATCGGCACCCCCCAGTCGAGGTCGCGGCTGATCGCCCGCGGCTGCAGGTCGTCCAGCAGGTTCAGCGAGAACTTCAGCACGTTGGGGCGCCAGTCGCCCTGCTTGCCGCGCAGGTAGCGGCCCAGGACCTCGGTGAACGCGGACAGGTCGAGCATGAAGTGCTCGGTCTCCACGAACTTCGGCTTCTCGCCGTTGATCCGGCTGACCGGGTTGATCAGGTCGACCGGGTCGAGCTGGTTGCCGCAGTTGTCGCACTGGTCGCCGCGCGCGCCGTCGTACCCGCAGATCGGGCAGGTGCCCTCGATGTAGCGGTCGGGCAGCGTGCGGCCGGTGGACGGCGAGATCGCGCCCATCGTGGTCTTGGGGAAGATGTAGCCGTTGTCGTACAGGCCCTTGAACAGCTGCTGGACCACGGCGTAATGGTTGCGCGTGGTGGTCCGGGTGAACAGGTCGTAGGACATGCCCAGGCCGAGCAGGTCCTCGGCGATCACCCGGTTGTAGCGGTCGGCCAGCTCGCGGGCGGTGACGCCCTCCTTGTCGGCCTGGACCTGGATCGGCGTGCCGTGCTCGTCGGTGCCGCTCACCATCAGGACCTTGTTGCCCGCCATCCGCTGGTAGCGGCTGAACATGTCGGCGGGCAGCGCGAATCCGGAGACGTGCCCGATGTGACGGGGCCCGTTGGCGTACGGCCATGCGGGCGCGGTGAGGATGTGTCGGCTCGACGAGGACATACCCCAAGACTAGAGGTCCCGCCAGGCCCGCTCGAACTCGTATCGGCGCCCGGGCAGGGCGTGCCTGCCGATACTCTGCGATTCGGACACCACTCTGATTCTGCACCCCATCCCACAGCGAGGTTGAGCGAGGCATGGCCCAGACCACGGTGCGCGAGCCGGCC
The DNA here is from genome assembly GCF_044326315.1 of Actinomadura sp. 9N407. Taxonomy (NCBI): domain Bacteria; kingdom Bacillati; phylum Actinomycetota; class Actinomycetes; order Streptosporangiales; family Thermomonosporaceae; genus Actinomadura; species Actinomadura sp. 9N407. The sequence goes on along the minus strand of NZ_JBIRAW010000007.1, from coordinate 113,313 downwards.
GGCCAGGACGCCCCGACCCGCACCGGACGGGCCAGGACGCCCCTGCGCAAGCGCCGGGTGGTCTGGCTCTCGGCACTGGTCGCGGCGTGCGGTGTGCTGGCCCAGTGGGTGGTCAACCCGCCGCCGCTGTACTTCGACCCGTACTACGTGTGGCTGGGCGCCCGCGACTGGCCGGACATCGCGCTGGACCAGTGGCCGTTCAACGAGGTCCCCCACCAGGTGACCCGGCTCGGCCTGGTGCTGCCCGCGCGTGTCGTCCAGGAGCTGCTCGGTCCCGGCCAGGCCGCCTACTTCACGATCGCGGCGATCGGCGGCGCGCTGTTCTTCGTGGGCTGCTACCTGGCCGTACGGTCGCTGTTCGGCGATCTGGCCGGGGTGGCGGCGGCGCTGCTGCTGATCGTCCACCCGTTCTTCACCATGACGAACCCGTACGGGGTCGACGTCACCTGGTCGGCGGGGGCGGTGCTGCCCGACATGCCGGGCGCGGGGCTGTTCGCGTTCGGGATGGCGGCGCTTGTGGTGGCGTCCCGCCGTACGGGACGGGCGCAGACGCGCATGCTGGTGGCCGCGGGGCTCTGCTTCGGCTCGGCGTTCCTGGTCCGGGAGTTCCTGGCGTTCCTGTTCCTGGCCATCCCGATCTACCTGGCGCTGCTGCGGATCCCGTGGCGGCGGAACGTGACGGTCGGCGTCCCGATGGTCGCGATCCTGGCCGGCAACCTGACCCACAACTTCGTGGTGTGGGGCGATCCGCTGGCCGGGCTGATGTCCGCGGCGAGCCACGGCGGCGAGTCCCGCGACTACGTGACCCGGATGCTGGCGCTGCGCTCGTTCCTCCGGGCGATGCACGACTGGCATCCGATGGGCTGGGTCTTCGTCGCCGCGCTGGTGCTGACCATCGTCGGCTGGGTCGTGACCCGCGACCGCCGCCTCGCGCTGGTCCTGGTGTGGTTCTTCACCCTGTGCGTCCCGCTGACGCTGATGTCAGGGGTCATCGACCCGCACGACATCTCGCTGCGGGGCTGGCTGCTGCGGTACTGGTTCGCGATCTTCCCCGCGCTGCTGGCGGGCGGGTTCGGCTCTCTGATCCTGCTGGGCCGGCGAATCCCCAAAGACATGGTGGCCCGGTTCCGGCTCCGTACGGTCGTCGCGCCCGCCCTGGCCACGATGCTGGCCCTGGCCTACGCCGCCTCGGCCGTGAACACCGTCCCGTACCTGCCGCGCGACAAGGCCTGGAACGAGCTGCGCGTCCACCTTCAGGCCGATGGCGGCGACATGCCCGTCCTGTGGGCGGACCGGCGGCTGGCCCAGACGCTGACCTTCTACACCCGTTCCCCATGGGGCGACCCGGTCTGGAAGGGCCAGATCAAGGACTTCGAGCACTCCTCCACCAAGCTTCCAGAGGAGTCGTACGGCCGGCCCATGCTGTTCACCCGCTGGCGCGGCCAGGAGTCGCAGATCCTCGGCGGCTACCGTCCCAGCGCCGAGGCAGGGTGGCGCCAGATGTGGCGTTCCTCTGATGGCGTCCTGGAGATCTGGGGCCCCGCTGTGTCTTAACAGTCCCGGCTCAGGTGCTCGCCTGGCGGCTCGCACCTGACCGTGCCTTGTGCGAGCGCTGCATCGCTACGCGATCTGCCCGGTGAAGCTCGCCTCCGGCATCACTGCACCGTGCAGGTAACGCGCTCGCGTCGTTGGCCGGGGCTTGATCAAGAACCCGCGCGCCAGGCCACCCAGTCGCCCTCAGGGGAACGGCGGCTGTCGACGACCTTCCAGCCGTTCGGGGCGTCCTTCCAGCTGGCGGTGGCGGGCACGTTCTTCGGCCAGTGCAGCACCGCGAGGTCCACGTTCTGCGGCACCGGGGTCCAGCGGGCGTCGAACAGCGACCCCTTGCTGTCCCAGGCCCAGTAGAACAGGCTGAGCCGTACCGTCCAGGGGACGTTCCAGTCGACGGCGATCGAGCGCTGCGCCTCCAGGTCGGTCTTGCCGCGCAGGTCGGTGTACGCGGCGAGGTTCTGGCCGAGGGGACGCGAGATCTGGTTCGTGGCCGTGGTCACCGTGGCGATGTTCACGATGACCAGCAGGCCGACCAGGACCGCCGGGCCGTGCCGTGGCAGCCGGGCGGCGATCAGGCACAGGCCCAGCAGGACGAGCCCGGCGAGCGTGGCATGCCAGAGCTGGAACCGGGTCCAGTCCCAGGTCAGGAACGAGATCTCCGGGAAGTCGAAGAGCGTGTAGGTGTACTCGCTCAGCAGGTCGCCCGCGTACCACTGGACGACGCCTGCGGTGAGCACCGCCAGCGCCACCGTGGCGGCCGCGGCCCACAGCACCGTACGGAGGGTGGCGCGCAGCAGCACGGCCGCGCCGACCGCGAAGAGCACGGGCGTGATGCAGGCCAGGTAGCGGCCGTAGACGTAGTTGCCGATGCGGTACTCGACCGGCAGCGCCGCCGACGTCGCGAACGCGATGCCCGCGATGGCCGCCAGGACGGCCAGTGACAGCACGCGCAGCTTGGGCGCGGTGCCTCGCCGTACCGCCACGACCGCGATGGTGACCAGCCCGATGCCGGCCACGCCGCCGGTCGCGACGATCTGGTACCAGACCTGGCCGGTCCCCAGCGACAGCACCCAGCCGTAGCCGTCCACCGTGGTCAGCCGGCGCCCGAGGTTGCCCGACAGGTCGTTGTCGCCGCCCGGGTACAGGGCCGGCAGGAGCGTCCGGTTGAGCAGAACGCCCGCCCCCGCCACCGCCGCGGTCGCGGCGGCGGCGAGCGCGCTCTGCCGCAGGCTGAGCCATCGGCACGCGACGGCGGCCAGCATGATCCCGGCATGCACGATCAGCAGGATGGCGCCCCGGCTGTGCGAGGCGTACACGTACGCCACGACCATCCCGGCCGACGCCCCGTACAGCGCCACCCGCGATCGGGACGTGTCCGGCGGCGCGGTCAGCCAGGCGTGCGTCAGCAGCAGCCACCCGAAGATCGCGACCGGGAGGACGGCGTCGGTCAGCACGAACTGGGCGTAGAAGAGCACGCAGGGCAGCAGCGCGGTGACGTGCCCGACGGCGTACGACCAGTTCCGCGTCAGCTGCAGGCGGCGCAGCATCAGGTAGGCCAGGGGCAGCATCGCGGCGCTGATGAGCGCGTTGATGACCAGGCAGATCCGGTAGATGGTCACCGGCTCGTCGGCGATCCAGAACGCCGGGAGCAGCAGCAGCGCGTACCCGCCCCGGTAGACCGTGCCGTACGACATGTCGGCCTCGGGCCCGCCCGTCAGCACCCGGGCCGCGAACAGGTAGCCCGCCTCGTCGGGCGTGGCGACCGGCATCGTCTGCCCCGACGCCAGCCACAGCCGGACGGCCACCTGCGCGGCCCAGCCGATCAGCAGCAGGACGCCCCACCGGCCGAGACGCCGCCTCGTTCCGGCGGGAGCGGCACCCGACCCGGCGGAACGGGCCGCCTGCCGGGCAGCGGGAAGGGTCGCGGCCTGGGGATTCATCAGAGGCCGGTGTCCGGAGAACCGGCGGGCACGGGCGAGAGATCCATCAGCGAGTCAGCCTGACACACACCGGCACACCCGTTTCGCTTGCTCGGCGAACACTCAGCAAGTTGTCGGGTTTGGCGTCGGCCTGTGACGACGTCGTTCCCTTCCGTAAGCGGCGGGGCACATGCCACGGTCGCGTCCCGCCATCGGAAGGGAGCGCCGGGCTGCGCCGGTCTACTCGGACTCGTCCTTGGCGGGATCGGCGGGCTGAGCCTTGGTGGGCTGAGCGTCGGTGGGCTGAGCCTTGGTGGGCCGGGCCTTGGTGGGGGCCTTCGCGGGCTGAGCCTTGGCAGGCGCCTTGGTGGACCGAGGCTTGGCGGGAGCCTTGGCGGCAGGCCGAGGCTTGGCAGGGGTCTTGGCGGGCTGAGCCCCCGCGGGCTTGGCCTTGGCAGGGGCCTTGGCGGCCTGAGTCTTGGCGGCCTGGGCCTTGGCGGGCTTGGTGGTGCCTGCGGCGGTCTTCGCGGAGGCGCTCGCGGGCTCCGGCTCGCGCTCGGGCTGCTCGGTCCCGGTCGGCTCGGTCTCGGCCTCAGCGGTCTCGGACTTCGCGGACTCGGACTTCGCGGCCCGCTCGGCCTCGGCGGCCTCTGCGGCGGCGGTCTCGACGGCGACCTGGTGCACGGCGGCGTCGACCACGCCCGCGGCCTCGTCGGCCGGGTCAACGGCCGGGGGGTGCTGCCTCCGGCGGATGCTCAGGATGCTGGCGAACAGCGAGGCGAACACGGCCTGCAGGCTCATCACCAGCGCGGTGGCGGACGGGACGACGATGCGCAGCGACTCGCGCGGGTCCAGCTCACCGAAGTTGTTGACCCGCCAGTGGAAGAGGGAGGCGGCCAGACCGGCCAGACCGGCGACGGCGAGCAGCCCGCCGAGCACGAGACCGCGTTCCAGGCTCCACCAATCAATGATCTTCTGTACCCTCCGATCATGCGGCAGGAATCCCTCCTGCATCGCATAGACCTTGGTGAGCAGGGCGAACAGCGCCGACTGGAAGCCGATCACCATCGCGGCGCCCGCGCCGACCAGCGTGTCGACGTCGAAGGCGATCTCCCCGACCCGTACCGGACCGAACGACAGCGCGATCCCGGCGACCAGTCCGAGCGTCATGAAGACGAGGCCCGGGATCAGGAACAGCCAGCGCGGGCTGTAGAGGAGGAGGAAGCGCAGATGACGCCAGCCGTCCCGCCAGGTGTTGAGATGCGGCGCGCGCGTCCGGCCGTCCGGGGAGAGCGTGGTCGGGACCTCGCGGATGTCGTACTTGGCGAGAGTGGCCTTGACCACCATCTCGCTGGCGAACTCCATCCCGCCGGTCTGCAGCCCGAGCCGCGTGATCGACTCCTTGTTGAAGGCGCGCAGCCCGCAGTGGAAGTCGCCGATCTTGCTGCCGAAGAACAGCCGGCCGACGAAGCTCAGCACCGGGTTGCCCAGGTAGCGGTGCAGCTTGGGCATGGCGCCCTCGGCGATGCCGCCCTGGAACCGGTTGCCCATCACCAGGTCGGCGCCGTCGCGCAGCTCGTCCAGGAACGGGCCGAGCGTGGCGAAGTCATAGGAGTCGTCGGCGTCGCCCATCGCGACATAACGCCCGCGGGCGGCGCGGATGCCGCCCATCAGCGCGTTGCCGTACCCCTTCTCGACGACGGGCACCACCCGGGCGCCCGCGTCGCGGGCCAGCTGCTGGCTGCCGTCGGTACTGCCGTTGTCGGCGATGACGACCTCGCCGTCGATGCCGCTGTCCTTGAAGAAGCCGATCGTCTTACGGACGCAGGTCTCGACCGTTTCGGCCTCGTTCAGACACGGCATCACTACGGAGAGTTCCACGCGATCTCCTTCGTTACCCCTGGTGACCGTCTGCGGTATTTTCCACTAATCTCGTCATGTTCCGCCGGGCGGCCGGCCGTTGTTCATGATGCCTGCCCGGAGCAAGCGATGCGCACCGCTCTCGTCAAGAGCGTCCGTATCGTGTTGCGTACTTGCAACCTGAAGACCCGCTCGGTCAGGGCCGTAGGCGGCAGGCTAGACGGACAAGCATACGGGCATGGCGGCCCGGAAAGGTTGGGTCGGCTTTGACGCGCGCCGGAGAACGCAGTGCCACCGAGCTGGGGGCCGGAGAGCACGGCGCTGGTCGGAACGGGGATGCGCAGCACCCTTCCGAGCGGCCGAGCGCCGGCCTGGACCGGGGAAAAGCCCCCGAGATCCTCGACCCGGAGCCCCCGGATCCCGGCGACACGCCGAAGGGCGGCCGTTTCGGTAAGGGCGGTCTCAGCAAGGAAGGGGCGGCCCGCACCGCGCGCCGGGTCCGTACCGCCGCCGTCGCCCGTGCCGCCCCGGGCCACCCGCGACGCCGCCGAGCGGGCGGCCCGGGAGGCCACCGACGATCCGGTCGGTCGGCTGCGCGACCGGACCGTCCGGCTGTGGGCGCTGACCCGTCGGAACCCGCTTTTCGCTGTGATCCTCGCCACGGCCGCGATGCTGCGGGCGATCACGATGCTCGGCTACCAGCCGGCGATGTTCTTCAACGACAGCTTCGACTACCTGCACGTCGCGATGAAGCCGTACCCGCACCCGCTGCGGCCCGACGGCTACTCGTTCCTGCTGATCATCCTCAAGCCGTTCCACAGCTTCGCCCTGGTGGTGGGGGTCCAGCACCTGATGGGCCTGGCGATGGGCGTCATGGTCTACGCGCTGCTGCGGCGCAGGTTCCGGCTGCCCCGGTGGGGCGCGTCGCTGGCCACCGTCCCGTTCCTGCTGGACGCGTACCAGATCCAGCTCGAGCACCTGATCCTGTCCGACACCATGTTCACCTTCCTGGTGGTGTGCGCGGTCACCGTGCTGCTCTGGCACGACCGCCCCACCTGGAAGATCGCCGCCGCGCTCGGCCTGATCATCGGGGTGGCCTGGCTGACCCGCTCGGTCGGGATGCCGGTGCTGATCGGCGTCATGATCTACATGCTGATCCGGCGGACCGGCTGGCGGATGATGGCGGTCACGCTGGCCGCCTGCGCGCTGCCGGTGGTCGCGTACGCGGGCTGGTACAAGGCCGAGAACGACAAGTTCACGATCACCGAGAGCAACGGGATCTTCTTCTACGCCCGGGTCTACAAGTTCGCCGACTGCCACCAGATGAACCCGCCGGTGGAGGAGATCCCGCTCTGCACCGAGGTGGGGACCCGGCTGCCCAACTCGCAGGACGGCATCTGGAACGCGGCGTCCCCGCTGGGGCGCTACCCCGGCGAGCGGTTCAGTCCCGAGAAGAACGAGCTGGCCAACACCTTCGCCAAGCGCGCCATCATGTCCCAGCCCGGCGACTACCTGAAGGTGATCGGGTACGACTTCCTGCGGGTCTTCCGGTGGGAGCGGACGGTCTTCCCCGACAAGGCCACCTACAACCAGTACGAGTTCGGCGAGACCTCCAGCAAGCTGCCCAACTGGCGGATGGACAACGACAACACCGCCGCCGACGAGGCCATGGCGTACGAGCAGGGGCAGGCCCGCACCCGGGTCGTGGAGCCGTTCGCCGGGATCATGCGGTTCTATCAGGACCACTTCTACATGCGCGGCACGGGCGTCGGAGTGCTGCTGCTGATCGGCCTGGCGGGGATGGGGGCGATGTGGCGGCGGCTGGGCGGCATGGCGTTCCTGCCGTGGTCGCTGGGCACCGGACTGCTGCTCGCTCCGGCCGCGACCGCCGAGTTCGACTACCGGTACGTGCTGCCCGCCATCCCGCTGGCCTGCCTGGCCGCGGGCATGGCGTTCTCGCCCGAGGCACGCGGCCGGATGACCGGGCCGCCGCGGCGGCTCGCCGAACTGCTGCGCCGCCGCAAGGGCGCCACGGGCACCCCGACCGAACCGCCGGCCGAGCCCGTGGAGGACAAGGTCCCCGAGCCCGCCGCCAACTGAGCCCGTACGCGGGCCTCGCGGTGGCTCAGTAGGCGTGCAGGCGCCGGAGCCGGAACACCAGCTCGAGATCGTCGGGCCGCGGCGCCGGCACCACCGGCGCGTGCCAGCCCCAGGGCGCCAGGGAGGCCCTGACGTTCTGGCTCTCGCAGTTGGGGCAGACGTGGTCGACCCAGGGTGACATGCACCGCTGCCCGTCCCGCCGGAACACCACCGCGTCGCCGCCGTGCCCGTCCGGGCTGTGCCGGATCTCGAATCGCTCGGCCCAGGTCGTCGAGCAGCACTGGCATTCGTAGACCCAGGTCTCGTGGCTCGACCATGCTTCGTGCATGGCCCCCACCCCCTTGGTGACCAGCCACTTCGCGCCCGGACGCGTCGCCTGCCCGCGCACGCTGCCGATTACCAGTATCCCCCCGCGAGCGCCGTACGGCCCCTCCCGGCCGGGTGATTTTTCCTGATTAGCGCTTCCCGGTTACGTGCGCTTCCCGTTACTTGCGGGCGGCGACCACGGCGTCGTACACCAGCCGCTTGGGAACGCCGTTCTCCTTGGCCACCTCGACGATGGCCTCCTTGCGGGGCGTGCCCGCCGACTCCCGTACGGCGACGGCGGCGGCGAGATCGGCCGGCTCCGACAGCCCCTCGGGCTCGGGCGCGCCGCCGACCACGATCGTGATCTCGCCCCGCACGCCGTCCTCCGCCCAGGCGGCCAGCTCGCCCAGCGGGCCCCGGCGGATCTCCTCGTAGGTCTTGGTCAGCTCCCGGCACACGGCGGCGGGACGGTCCGTACCGAACGCCTCCACCATCGCCGCGAGCGTGTCGTCCAGCCTGCGCGGCGACTCGAAGAACACCATCGTGCGCGGCTCGGCGGCCAGCGAGGCCAGCCGCCGGGCCCGCTCGCCCGCCTTGCGCGGCGGGAACCCCTCGAAGCAGAACCGGTCGGTGGGCAGCCCGGACACCACGAGCGCGGTCGTGACGGCGGACGGGCCCGGCAGCGCGGTCACCGGCACGTCCTCGTCCACCGCGGCCCGGACCAGCCGGTAGCCGGGATCCGACACGCCCGGCAGCCCGGCGTCGGTGATCACCAGCACGTCCCGTCCGGCCAGCAGCTCACCGAGCAGCTCCGCGGCCCGCGCCCGCTCGTTCTGGTCGTAGTACGAGACGACCCGGGCGCTGATCGCGACGTCCAGGTCGGCGGCCAGCCGGCGCAGCCGCCGGGTGTCCTCGGCCGCGATGATGTCCGCCCCCGCCAGCGCCGCTCGGAGCCGTGCCGAGGCGTCCTCCGGCCGTCCGATCGGTGCCGCCGCCAGCAGCAGCCTGCCCGTCGTCGCGCCGCCGTCGCCCGTGCCCGCCGCGTTCCCCGTCACCCCTCCATTCTGGCCGGTCGCCGCCCCTCCTCCGGCCCGGTACCGGCTCCGGCGCGGCTCCGGGACGGCTCGCGCGCCGCTCCCGGGCGGCTCCGGCGCATCCCGGCTCCGGCCCGACACGTGCCGGAAGCGCCCGTACGATGTCGGAATGGCGATGACGGATTACGCGCCGGCACCGGCCACCGCGGGGCCGCCCGCCGCACCCTCGCTGCGCGACCGGCTCGCGCCGCGCGTCCCGGGGAGCGCGGCGCTGAGCTGGCTGGGGCCGCTGCTGGTGACGCTCTTCGCCGGGTTCCTGCGGTTCGACCGGCTGGGCGTGCCCAAGGCGGTGGTCTTCGACGAGACCTACTACGCCAAGGACGCGCTGGCGCTGCTGAAGTTCGGCTGGGAGCACAACACCGTCAAGGACGCCGACAAGCTCCTGATCGCGAACCCGGACGCGAACATCTGGGCCGCCGGGCCGTCGTTCGTGGCGCATCCGCCGGCCGGCAAGTGGATGATCGCCATCGGCGAGTTCCTGTTCGGCGCGACACCGTTCGGCTGGCGGTTCACGGCGGCGCTGTGCGGCACGCTGTCGGTGCTGATCCTGTGCCGGGTGGCCCGCCGGATGACCGGTTCCACCCTGCTGGGCTGCGCGGCCGGGCTGCTGCTGGCGCTGGACGGCCTGCAGTTCGTCACCAGCCGCGCGGCGCTGCTGGACATCTTCGTGATGTTCTGGATCCTGGCCGGGTTCGCCTGCCTGGTGGCCGACCGGGACCGGTCCCGCCGGCTGCTGGCGGGCAAGATCGAGGACGGCGACGGCTCACCGTTCGGGCCGTTCGTCCCGCACGGCTGGCGCATCGCCGCCGGCGTCTGCCTGGGGATGGCGGTCGCGACCAAGTGGACCGGCCTCTTCTACGTGGCGGCCTTCGGTCTCATGGTCGTGTTCTGGGACTACGGGGCGCGCCGGGCCGCCGGGGTACGCCGCCCGGCCGCCGGAACGCTGCTGCTGGACGCGGCGCCGGCGTTCGCGCAGCTGGTCATCGTGGGCGCGATCACCTACATCCTCACCTGGTCGGGCTGGATCTTCCGGCCGGGCGGCTGGGGGCGCGGCGACGTCGCCGGATTCGTCCCGGCGCGGCTCTTCGAGGCGCTGCCCCCGCTGTGGAATTACCACGCGGAGATGCTCAACTTCCATACCGGGCTGGATTCGGAGCATCCGTACCAGTCATGGCCGTGGGACTGGCCGATCCTGCGCCGGCCGGTGGCGTTCTTCTACACCGAGCCCAAGGGCGACATGTGCCCCGCCGAGCGCTGCTCGCGCGAGATCCTCGGCATCGGTACCCCGGCGCTGTGGTGGGGCGGACTGATCGCCCTGGTCGTGTCCGTGGTGCTCTGGCTGGTGCTGCGCGACTGGCGCGCGGGCGCGATCCTGCTGGGCTTCGTGGCGGGCTGGGTGAGCTGGTTCCCGTCGGCGCTCTCCGACCGCACGATGTTCCTGTTCTACGCCACCCCGATGCTGCCGTTCATGGTGCTGGCGATCGTCCTGGTGCTCGGCTATCTCATCGGCCCGGCCAGATCGGACCCGCCGGCCGGGCCCCGGCGGGTGGCCGGGGCCGCGGCGGCGGGCGCCTTCGTCCTGGTGGTGCTGGCGAACTTCGCGTACTTCTACCCGATCCTGTCCGCCAAGGTCATGCCGTACGACGACTGGCATGCCCGGATCTGGTTCAGCAGCTGGATCTGATCCGCGCCCCCAGGACCCTTCTCCCTGCTTGAGCAGGTTCTCTACGTGAGCACGTTCTCTACTTGAGCACGTTCTCTACTTGAGCAGGGCGCGCATCTTCGCGATCTCGTCCTGCTGGGTCTTGATGATCGTCCCGGCGAGCTTCTTCGCCTCCGGGTCGGCGCCCTTGGCCTGCTCGTCCTCGGCCATGGCGACCGCGCCCTCGTGGTGCTCGATCATCATGGTGAGGAACATCCGGTCCAGTCCGGCGCCGGTGGCCTTCTTGAGCTCGCCCATCTGCTCGGGGGTCATCATCCCCGGCATTCCGGCACCGTCCTGGCCTGCACCGTCCTGGCCGCCGTCGCCGTGACCGCCGTGACCGCCGCTCGGCGCGCCGCCGCCCTCGGGCGGGACGGTGGCGCCCCACCGCTTCAGCCAGCCGGTCATCGTCTCGATCTCGGGCGCCTGGGCCTGCTCGATCTGCCGGGCGAGCCTCTTGACCTCGGCGTTGCCGGACTTGTCCGCGACGATCTCCGACATCTGCACCGCCTGCCGGTGGTGCGGGATCATCATCTGGGCGAACATCACGTCCTGCTCGTTGTGGCTCGCCGTGGCGCTGCTCGTCGCGGTGGCCGTGGCGGACGGGGACGCCTGCCCGGTCCCGCCCTCGTCGCCGCCGCATGCCGCCGTTCCCGCCAGCATGAACGCGGCCGTGCCGAGGGCCAGTAGCGTCGTCTTCACTTCGTCGTCTCCTGTGTCGTGGGTCGTATCAGGGCATGCCGGAGGAACCGGTGCGTGGCACCGGTCCGGGGGATGCCTTCTACAGCCGCAACACGGAGAGCCGATAGATGCTGGGCGGCCGGGGCGGGGGTCTCGCCAGGAACGAGAGCGGCCCCGAGACCGAGGTCAGGCGCGCCAGCAGGACGTTCAGTGCCCTCCCTCGTACGAGAGCGAGCACCAGCCCCGCGAGCAGGGCAAGACAGACCGAGCCGGCCGCCGCGCACCCGTTCTCATGTACGCCCGAATGCCCCGGATCGCCCCACTGCGCCCCCGCAGGCGCTTCGTGCATGCCCTGCCTGTCGGGTGCGCCGAGCGTGCCGTACGCACCATTCGCGCTAGGAACGCCGTGGGCGCCGCCTGTGCTGGATGTGCTGGGTGCGCCATGCGTGCCGCTCGTACTGAACGGCTGGAGGACCGGGGCGGACTGGATGACCGGGGTGGAGCTGTGCACGGGGGAAGGCGTGGCCGTGACGCCGTGCATCATGAACATGCCGGCGAGCAGGCCGAGCCCCATAAGGGCCAGCCACGCGCTCTGCGCCTTCTCTCGCCGGCTCACGGCCCCACCCTAGTGCGCGCTCACTCGTCGTTGACTCGTGGCGTGTTCGCCCTTTACGGGGGGGGGTTTGGGGGAACACGCCACGAGTCAACCGGAGGGGTGAGGAGGCGGGTGCCTGCTAGGCAGGTGGCTAGGGCCAGGAGGCCGCCGATTGCGGCGGCGGCGAAGGCACCTGGGACGCCGGCGAGTTCCTGGCCGAGGCCGGCGGCGGCGGAGCCGACGGCGCCGCCCACGCCGACGGCGGCGACGACCCAGGCGAACGCCTCGGTCACGGTGCCGGCCGGGGCCAGCTCGTCCACCAGCGTGAAGCTGCAGGCCAGCATGGGTGCCAGGAACAGGCCGCTGACGAAGGCCAGCACGCTCATGACCGGCAGGCCCGGCGCCCAGACGAGGGGCAGGTAGCCGACGGCGAGCGCGGCCATCAGCCAGGGGAAGCGCTGGTGGTCGTCGCCGGGCCAGGAGCGCGCCCCGTAGACCAGGCCGCCGGCCAGGGCGCCGCCGGACATGGCCGCGAGCAGGATGCCGTGGGCGAGGTCGTCGTGGGCGCGTTCGGCGTAGGCGGTGGCGGCGACCGCGTACACGCCGAGCGCGATGCCCGCGCAGGCGAGGCCGAGCAGCAGGACGCGCAGGCCGGACGAGCGGAGCGGGCCCGCCCAGTCGGCCGCGCGGGGCTCGCCCTTCCAGGTACGGGACGGCGGCGAGGTGGTGATCACCAGGGTTCCGGCGACGCCGAGCGCGCCGGTGAGCAGCAGGGCGACCTCGGTGTTGACGACGGCGGCGGCGACCACGAACAGCGGGCCGACGGTGAAGAGGATCTCCTGGGCGGCGGCGTCCAGCGCGTAGGCGGTCTTGATCTGGGCCGGTCCGGGCAGCACCCGGTTCCACAGCGCGCGCAGCCCGGCCTCCAGCGGCGGGGTGGCGAAGCCGGCCAGGATCACCGCGCCGACCGTCACGGGAAGTGGCCCGCCGCCGTTGAGCGCGATCAGCCCGAATCCGGCGGCCGACAGCCAGGCGGCGGGGAGCAGCACGCGAGGCTGGCCGTACCGGTCCATGGTGCGGCCGAGGATCGGCTGGCCAGCGGCCATGGCCAGGCCGAACACGGCGCCGAGCGTGCCCGCGAGGGCGTAGCCGCCGCCCTCGGCACGGATGTGCAGCACGATCGCGAACATGGCCATGCCGTTGGGCAGCCGGCCGAGCAGGGTGCCGCCGAGCAGGCGGGCGGCGTAGGTCACCCGCAGGAAGTCGAGATAGGCGCGCATCGTTCTCCGTGCCGGCTCCATGCCGGATCGTGCCGGATCGGTGCCGGCCGATGGCCGGGGTCATCCGGATTGGGTCATGCGGACTTGGGGCATGCGGACTTGGGGCATCGGCTTGGGGCATCGGCTTGGGGCATCGGCTTGGGTCATACGTATTACTTGGCCCGTCATACGTACCACCTCAGGGCCGTGCGGTTCTACCCTGTTCTCGTCCCGTCCGGCGCGAGGAGGTACCGCGGTGAGCGACCCCAGAGCCCGGAACGGGCGCCCTACCAGCAGGGACGTGGCTCAGGACGCGGGTGTCTCGCAGTCCACCGTCTCGCTGGTGCTGGGCGGCAAATGGCACGGGCGGGTCTCCCCCGCGACGGCGCGGGCCGTCCAGGAGACGGCGGACCGGCTCGGCTACCGGCCCAACGCCGCCGCCCGCAACCTGCGCCTCGGTACGACCCGGACCGTCCTGCTGGTGGTCCCGACCCTCACCGCGCCCTTCTTCGGCTCGGTCTACATTGGCGCGGCACGGGTCGCGGCGCGGCACGGGTTCGGGATCGTCGTCTACCCGCCCGACGACGCCAGGCCGGCCGGACCGGCGGGCAACCCGGCGGGCAGCCCGTTCGCGGTCCCGCACGAGGCGATCGACGGGATCATCGCCTCGTCCATGACGCAGCAGGCGCTGAGCGGGTTCGGGGGCACGCCCGTGGTGATGCTCGACAGCGGCCCGGCGGCCGCCGCGCCCACGGTCGATTTCGCGGTCGAGGACGGCATGCGGGCCGTCGTCGCCCATCTCGCCGCGCTCGGCCACCGGCGCTTCGGCCATGTCGCGGTGGACCTGGACGAGTGGACGTTCCAGGCGCGCGGCGAGGCCGTCGCCGACGCGGTCGCGGCCCTGCCCGGCGGCGTGCTCGACCGCGCGGCCGGGTCGATCGACGTGACCTCGGCGAAGGAGGCGGCCGGGCGGCTGCTCGACCGGCCCGTCCCGCCCACGGCGCTGATCTGCGACGACGACCTGATGGCGGCGGGTGCCTACAAGGCGGCGCGGGCGCGCGGGCTGGACGTGCCGGGCGATCTCTCGGTGACCGGGTTCGACGACGTCCAGGTCGCGGTGGCGATCGAGCCGGAGCTGACCACGGTACGGCTGCCGGCGCGGGAGCTCGGCGAGCAGGGCATGAGCGCGCTGCTGGACCTGCTGGAGGGCGGCCGGCCCGAGACGCGCCCGCTGCCCGTCGAACTGGTCGTACGGGCATCGACCGCGCCGCCCTCGACGGCGCCGCCACGGACTTAGGACCTGGTCACCGGACTTAGGGCCTGGTCAGGGGGCCGTTCTCAGCCGGCCGTTGTCAGCCCGTCCGGGTCCTCCTGGCCGGCCGTGGTGCCGTCCAGGAGGCGGCGCAGGCCGGCGGTCTCGGCGACGTCCAGCCCGCCGAACAGCTCCAGGGCCTCCTCCCAGCAGCGCCGTGCCCCGGAGGGATCGCCGAGCGCGGAGCGGATCCGGCCGAGGACCGTGAGCGCCCGGCCCTGCTGGTACTGGTCGCCGATCTCGCGGCCGACCGACAGCGATTTCTCGGCGCTCGGGCGGGCCTCGCGCGGGCGGCCGAGCCGCAGCCGGGTCTCGGCGATCCGCAGCAGGACGTACGACTCGCGCGCCCGCAGGCCCTGCGACCAGCAGATCGCGAGCGCGTCGTCGAACCGCGCCACGGCCTCGTCCAGGCGCCCGAGCTCGCGCAGCGCGATCCCCAGCGTGTAGAGCGCGTACGCCTCCCCTGCGCCGTGCCCGGACTCCCGGGCCAGGTCACGGCTCCGCTCGGCGGCGGGTACGGCCTTGGCCGCCTCGCCGACCTCCACGTAGGCGTAGGCGAGGTTGCCCGTCCGCTCGGCCTCGCCCGCGCCGTCGGCGAACTCCCGGCCCAGCTCAAGGGCCCGTTCGATGTGGCCGATGGCCTCGCGGTGGCCGCCCTCGTAGAACGCGATGTGGGACAGCAGGTCCAGGGCCGGAACGAGCAGGCGGCGGTCGCCGATCTCGCCGCAGAGCTCGACCGTCCGCTCGCCCTGCGCGCGGGCCTCGGGAAGCCGGCTCGTGTGCGTGAGCAGGCGCCCCAGCTCCAGGCGGGCCCGCGCCTCGACCTTGGCGTCGCCGCGCGCGGACGCCTCGTCCAGTACGGCGCGCGCCGCCGGGGCCGCCTCGTCCCAGCGGAAGGTGTCCTCCAGCAGCGGGTCCAGGCTGAGGAGGAGATCGGCCGCCTGGACGAGCGTGCGGTGGTCCGACGCGGTGTCCTCGGCGACCTGCCTGATCACGGCCAGCAACTCCGGGAGCTTGCGGGACGTCCAGGCGCGCGCGTCGTTCGTACTGCTGAACTCCAGGCCGCCCGTGTTATCCAGCCCCGTGTTATCGAGCCCCGTGTCGTCTGGGACCGCGTCATCGAACCCCGTGTCGTCGGGGACCGGAGTGCCTGGCCTGACCAGCCGGAGCACCTCCCGCTGCGTGGCCAGCGCGAACCGCAGGAGGCGGCGCAGCGCGGCGTGGCGCTCGCCTTCCTCGCCGGGAGGCTCGGGCAGCGCGCGGGCGAACAGCCACAGCAGGTCATGGATCCGGTAGCGCTCGGGCGAGGGCGAGTCGAGCAGCCCGAGGTCGACGAGGGACTCCAGGACGCGTTCGGCCTCGGTGCGGGAGGTACCGAGCAGCGCGGCGGCGGCCGCAGGCGACAGGCCGGGGATCTCGGGTACGGCCAGCAGCCGGAACGCCCGGGCGGTGGCCGTGTCGAGCTGGTCGTATCCCAGCCGGAACGTGGCTTCGACCGCGAGATCGCCGATCCGCAGCTCGGCCAGCCGGCGATGCCGGTCCGACAGCCGGGCGGCCAGCGACCGGATCGACCAGCCGGGCCGGGCCGCCAGCCGGGCGGCGGCGATCCGTACCGCCAGCGGGAGGAAGCCGCACAGCGCGACCGTGTCGACCACGGCCCGCCGCTCGGCGGCCGCCCGCGCGCCCACGATCCCGGTGAACAGCGTGATCGCCTCGACCGGATCGAGCACGTCGAGATCGACCGCCCGGACGCCGTGCAGCCCGGCGGGCCGGGCCCGCGCGGTCACCAGGACCGTGCAGCCCTTCGTTCCGGGCAGCAGCGAGCGGATCTGGTCGGCGTCGCGCGCGTTGTCGAGCAGGATCAGCACGCGCCGGTCGGCGAGCAACGACCGGAACAGCGCCGACCGCTCGTGCTCGCCTTCGGGCACGGACGGGCCGGGCTCGCCGAGCGCACGCAGGAACTCGCCCAGCACCACGGCGGGCTTCAGCGGGCGGTCGCCCGTGCCCAGGAGATCGACGTAGAGCTGCCCGTCGGGATGGGCGTCGCGTACGGCGTGGGCAACGTGCACGGCCAGCGCCGTCTTGCCGACGCCGCCGACCCCGGACACCGCGACGACCACCGGGGCCCGGCGCCCCTCCTGGGCCAGCCAGCCGGTCATCCGCTCGACCAGCGCGGCCCGTCCGGTGAAGTCGGCCAGGTCGGCGGGCAGCGAGGCGGGCCGTTCCGTGTTGCCTCCGTTTCCGCTGCCTCCGTTTCCGCTGCCTCCGTTTCCGCTGCCTCCGTTTCCGTTGCCTCCGCCACCGTTCGCGGTGGCGGGCGGCGCCGCCAGCGACGGGTCGTTGCGCAGCAGCCGGCCGTGCAGCTCGCGCAGCTCGGGCCCGGGGTCGACGCCCAGCTCGGCGGCCAGCGTCCGGCGCGCGGACTCGTACGCCCGCAGGGCCTCGGCCTGCCGCCCGCAGCGGTACAGCGCGATCATCAGCAGCCCGCACAGCGGCTCGCGCAGCGGGTGCTCGCGGCTCAGCGCGGCCACCTCGCCGACGATCCCGGCATGCCGGCCCAGCTCGAGATCGGCCTCGATCCGCGCCTGCAGGACCGCCAGCCGCCGCTCGGCCAGCCGGACCCGCGCCGCCTGCACGTACGGACCGGGCAGTCCGGGCAGCGGGGCACCGTCCCAGAGGTCGAGCGCGCGGCCGAACAGCTCCCGGGCGCGGGCCGGATCGCCCCGCCCGCGCGCCCGCTCGGCCTCGGCCGCGAGGGTCTCGAAGACTTCGGCGTCCAGCATGCCCGGGGCGGTACGGAGGGCGTAGCCTTTGCCGGTCGAGACCAGGACCTCGGGGTGGGCCCGATCGTTCTCAAGGGCCCGGCGCAATCTGGAGGCGTACGTGCGCACCGTTCCCACGGCACGGGCAGGCGGATCGTCTCCCCAGAGCGCGTCCACCAGGCCGTCGACCGACAGGGACCGCCCGCCGCTGAGCAGCAGCACGGCGAGCATGGCCCGCTGCTGCGGCCCGCCGAGCGCCGGCTCTCCGGTGCCCCGCCACGCGCGCACGGGCCCGAGCACGGTGAAGCGCAGTGCGGGAGTCGTCACAGCAGCAGAGTCTCTCATCCAGGTCTGACACCAGAGTTAACGATCTTCGATCGGTCCGCACGCCACCACCCCCCGCACCGCCGTTTATATTGCCGCATATGGTGCTTTGCAATGGAAGTGTCTCCGGTGTCCCCGGTACCCCTCTCGTTCGCCGTCCTCGGTCCCCCACGGGTCTGGCGCGACGGCGAAGAGCTGTCCCCGGGGCCGCCCCAGCAGCGCGCGCTGCTGGCCGCGCTGCTGCTCAGGGAGGGGCGTCCGGCCACCGCGCAGGAGCTGGTCAACGCCGTCTGGGGTGAGGAGCCGCCCCGCCGCGCGGTCGGCGCGCTGCGCACCTACGCCTCCCGGCTGCGCCGCCTGCTGGAACCCGGGCAGGACGCCCCGTACCGGGTCCTGGTGTCGGTCGGCGACGGCTACGCACTGCGCCTCGCGGCCGGGTCCCTGGACGCCACGGCCTTCGAACGCGACGTCGCCGCCGCCGACCAGGCCCGTTCCCAGGGCCGTACGGCCGAGGCCCGCGAGCTGCTGCGTTCCGCGCTCGCCCGCTGGCACGGCGAGCCGCTGGCCGGCGTGCCGGGACCGTACGCGCGGGCGCACCGGATCCGGCTCCTCGAACGCAGGCTGGCCGCCGTCGAGGCACGCCTCGAACTCGATCTCGAACTGGGCGCGCACGCCGGGATCATCTCCGAACTCACCGCTCTGGTCGCCGAGCACCCGCTGCGCGAGCGCCTGCACGGCCTGCTGATGCTCGCCCTGCACCGGGCGGGCCGCCATGCCGAGGCCTTGGCCGTGTACGCCGAGACGCGCCGGACCCTCATCGAGGACCTGGGCATCGAGCCCGGCCAGGACCTGTCGGATCTGCACCAGCGGCTGCTGACCGACGTACCGGAGCCGGCGCCGGCGCGGCCGCCCGCGCACGCGCAGGCCCAGCTCGCGCACGCACCGGCACAGCTGCCGGGGGACGTCCCCGACTTCACCGGCCGCGCCAGGATGGTCGACGACCTGCGGACGGCCCTGCTCGCCGGGCCGCGCCGCGCCGTCGCGCTGGTGGCGGTCTCCGGAGCGGGCGGCGTGGGCAAGACGGCCCTCGCGCTGCACCTGGCGCACCGGATCAGGGCGGAGTTCCCCGACGGCCAGCTCTACATCGACCTGCACGGCGCCGGCTGCGACCCCGCCGACCCGCATCCGGTGCTCGGCGCGTTCCTGCAGGCCCTCGGGGTGGAGCGGGACGCGATCCCGGCGGGCGTGGACGAGCGCGCCGCCCTCTACCGGACCCGGCTCGCCGGCCGCCGCGTCCTGGTCCTGCTCGACGACGCCCGCGACGCCCGGCAGGTCAGGCCGCTGCTGCCCGGCTCGCCGTCCTGTGCCGTACTGATCACCAGCCGGTCCAAGCTGGGCGGCCTGGACGCCGCGCGGCTGCTCGACCTGGACGTGATGGAGCCGGCCGAGGCACTGGCGCTCGCCGGCCGGATCGTCGGCGCGGACCGGCTGGCCGCCGAGCCCGCCGCCACCGGCGCGCTGCTGGCCGCCTGCGGGCACCTGCCGCTGGCGGTACGGATCGTCGCCGCCCGGCTCGCCGCCCGCCCGTCCTGGACGGTGGCCTCCCTGGTGGCGCGGCTGGCCGACCGCCGCCGCAGGCTGGCCGAGCTGCGGGTCGCCGACCTGGCCGTCGAGGCGGCCTTCCGGCTCGGCTACAACCAGCTGGGCACGGCGCAGAGGCGGGCGTTCCGGCTGCTCGCCCTCGCCGAGGGCCCGACGATCTCCCGTGACGCCGCCGCGGCCCTGCTCGGCCTGCCCGTACTCGACACCGAAGAGCTGTGCGAGTCGCTGGTCGACGTGAGCATGCTGCGTTCCCCGACCGCCGGCCGGTACCGCTACCACGACCTGCTGAAGCTGTACGCGCGCCAGCACGCCGACAGCGACGAGGCTCCAGAGGAACGCGCCACCGCCCTGCACCGGCTGTTCCACTTCCACCTGGCCACCGCCCGTACCGCGCACCTGCTCATCAACCCGGCGGACGGCCGCGCCCGCAACGCGCTGCTCCCCGCCGCCGTCCCGGGCCAGGCGTTCGATGGCCCGGACGCCGCCCGCGACTGGTTCTTCGTCGAGGCACCGGGACTGTTCGCCACGATCGCCCAGGCCGTCCACACGCGCGATCTCCTCCCGCTGGCCGCGGATCTGCTGCTGCTGACCGACACCCTGGTCAACTCCGGCGTGCACGCCAAGGAGTGCGAGCGCGCCGCGTACGCCGTCATCGACGCCGCCTGGGAGCACCGCGACCCGCGCAGCGAGGGCCGCGCCCACGCGCATCTGGGCCTGATCTACTACTACGCCGACCGGATGGACGACACCGCCGCCGTGTGCGAGGTCGCGCTGCGCCGTGGCCGGGAGACCGCGGACGTGTGGCTGGCCGCCGACGCGCTCGGCCTGCTCGGCCGCTGCGCGTTCATGAAGGGCCGCCGGGAGGAGTCGCTGCGCCGCCACATCGAGGCGCTGGACGCGTTCCGCAAGCTCGGCGACCGGTACGGGGAGGCCAGCACGCTCAGCGCCCTGTCCCGTTCGCTGCTCGCCCTCGGCCGCGCGGACGAGGCGCTCGTGGCCGCCGAGCGGGGCCTGTCCCTGCACCGCGAGCTGGGCGGCCCGCACCGTGCGGGCTACGGGCTCTACCAGCTCGGCATCGTCCTGGACGGCCTCGGCCGCACGGCGGAGGCGGTGAGCTGCCAGCAGGAGGCGGCGGAGACGTTCCGGATGCGCCGCAACCGCCAGTGGGAGGGCCTGGCGATCTTCCGCATCGCCGAGGCGCGGCTCCGCCTGGACGATCTGCCCGGGGCGGCCCGGTCCGCGCGCGAAGCCCTCCGCGTGCTCCAGGAGACCGGCCACGCCTGGGGTCAGGGCCAGGCCCTCCGCGTCCTGGCCGGCACCCTGGACGGCTCCGATCCGGGCCAGGCCCGCGCGCTCCGGCAGCAGGCGCTGCGGCTCTTCGAGCTCATCCACGTCCCCGACGCGGACGAGCTCCGCACCCTGGTGACCTAGCCGTGTTTCAAAGTCCCGGCCCACGGGGCTCGCCTGGCGGCTCGCACCGTGACCGTGCCTTGTGCGAGCGCGACATCGCTTCGCGATCTGGCCGGTGAGGCTCGCCTCCGGCTTTGCCTCACCGGCCAGGTAACGCGCTCGCGCGGTGGCCGAGCCAGCCTGGTGACCTCGCCCGATACCGATTCGGCTATCGTTTTCCGCCCCCTTTCCATATTGGACCGTTCTGAGATACCTCTGGTCTGCTCTCTCCATGCCCGCCGCCGCTCCCGCTCCAGCCGCTGCCCCGCCCGTACCGCCCGCTCCGCCCGACCCGGCCGCGGACGCCGACGACCGGCGGGTCGTCGCGATGCTGATCGCGATCCAGCTCGCCGCCTCGCTCGGCTTCTTCGCCGTGATGGCGCACGTGGTCGCGCATCTCCGGGACGACGTGGGCCTGATGGCCGGCACCATCGGGCTGGTCCTCGGGGTACGGCTCGGCGTGCAGTACGCCCTGCTCCTGCCGGTCGGAGCCGTCACCGACCTGCTCGGCGCGACCCGTACGGGCGCGATCGCCTGCGCCCTGCGCGCGGTGGGCTTCGTGCTGCTCGGGACCGCCGACGGCACGGCCGCGCTCCTGTGCGCGGCCGTCGTCCTCGGCGCGGGCGGCGCGCTCTTCCATCCCGCCGCCCACACCCTGCTGGCCGGCGTGCATCCCGACCGGCGCTCCCGCGGCTTCGCCGCGTACATCGCGACCCAGCACATCGCGGCGGTCGCCGGCCCTCCCGTGGGGCTCGCGCTCCTGGCCTTGGGGCCGGGCTTCATCCTGCTCGCGGGCGTGGCCGCCTCGACCTGGATGATCGCCGTCGCGCTCTTCCTGCTGCTGCCCCGCCGCGAGAAGAAGACCGCGCCGCCGCGCCCGCGCGACATCGTCCTGGGTGTACGGGCCGTCCTGCGCGACCGCACGTTCGTGCTGTTCGCGCTGATGACCGCGCCGACGACGCTCCTCGCCAACCACATGATGACCGTCGTGCCGCTCCAGGGCTTCAGCGCGAGCACGGCGACCCTGTGCTTCTGCGTCCTGGCCGCCCTCGCCGCGTCCGCCCAGCCCTGGGTCGCCGCCGCCCACCGGGGCGAACGCCCCTGGGTGCTGCGTTTCGGACTCCTGTGCGCGGCGGCCACCTACGTCCTGCTCGCCCCACTCGACGGTGACGAGACCGGCGTGCTGATGGTCGCGGCCGTGCTCAACGGCATCTCCAACGGGCTGGTCCAGCCGTCCATCTTCCAGCGCACCGCCCGGCACGCCCCGCCGGACCGGTTCGGCTCGTACTACGGCGTCCTGTCCTTCCTCTCCGGCATCTTCGCCTGCGTGGGCGGCCTGGTCGTCGGAAGGCTCTTCGACCAGGGACCGGCCGGCATGGCCGCCGCCCTGATCGGCATCGGCGCGTGCGCGCTCGTGGCCGCCGCCGGCACCCGGG
Organism: Actinomadura sp. 9N407; assembly: GCF_044326315.1. Lineage (NCBI taxonomy): Bacteria > Bacillati > Actinomycetota > Actinomycetes > Streptosporangiales > Thermomonosporaceae > Actinomadura > Actinomadura sp. 9N407. The sequence goes on along the minus strand of NZ_JBIRAW010000007.1, from coordinate 91,361 downwards.
GACCGTGACCGGCGGTGAACCATATGCGGATTGCTATGATCCACGCTCGTGAACCTGGTGGGGCACCTGCGGTGCTTCGTGGTCGTGGCCGAAGAACTGCACTTCGGTCATGCCGCCGAGCGCCTGGGCATGGCGCAGCCGCCGCTCAGCCAGCGGATCCAGCGGTTGGAGAGGGAACTGGGCGTACGGCTGTTCGACCGGTCGAGCCGCCGGGTGGAGCTCACCGCGCCCGGCCGGCTGCTGCTGGAGGAGGCCCGCGAGTTCCTGGCCCGCGCCGACCGGATCTACTCGCTGGCCGACCGGGCACGGGCCGGTGACGCCGGGGCGCTGCGGGCCGGCCTGCCCTCGGGCCTGGGCGGGGACGTCGTCGCCGCGATCATCGCCGCGTTCCGCGAGCGGAGCCCCGAACTACGGCTCGACCTGCGGGAACTCCCCACCGGCGACCAGGTACGAGCGCTGGCCGACGGCGTCCTGGACGTCGGGGTGCTGCGGCATCCGTGCGACACGCGCGATCTCGTCCTGGGCCCCTTGCTAGGCCAGCCGGTGGGCGTCCTGCTGCCGGAGCCGGAGGCTGCCAGTGCAGCGGCCGCCGATGCGGACGAGGTGCATCTCGCCGATCTCACCGGACGGGACCTGGTGGTCTTTCCTAGGGACGAGGCCCCCGGCGCGTACGACGAACTGCTCGTCACCTGCCGGCGGCACGGCTACGACCCGCCCGCCGTCCATGCGGCCGGCAACCCGCAGTTCGCGCTCGGCCTGGTCCTCGCCGGGTCGGCCGTCGCGCTGACGCCCCGTACGGCGGAGACGGCCGGGGTCGTCTGGCGGCCACTCGCCGGGGAGCCGCTGACCCTGCGCACGTCCTGTGCCTGGCGGCGGGACGACCCCGCCATCGCGGAGTTCACCGCCGTCGCCACGGCGGTGCTGCGGCGCGAGGCCGGGATGACCGCGATCGAACGGCCGGCGCGCCGGGTCGTCCCCCGGCCCGCCTCGGGGTTCCTCGCATGAGCGCCGAGTCGCGGATCGAGGCCGCCTTCCGGAACGTGGGCGTCACCGGGTACCTGTACGCGGCGGACGTCGACACCGGCCGGGAGATCGCCGTCCGCGGCGACGCCCCCGTGGTGCTCGCGTCGGTGTTCAAGGTGCCGCTGCTGGTGGCCTTCCACCGGCAGGCCGAGGCGGGCGCGCTGGAGCCCACCGAGCAGGTCACGGTGCCCGCCGGCGGCCGTACCAGCGGTCCCACCGGGATCTCGGCGCTGCTGGACGAGGTGCGGATGTCGCTGCGCGACCTGTCCTGCCTGATGATCACGGTCAGCGACAACGCCGCCGCCGACGTCCTGTTCGCCCGGGTGGGACAGGACGCGATCAACACCGCCCTGGACGAGCTGGGCCTGCACCGGACCCACGTCGTCTCCAACGGCCGCGAGCTGCACGACGCCCTGCTGAGCGACGCCGGCGTCGGCGACCTCGGGGAGCTGTGGGCGCACCTGGACGAGCCCGGACTGCTCGCGGGGCTGCGCGTACTCGATCCCGCCCACACCAACCACAGCACGCCGCGGGAGATGGCGCGGCTCCTGTCGTTCATCTGGCGGGACGAGGCGGCCCCGGCCGAGGCGTGCGCCCAGATGCGGCGGCTCTTCGGCCTCCAGGTGTGGCCGCACCGGCTCTCCTCCGGGTTCCCGTACGAGGACGTACGGGTGGGCGGCAAGACCGGCACGCTCCCCACGATCCGGAACGAGGTCGGTGTGGTCGAGTATCCGGACGGGGGCCGTTACGCCGTCGCCGTATTCACCCGCTCGCACAGTACGAACGCCGTCATGCCGGAAGTCGACGCCGTTATCGGCACGACCGCCCGGATGGCCGTTGAAGCCCTCCGCAAGGGGAGTCAGGCATAAAGAGAGTTGGACATATAGGGAGTCAAGCGTCCAGCTCGTCCAGAAGCGCATGGTCCAAAGGCGCGTAGGGCTCGGACACCAGTTTCGCCTTGGCCGCGCGATACGGGATGGCCGCGCCGCCGATCTCGATGAAGGCGCCGCTGCAGTCGCGGTAGAACGCCCCGCCGCGCTCGAAGAAATAGACGAGCGGTTCGTACGGATCCGGAAGCCTGGGCAACTCCACGTCCTGCTCTTTCAGGGCGGCGAAGTCGAGGGCCGCCTTGCACATCCGCGCGGCCGGCTGCAAAGAGGAGAGATCCATCTTCTGCTGTACGCGGCGTACCAGGTCGGGATCGGCGGCCACTCCGGTACCGAGTCGCCCGGCCACGTCGAAGAACGGAACCCTGGCCGCGCCCGCGTGGTGGGCCCACCAGTCCGAGCGGCGGAAGAACTCTCTCATCAGCGCCAGCCGGGAGCGGGTGCGGTCGGGGCCGTCCGGCCACTCGACGGACCAGTCGATCGCCATCAGCCGGTCGGCGAGGGCCTGCACGGGGCCGTTCACGAGGGGGGCGTTCACGAGGGGACACCGTTGCTCATGTTGTCCATGATGCCGGACCGAGCATGATCGGTCGGTATCGTGTGGGCGCGCCGGAGACCGTGTGGGCGCGCCGGAGGAGGAACGCTCACATGCCCGAACAGTTGCTGCTCGCAGGCCGGTACCGCCTGCTCGAACGGCTCGGCAGCGGCGGTATGGGCACGGTCTGGTCCGCCATGGACGAGACGCTCCGGCGGGACGTGGCGGTCAAGGAGGTCGTGTACCCGCAGGAGCTCACTGCGGAGGAACGCCGGGTCGCCACCGAGCGCGCGCGCCGCGAGGCCCGCTCCGCCGGCCTGATCGACCATCCCTCGGTCATCACCGTCCATGACGTCGTGATCGAGGACGACCGCCCGTGGATAGTCATGGAGCTGATCCGCGGCACCTCGCTGGAGCAGCTCGTCCGGCGGCACGGACCGCGCCCGCCCGCGATGGTCGCGGGCATCGGCCTGCAGGTCCTGGACGCGTTGCGGGCGGCGCACGCCAAGGGGATCGTCCACCGCGACGTGAAGCCGAGCAACGTGCTGCTGGCCGAGGACGGCAATCGCGTCATCCTCACCGACTTCGGAATCGCCAGCGTTGAAAGCGACCCTTCTCTTACCCGGACCGGTGCCTTTGTCGGGTCTCCGGGTTATGCCGCTCCCGAACGCCTACGCGAGCAGCCGGCGGGTCCTGAATCGGACCTGTGGTCTTTGGCCGCCACCCTCTACATGGCCGTGGAAGGCCGCGCTCCATTCGAACGCGACAACCACATGGCTTCGCTTGGGGCCGTCCTAACGGAGGATCCCGCACCACCGCGCCAGGCAGGATCCCTGGCCCCCTTGCTGTGGTATCTCCTGCAGAAGGATCCGTCTGCGCGGCTGACTCCTGATGCCGTACGGGACGTCCTGCAGAACGTCGCGTCCGGAAGGCCCTCAGGGCTGCGCGACCCGATACCCACTCCGCCCCCGCGCCGGCGCCGTTCCCGCGTGTGGATCCCTGTCGCGGCGGCTGCGGCGATCTTCGCCCTCGCCACCGGCACCGTGGTGGCCGTCGCTCTCTCCGGGGACGACGAGCCCGCGGCATCATCGCCGCCTCCCAAGCCCGAAGTGGTGTCGGCCCCGCCCTCATCGTCCCCCTCGGCGGACCCGGCGGCCCTCGATCTGTGCACGCTGCTCACGCCCGAGCAGATCAGCCGGCTCTTTCCCAAGGGAACGCCCGAACGGGGAAGGGAGGAGGGCAGGACCTGCTTCTGGACCGCCCCCAAGCACGGGCTCATGATCACCGACATCGGACGCCGCGCGGGGTCGCCGCCCCCCGAATCCCCCACCGAGGCGCACAACGAGTTCGTGAGCGTACGGAACTCGCGGGCCCAGGGGTCGAAGCTGACCGTCTGGGGCTGGACGGAGATCGGCGTCAGGCACGTCAAGGCCACGGGGACTCCCGCCCGTACCGCGCCCGGGATCGGGGACGAGGCCTTCTCGTACACGACGACCGGCACGTCGATGGCCATGGACAAGACCCAGGTCGTCCTCCGGGCCAAGAACTTCGTGCTGGAGGTCGAGTACGTCTACGCACGCGGCGCCGAGTCACCTGAAAAGGCGTTCCAAGCGTCCCGCTGGATCGCGCAGAGCATTGCAGGCCGCCGATGACGGACCGCGTACTCAATGGCCGCTATCGCCTCGTGCAGAAGCTCGGCCAAGGGGCCATGGGGATCGTCTGGCGCGCGCGCGACGAAACGCTCGGACGCGATGTCGCGGTCAAGGAACTGCTCCTCACCCAACGTCTCAGCCCGGAGCAGCGCGACCAGGCCGCCCAGCGAGCCATGCGCGAAGCGCGCGCGGCCGCCCTCCTCAGGCACAAGTCCATCGTGACCGTGCACGACGTCGTCCTGGACGAGGGCCGCCCGTGCATCGTCATGGACCTGCTCCCGGGCCGTTCCCTGGAGAAGGAGCCACCGATGCCACCCGACCGGGTGGCCCGCATCGGCCTCGACATCCTCGGAGCCCTCCGCGTCGCCCATGCCCAAGGGGTCCTGCACCGCGACGTCAAGCCCGCCAACATCTTCCTCAGGGACGACGGCCGCGCCGTTCTCACCGACTTCGGGCTCGCCTCCCTGGAGGGCGAGACGCCGCTCACCCAGGAAGGGCACCTGGTCGGGTCGCCCGCGTTCATGGCGCCGGAACGGGTCCGGTACGAGCCCAGCGGCCCCTCGTCCGACCCCTGTGGTCCTTGGGTGCGACGCTCTACGCTTTGATCGAGGGGCGCACCCCGTTCGCCCGTACCAGCGTCATGGGCACCCTCAGTGCCGTACTGACGGAAGAGCCCGCGCGCCCCCAGGCGTCCGGTCCCCTCGGCCCGCTCATCCTGGCCATGCTCATCAAGGACCCCGCCGCACGCCTGAGCACCGACCAGGTAGAGAGCGCCCTGCGTTCCTTCGCCGCGGGCGAACCGACATTGCCCGCGCTGCCGCTCCCCCAGGGCGCGCCTCCCGGCCCTTTGGGGCAGCCCACCGTCCCGGCCGTCAAGCCCCGAAAGAGCCACCGGGCATGGGGAATCGCCGCCGCCCTGTCCGGAACCGTCGTCCTGGTCGCCGTCATGGCCATCGCGATCGCGATCGCGTCCCAAGGCTCTTCTGGCACCGCTTCATCTGACACCACGGCTGCGGCCAAGCGGCAGCCGTCCGCCACCGCCGCCGCGACCCCGCCCGCCCGCTTCGCGGCGATTCCCTCTCCCTGCGGCCTCATCACCGCCGAGCAGGCGTCCCAGCTCGTCCCCTCCTTCTCCACCTCGAACGACGCCACCAGGCGGAGCAAGTCCTGTACCTGGATGACCGGCCCCCTCGCACCCGGCTCCCACGACGACCGGCTGGCCGTCACGCTCCGGATCGTGCCGGAGGCGAAGGCCGCCGACCAGGCCTTCATCCAGGACCGCAACAACGCGGTCGACCCCACCGACGTACCGGATCTCGGCGACGCGGCCTTCGCCTACGACACCGACTCCGACTCGAAGCTGGTGTTCCGGGTCGACAACCTCACCGCCGAGATCAACTACCAGGACGACGATTCCGCTTCGCCCCAGAAGGCCCTCAAGGCCGCCCGCTGGGTCGAGAGATCACTCGAGGCCGGCCGATGACCGCCGTACCGCCCGCTTCCGGGGACGCCTGCTGCCGCGCGTACGGGCGATTCAACAGGTTCTGACCGAAACGGTCACCTTTGTTCCGGGTGGTCGATACGATCGGGCGTTACGGTGAGCGGCTTTCGTGTCGAGGGTGGCGTCTCATGAACGATCGGCTGGGTTTCTCGCCCGCCCTGTACGCGATGCCGCCGGTACGGACCCCGGAGATCATCGTGGTGGACACGGGGTTCCCGGCTCCCGTACGGCGGCTGGCGGCGCGCGGGGTCGATCTGGCGGTGGTCCTCGCCGCCGCGGCCGGGGTCTCGGGCGTGATCGTCCTGATCACCGGGCCGGGCCCGGCGGCGCTGGCCGCGATCGTGCTGGCGGCCGTGCTCGTGACCGGGTTCCTGTACGAGGCGTTCTGCCTGGCGGGCTGGTCGCTGACGCTCGGCAAGCGGGTCCTGGGGCTGCGGGTCGTCGGAGCCGACGGGGCGCCGGTCTCCACGAGAACGGCCGTCGGGAGGGCCCTGGAGTTCCCGCTGGGAATGTCCGTGGCGGGCCTGGTGCCGGTCCTCGGGCAGGCGCTCTGGCTGCTGAACGCGTTCTCGCTGGTCTGGGACCGGCCACGGCGGCGGTGCTGGCACGACCGGATCGCCGGAACGGTGGTCGTCGGCCGGGCCGTCGTGGTCCGCGACGGACATTAGGCTCACGTACGCCCACCCGGCGCCGGTGAAGGACCCAGGCGGTTCGGAACCATAGGCTGTTACCCCGGGTTTGTTCACTCTTGGGGAGAATGCGTTGCGGCTGCCGGAGCATCTGGGCCTACTGCTCACCGACGAGCCGGTCCTCGACGTCTACTCGTACGGGCCCTGGCGGGTCCCGGACGGGCTGTTCGAGGAGATCAGCGAGCGGATCGACGCGCTGGCCGCCGATCCGCGCTGCGCCGGACTGACCACCGACGAGCACAAGCTGCTGACGCTGCCGGCCTCGCTGGTGACGGCGGAGATCTTCGGGATCCTGGCGTTCCTGCCCGGCGGCGGGGCGATCAAGGCCGGCTCCTGGTCGCAGCTGCCGGAGCGGCTGCTGCACCGGCATCTACTCAATCCCGGGCCGCTCAGCACCCGGATGACCCGCTGGGACGCGCCGGGCGGGCGGTGGCGCCCGCCGGTGGACTGGCTGGTCGAGGCCCCCGACCGGGAGCTGGCGATCTCCCTGGCCCGCGACTGCCTGGACGTCCTGGAAGGCATCGAGCCCCTCGACCAGCGGCGCAAGGCGCTGCTGCGGCTGTACGAGGACCCGCCCCAGTGCGACGTCAACCTGGCCAAGATGGAGCTGCGCGAGCACTGGCACGCCCATGCCGACGACGAGATCCTGTCGGCGCTGCCGGAGCTCCAGGGCCCGGTGGGCTACCTGGAGTGGGTCTCGGCGGGCCTGCTCGCCGCGTACGAGCACCTGGTGAGCGTGGCGCCGCGCGACGAGACGGTGGAGACCCACCTGATCCAGCTGCTGCTCCAGGGCAGCCTTGAGCACGTTCCGGCGGAGCTGGCCGTGGCGCTGGGCGAGGACCGCTACCTGGAGCTCCAGGGCCGGTTCAAGACGGAGCGGCGCGGCTTCAAGGCGGGCGCCTGGCAGGAGCGGACCCGCGCCTGGCTCGTCCGGGCGATGGTCTCCGGCTCGGCCGACGCCTGCCGCGCCTGGCTGGACATGGCGATGCGCTGGGTCGCGACCGTGCAGGGCCTGCCGGGCGACCCGTGGTTCCCCAAGCCCGAGTGGATCCCGGTCGGCCAGTTCCAGACCGACCTGCGGCGGCTGTACGCGCCGCGCCGCCGGGTGATCAACCCGCTGGTGGACGAGCTCCGGATCGAGCCGGTCACGGCCGACGGCAAGCGTCCGGCGAAGCCCGCCGTGGCCGATGTGACCAGCACGATCGTCGGGCAGCCCGAGGTGACCCGGGCGCTCGCGACGTTCGGCCGGGGCAACGCGCCCGTACGGCTGCTGCTGGCCGGCCCGGACGGCACCGGCAAGCGGGACGCGGCGCAGGAGCTGAGCAAGGTGCTCGACCTCGGCCGCGACCCGGTCTGGCTGACCGACAACCTGTTCGCCGGGCAGCGGCTCTCGGACGCCGTCGCCAAGCTGCACGCCGACATGCGCGACTGCGCCGGCGAGCGGCTGCTGATCATCGAGGGCCTGGACGGCATCGTCACCGATCCGGGCAACGGCGAGGCCATCGCGGGCGAGCTGCACCGGCTGCTGGCGGTGCACGCGGAGCTGAGCCTGGTGGCGCTGTGCGACGCGGGCGGCGTGGAGCGGATCCGCGAGGTCGACCCGGTCCTGACGCACCGGTTCCTCATCGCCCGCACGCACCCGTTCGACGAGGACGGCCACGCCGAGCTGTTCCGCCGCGCTCTGAAGGCACGCGGCGCGCGCGGCACCCGGCACGCCCTCACCGCCGCGGGCCTGCTGCTCACCGCGACCCCACCCGTCCAGACGCTCCGCAACGCCCGGCTCGCGCCGTACCTGGCCGACCTGGTCGTGGAGTCGGTACGCGCCCGGGGCACTGCGCCGTCAAACACCGGGCCGTCAAACACCGGGCCATCCGACACCGGAGAGCCCGGCGCGGAGCTGGTGGTCGGCAAGCGCGACATCCCGGCGACCCTCGACACCACGCAGAGCGCGGGCGACCCGATGGTCGAGCTGCGCGAGCTGACCGGCCTCGAGACCGTCAAGCACGAGATCGGGCTGCTGGTCGCCGAGACCCGCGCGGCACGGCTGCGCAGCGACACGGGGCTGCGGATCAGCGCGCCGACGCGGCACATGGTCTTCACCGGCAATCCCGGTACGGGCAAGACCATGGTGGCCCGGCTGCTCGGCCGGATCTACAAGAAGCTCGGCGTGCTGTCGTCCGGGCACGTGGTGGAGGCCTCCCGGGCCCATCTGGTCGGCGAGTACATCGGGCAGACCGCGCCCCGGACGCGCCGACTGGTGGAACGGGCGATCGGCGGCGTGCTGTTCATCGACGAGGCGTACACCCTCACCCAGTCGCCGCTGAAGAGCGACTACGGGCACGAGGCGATCGCCGAGCTGGTCAAGCTGATGGAGGACCACCGGGACGACCTGGTGGTGATCGTCGCCGGCTACCAGCGGGAGATGGTCGAGTTCCTGGCCGCCAACCCCGGCCTGGACTCGCGGTTCCCCAAGCAGCTGCACTTCCCCGACTACACCGACGACGAGCTGGTCATGGTGTTCGAGCAGCTGGCGGGCGCCGACGGGTTCCGGCTCGCGGACGGCACGACCGGCCTGCTGCGGACGACGCTGCGCCGCGCGCCGCGCGGGTCCTCGTTCGGCAACGGCCGGCTGATGCGCAACCTGCTGGACATCGCGGTGGCCAACCAGGCGCAGCGGATCGCGTCGGCGGACCGGGACGCCTGGCACCCGGAGCCGAACGGCTCGCACCCCGCCAAGCAGGCCGGCGCGCACTCCGGCACGGGGCCGGAGGTCGCGCCGCCGACCAGGGACGAACTGATCACGCTGACCGCCGACGACCTGCCGCCGTCGCTGGACTATCCGGAGGAGCTCCTCGGCCTCTACCTGTGATCCGAGCCGCCTGGGCGACACGGCACTTCCGGGTGACACGGGGCTTTTAGATGGGTATGTCCTAGTCGCGAGTCCCGGGCCCGCCGCTTCCCCGCCCGTACGCCCGACGGCGAGGAGGACGGCCATGCCCGCCCCCGGAGACGAGCGGCTCGCGACCGTACTGCGCGACATCGCCGGCCACCAGGCGGCCCGGCTGCGCGACGGGACGCTGCCGTGGAGCTGGTGGCTGGAGCGCGCGGCCCGGTTCGGGCGGCGGTACGGCTTCACCGACACCCTGCTGATCTCGGCGCAGTGGCGGGCGGCCACCGACGTCCGGTCGTACGCGGCGTGGCGGGCGGCCGGTCGCCAGGTCAGGAAGGGCGAGACCGGGATCCGGCTGCTGTCCCCGGTCACGGCCGTCTTCGACATCACCCAGACCGAGGGCCTCCCGCCCGAACCCCGGCGGCCCGTACCGCCGTCCGAGGCCCGCGCCCGGCTCGCCGCACTGGCCGCCCGGCACGGCGTCCCGCCCGTACGGGAGCCGGACGATCTGGGCGCGGCCACGCTGCTCGCCCACCGGCTCGCGCACGCGCTGAGCCCACGTGACCGGCTCCACCTGTCCGACCAGACCGACCGGCCTGACGGGGCCTGCCACGGGCTCCGGCGCGTCGAGGCGGACTCGGTCGCGTTTCTCGTACTGGCGGGCTTCGGCCTGGAGACCGGCCACCTGGCCTTTCCACCCGCCGCCGGACCGTACGCCGCCGCCGGGGTCGGCGACCGGATCGTCCGGCTCGCCCGCCGGATCTGCGCGGCGTACCCGCCCGTACACGACCTCCCCGTACACAACCTGATGGAAACGGCGCAGCGCTTCTTCCAGGCCCGGCTGGAGGACGGCTGGGTGCCCGCCTATCTGGCCGGACGCGGCTTCCCACCGTCCGTACAGCGGCGGTGGCGGATCGGGTACGCCCCGCCCGGCCCGCGGGCGCTCACCGAGCATCTGCGGGCCCGCGGCCACGACGACGAGGCACTCATCGGCGCCGGGCTGGCACGGCGCGGCCGTTCGGGTGCGGTCTACGACATCTTCCGCGACCGCGCGATGTTCGCGATCCGTACCGGCGACGGAACGATCGCCGGGTTCATCGGCCGCCGGGCCGATGGCGCGGACGGCCCGAAGTACCTGAACGGGCCCGGCACCGACGCCTTCCATAAGGGCGAGCTGCTGTACGGCCTGTACGAGGCCAGGGAACGACTCGCGGCCGGTACGGCGCGGCCGGTCGTCGTGGAGGGTCCCCTGGACGCGATCGCCGTCGGCCTGTCCTCGCCCGCGCACGCCGCCGTGGCCACCTGCGGCCTGTCCATGTCGGCGGCCCGGCTCGCCGCGCTCGGCAGGGTCGCCGACCTCGGCCGGACCGGGCTCGTCATCGCCCTCGACGGCGACCACGCCGGCCGGACCGCGACACTGCGCCTTTGGAAGACACTGCGCCCTGGGGAGACACCGCGCCTCGGGGAGACACCGCGCCTCGGGGAGACGCTCGCCGCCGTGAGCGGCCCCGTGGAGGCCGTACGGCTCCCACCCGACCGCGACCCGGCCCGCCTCCTGCAGGACGGCGGACGCGCGGCCGTGCGCGCCGCCCTGCGCTCGCGCGTCCCGCTGATGGACGTGATCGTCGACGGCGCGATCGAGCGCCACGGCGGCTCGCTCGCGACCCCCGAGGAGCGGCTGGGCGCGATCCGGGCCGCCGCTGCCGTGATCGCCGGGGGCCATCCGTCCGGGGCGGCCCGCCAGGTCGCCCGCGTCGCGACCCGGACGAACGTGCCGTACAGCCTCATCACCGACGAACTGGTCGCCATGATCTGTAACTCTCAGTAGCGGACCGACCACCCATCGCGCCCGTTCCGCCGCTCGTCGACGCGGCCGCCGACGGCGTGAACCTACGCGCCGGTACGCAATAGCTTCATCGCGCCCTGCAAGGAGAGAAGCTCGCATCGGCTCCCCCGTGGGGGGCGAGCGGCGGCACCGGTTCGGCCGCCGCTCAGGGAGCCGGCGATCACGTCCGCGCGCAGGGCGGGGGGACGGGGTCACGGCGGCCGGTTGATGGCGCGCACCGGTCGCCGTGACCTCCCCCCGACCGCCTGGGACGGCCGGCCACTAGGACACTTGGGGCAGCCGCAGCACGAAGCGGGCGCCCGGCGCGTGATCGGCGATCTCCAGGGACCCGCCGTGCGCCGCCGCGATCTCCCGCGCCAGCGGCAGCCCGAGGCCGCTGCCGCCCCGGTCCAGCCGGCGCCCCTCGGCCAGCCGGGTGAAGCGCTCGAACACCCGCTCCCGATCCTGCTCGGGGATCCCGTCCCCGTCGTCGGTGACGGTCACGACCACCTCGGTCCCGTCCGCCTCGACCTGGAGGTCCACCCGTTCGGCGGCATGCCGTACGGCGTTGTCGAGCAGGTTGGTGAGCACCCGTTCGAGCTGGATCGGCGAGCCCAGCACCGGCGCGTCCGAGGCCAGATCACCGTGTACGGGGACGCGCCCGTTCGTCCGGCGTTCGATCTGCTCGGCCGCCAGCCCGCTCACGTCCACGACCCGGCGATCGGGATTCGCACCGGCGTCCAGCCTGGCCAGCACCAGCAACTCGTCCACGATCGCGGCCAGCCGCGCGATCGCCTTCAGAGCCCGCCGGTTCGCGCCCGGCCAGTCGGTCTCCTCCGGGTACGCCCCGTCCACCTCCAGCTGCGTGTGCAGCGCCGTGATGGGGCTGCGCAGCTCGTGCGAGGCGTCCGAGACGAACCGGCGTTGCGCCTCGGCCGACCGCTCCAGCCGCTCCAGCGTGGCGTTCGTCGTCGCCGCCAGCTTGGCGATCTCGTCGCCGGAGTCGGGGACCGGGACGCGGCGGCTCAGGTTCTGGCCGCTGATCTCCTCCAGCTCCCGCCGGATCCGCCGTACCGGCCGCAGCGTCAGCCCGACGGCGAACCACGCGACCAGCGCGACCGTCAGCACCAGGACCGGAGTACCGACGTAGACCAGCAGGTAGATCCATGTCAGGGCGCGGTTGACATCGGCGAGGTTGACCGCCGTGTAGACCAGCCTGGGGCCGTCCGGCGCCCGGACCCACAGCGCCACCGCCAGGTAGCCGTCGGCGCCGTGCCCTGGCATCCGCACCTCGATCTCCCGCGTGACGGTCCGCTCGTACCCGTCCGGCTCGAACCTGGCGATCCTCCCCCTGCGGACCATCCCCTCCGTACCGCCCACGGCCCGCCCGTTCGGCCCGATGACCTGCACCACGAAGGCCCGCCTCGGGGCGACCGAGGTGATCTGCACCGTCCGCGGCAGCCGCCCCGTCCGCACCTGGCTGGCCACCCGGCGCGCCACCAGCTCCGCCCGCGTCTGCGAGGCCTCCCGCAGGTTCCCCGGCACCGTGGACAGCAGCACCACCGAGGCCGTCGAGAAGACCACCGCCGCGATCAGCGTCGCGCACGCGGTCAGCCGGGCCCGCAGCGAACGCGGCATCAGCCGCCGCACGAACCGGCACGTCACAGCCGACATGGCACCGCCCGGCACGACACGGCCGGAACGTACAAGACGCTGGGCCGACGCCGGTACCACCATGGAGGCATGAGCATCGACCTTTCCGCGGCCGCCGACTTCATGGCCACGCACGCACGCGTCCTCGACCGGCGCCGCTTCCAGTTGCTGACGGGCGAGCCCGGCACCGCCGCCGTCCTGGACGCCCTGGACGCCTATCGCAATCCCGACGGCGGCTACGGCTGGGGCCTGGAGCCCGACCTGCGCGCGCCCGAAAGCCAGCCCGGCGCCGCCCTGCACGCCTTCGAAGTGTTCGAGGAGGCCCCGGCACCCCAGGCCACCGAACTCTGCGACTGGCTGGACTCGATCACCCTGCCGGACGGCGGCCTGCCGTTCGCGCTGCCCCTGACCACCACCGCCGGATCGGCCCCATGGTGGACGGGCGCCGACCAGGAATCCTCGTCCCTGCAGATCACCGCCATCTCAGCGGCCTCCGCGCACCAGGTACCGGACATCGCCGGCCACCCCTGGCTCGAACGGGCCACGCGCTACTGCATCGACGCCGTCGAGGCCCTCGACGGCAAGCCGCACGCGTACGTCCTCGCCTTCGCCGTCCGCTTCCTCGACGCCGTGTACGACACCCGTCCCGAGGCCCCCGCCCTTCTGCGGCGGCTGGCCGAGCACATCCCGGCCGACGGACTGATCCCGGTCGAAGGCGGCACGGCCGACGAGAAGCTACGCCCGCTCGACCTGGCCCCGTTCCCGGACCGACCGGCCCGCGAACTGTTCGCCCCGACCGTGATCTCCGCCGACCTGGACCGGCTCGCCGCACTCCAGCGGGACGACGGCGGCTGGACGGTCGACTACGCGAAGATCTCCCCCGCAGGCGCGCTCGACTGGCGCGGCCACGCGACCGTCCACGCCATCGCCGTGCTCCGCCGCAACGGCCGGGCGTGACGCTGCGGCCGCGTCCCGTTCAATGACGGGACGCAGCCGCCGGAACGTCACCGCCCATGAACGGTCGGGCGCTCGCTGACACCGGTGTCGGAGTGCTTGGGGCGCTTCATGCCCGCAAGCCCCAGCAGGCCCAGCAGACCCGCGAGACCCCAGAGGCCGCCGTTGCCGCCGCCCTCGTCCTGCGTGTCGTTCGGCTGCTTCTTCTGCTGCTCGACCGCGACGACCCCCGCCTGCGGCTGCGCCGGCTGCGCCATCGCGGCCGCCGCCGGACCGAACAGGACGAACAGCCCTATCCCACTCGCGACCAGGAACTTACGCATATCTCTCTCCCCCCATATCTTCGAGTCCTCCATCCGGATTACTCGAGACGAGTTGCGATCGTTCCAGTACAACTACGACCCGTTCCCAGAAGTCGCCCCCGATAACGGCCATTACTCTCCGATGACCAAACCCACCCGTACCCGGTACACGAGAGATACCCGGCATGACCGTCGCCGTCGCGGTCGTGCTGCTGGGCGGAGTCTGCGTCGTGACCGGCATGATGGTGCTCACCTTCACGTACTACGCCCTGGTCGACCGGCTGCGGGCGTACCCACCAGGGCACGTGCCGGGCAACCCGTACATGGAGACGTCAGCGGAGGTGGCGCCGTACTTCTTCCTGCTGCTGGCGGCCCTGGTCCTGTTGGTCTGGGCGACTTCGCGGGCGTTGCACGGCGGTCGGGAGGGCCGGATCGGCCTGTGGATCTCCGCCGTACCGCTGTCTCTGGGGCCACTACAGATCGCATTCGAAGCGACCACGCAGGGGTTCCTTCAATGGGAGACCATCATCCTCATAATCGCGGTGGTCATGGCCGCACAGGCGGCCCTGTTGCTGGCGCTTCCCACCACGAACGCCTTCTACAGGAGGGCCGGCGCCGATCCGAGAGCAGGCTGACCGGAGCGGCCGGACATCGGCGTCCTGGTGTGAACGATCCGCTCCGGCGATCGTAGATATCGCTGGGATGACCATGTCGCGCGTGGCCGGGTGAGCAATGACGCGTTTCTCCGCCTGGTCCGAGCCGCCGGGGGTCTGCCCGCCGGGGTCCAAGCATGGGGCGCGTGGTGATCCCTGGGCAGTGTCATGAATGCGGCTCGCTTTGAGGGACCGTATCCGTCCTGGTGGTGAACTTGGTGTTCGCCGCCGAAGTGTTGGCCGGGCCCTTGACCCGTTCCAAAAGAACCACGGGAATCTCCCGGGTGGTCCCCTCCTGGTAGGTCGCGTACTCCGGCATGGCCGACACCATCAGGTGCCACAGGTGTGGCCGCTCTGCCGCAGTGGCGGGACGGGCGCGTGCGGCGAAGCTCTGAGTACCGACCTGCACGGTGACATCCGGGTCGGCGAGCAGGTTGAGATACCAGGCCGGGTGGCGGTCGGCGCCCCGGTTGGAGGCCGCCAGGACGTAACGGTCGGCGTGGCGTTGGTAGACGAGTGCGGTGCGGCGCAGTTCGCCGCTCTTTCGGCCCCGGGTCGTCAGCAGCAGGTCGTTCACGCCCGGCCGCGGTCGACCACCGGTCTCCTCGAAACGGCGGATGTGCTCGGCGACCCAGGCGTTCGGGCTGTCGTGGACCTCGGCCATCACGCTTCCCGAACGCTGACGGCGGCGCGCTGGCGGCGGGGCGTGTCGAGCAGCGGGATCACGGAGTCCGCGTAGGAGATCCCGCTCGCCGGGCCGCCGTGCTCAGCCATCAGCGCAGCGCCGGACGGCCCGGGCGGGACCGACACGAGGCGAACCGCCCCGCGGCGCACGCCCGCCTTGGCAAGCCCGGATGCCAGGGTGCGGGACGAGGCGGTGAAGATTTCGTACGGCGGTACCGACAGGTCCACGGCAGCGCTGATAGCGGCGTCCCGCCCGGTGGCCCCCTGCACGATGCTGAGCTCGTCCGTAATATGACCGCCTGGTCCGAAGACCGCGATGTTCATGACGAACCCCTCTCACCAGGAGCGGGACCTGTACACCCCCGCCGGTCCGCGGACGCTATCGCAGGCCGCGGTTACCACCGGGATACCGGCTATCGCGAGGCCATGAGGCAGCCGCTGCCCGCCGGCATGTCGGATGAGCGGTCCCGTCCTCGCTCACCCCGCAAAGGGACGCCCACGGCACGTGTCGATCGGCCGCCGCCGCGTTCGCGAGGCCGTCCTTACCGCGATCATGATCTGCATCGCTGACCTGCAGATCCTCAACACCCGCAAAACGACGAGATCCCCTCTCAAGAACGGCCCGGATTGCCATTAGGCGTCGGTATCGGCTGGCACAATCACGCGCCATGAACGACAGGGAAGGCGACCCGCTCGCCGGGCTGGACGACGTTGACTGGGCGAACCTGCAACACGCTTACGGTCCGGCCGAGGACGTGCCCCATCTGCTCCGGGCGCTTGCCTCAGAGTCGGCGAGCGAGCGTGACAAGGCCATGGACGAGCTTTGCGCCAACATCTTCCACCAGGGCAGCCGGTACGAGGCGACCGCGCACGCCGTGCCGTTCCTGGCCGCGCTGGCCGAGGGCCCCAGGGTCCAGGACCGTGTCGACATCGTGCGCCTCCTCTGCGCGATCGCGATCGGCTACGACGAGTCGTACCTGCCGAGCGGGGTCGACATCGCCGAATGGCGCGCGGACATCGAACGGATGCGTACCGCCGATCCCGACGAGGGGCTGCGCCGGATGAAGCAGTGGGTCGCGGAGGCCGTCACCGAGGGCGAGCGCAGCGTCCGCGAGATGCACCTCGCGGTCTACGACCTCGGCTGGTCCCTGCGGCATGCCGATGCCGAGCTCGGCGCGTACGACGCCGTCCGCGCCACCGTTCCCGCGCTGCGCGACCTGCTCGGCGACCCCGCCCCACAGATCCAGGCCGTCGCGGCGTACACGCTGGGCTGGTTCCCGGAAGAAGCGGCCGGGACGCTGCCCGCGCTGCGGCGGCTGCTGATGCCCGAAGTCGTCCCCGACGTGGCGGCCAACGCGATCGTCTCGGTGGGCCTGCTGGCCGGCCATGACTTCGCACCGCAACTCCGCGCCTTCCTGACCGCAGAGGACGCGCTACTCCGCTGCGCCGCCGCGATCGCACTGGCCCGGCTGGAGGTCACCGACCCGGAGGTTCTCCAGGTGCTGGAGGCGGCCGCTGCGCAACCTCCGGAAGGCTCCGCACTCGGGATCCACCATCTGAACGGCAATGTGCGCGGATACGCGACGATCACGCTGGCGGCGATCGAGGAGCGGGCACATCCGAGACTTCTCGGCGCGATGCTCAAAGGGCTGGCGCTCAGCTCCGGGCCCGCTGCCTTCCCCACGGTCGAGGCTGTGCTGCAGCACGTCTTCGGACAGCCGATGAGCGCGCCACTGTCACCGTATGAGGATCTGACCGAACCGCAGCAGCGTGCCATGCGGACGCTGGCCGAGATGGGGGCCGATACCTGGTGCTGGGGCAACTTCATGCTGATGCTCAGCGCCTGGGGCCTACCGTCCCAACGGGCGGAGTGCCGTGCGTACGTGGGGCTTGACTAAGACGCGCGCGAGCACGCTCACGGCCCTCTCGACCGAACACCCAACACCAACCCGCGACCTTTAAGGCAAGTCAGCTTTTTTCTGCGATTCGCATGGCGAGCCGTCTTTCCATCTCGGGGAGTTCGTCTTTGATGCGGTTCCGTTCTTTCCTGGTGGCCTGCTTGGCGGATTTCCTGATCCTGTGCACATAGTCCTCGTCCAGGTAGGTAGCGTCCTTGCTCTGGCGAGCCCACTGTGCCCCCTGGGCGTGGCCAAACACGTCGAACAGTTCAGCCATGAACAAGAATGCGCACTGTAGTGTCACTTCCTTGCTGCGGGGACGCCAACCGCTTGGCGTCCTACAGCCATCGGAGGCCTCGCCCGGCCCCCGATTTGGCCTGGTCAAGGCATTGTGAGCCGCAGGTAGCGAGTGAGGTCCCGGATGCCTCGGCTCGGGTCCTGGTTGAGCCAGCGTTTGGCGTGGGTCCCGATCCTGGCCGCGCGCCATGGAGAGCCATCTGGGTGGGCAACGTGCGGGTGTGTGACCTGGTGGATGCAGCGATGCGCCGTTGTGGCCAGGGCAGAGAAGCGGTTCTGCACCTCTGGCGAGTGATCGGCCGGGAGCCATGTGTGTGCGAGTCGTCCGATTTCGAGAGTCTCCCGGTCGACTACGGGGATCTTGCGGCCGTCTGCGCGGTTGTCCCAGCCATCGATCCGGTTGATACGTCCGTTCAAGAACTGCATGAGGGGTCCTTCCGGCCTGCCGGATCGGTCAAGCAAGCGCAGGAAGGCTTGCACGCCTTCTTCCGCGAGTATCTGAGCCAGGTCGTCGCCGGCGGTGCCCCCGTCGTAGTCCGTCCAGGCGGCGATCCCTCGGATGCGTGGCGCCAGCATGGCGCTGAAGCTCTGGACATCGGCGGGCACCATGAACACGTTGATCGTTCTGCTTCTTTGGCCTAGTGCGCGTCCCACGGCGTCAGTGTGTCAGTACAGGCAAGTACTGGTCTGAGGCGTTGCAGCCAGTTCGGCCGTCACCCAAAGACCGCATCGTGGGCGGTCTCTGCGGGTGTTCGAGTCGATGGTGATTCCTGGTCTGCTGAGTATGCGGAGATGGCTGGGCCTGGGCTGGTGGGGGCCGAGGTTGATCGTGGTGCGGTGCTGGTGTGTCATCCATCCATCCGCAGCGCGCTCGCCGATCCATCGAACGGGTCAACGGCCTGCACGGTGACCGCTGCGACGCCGGTACGCCTTCGGTAACGGTGGTGGTGGTCCGGCGGCGAGGCTCACGCCGACGCCGCGGCGGCCTGCTGGCCTTCGCACGGCTGGCCACTCGGAGAAACTGAGTAACAAGGTCTCGTTGGACGCGAACAGGAAAGCGCTCACGAGTTTGGGTCGTAGCTGTACTTCACTGCACCGAAAAGGCCGGTTCCCATACAGGGAACCGGCCTTGACCTGGGTGGAGCTGAGGGGATTTGAACCCCTGACCCCCTCGATGCGAACGAGGTGCGCTACCGGTCTGCGCCACAGCCCCAAGGACTCCGTTAGGTTAGCAAACTCCCGGGGGTGCTCGCGCACCGGTTATTCGCCGACGGCCCTGCGGTCGTCGGCGTACTGGTCGAAGACCTCCTCGTCGGCGGGGGTGACCAGTTCGATGATCTCGGCCTTGGGCTCCTCCGGGACGGGGCGGGCGCGGCGGGCGGCGGCTCGGGCGGCATGGTCCTGGCGGCGGGCGATGTCGACGCCGACGGCCACCCGGAGGAGGGCGAGGTGGCCCGCCAGCAGGAGGATCGGGGGCAGGGTGATCCACCACGGGGCGACGCCGCCAGCGATCAGGCCCAGGGTGGTGGCCAGCAGCAGGGACAGGCCCGAGGTGCGGCGGCGGCGCCGGGCGATGACGGCGGCGCGGCCGGAACGGCGCTGCGGACGTGTTTCCGGGGTTTCCAGGACTTCCGGCGTCTCCAGGGGCTCGGGGTCTTCGGTGGTCTCTTCGTCGAGGTCCTCGCGCTTGTGCAGCAGGCGGGAGATGTTGGACTCGCCGTCGCGGCGCAGCCACATGGGAACGAGGACGACGGCCCAGACCGCGACGATGGCCAGGTAAAGGACAGCACTGCTCACGGGCCCACCGCCGGGGCCAAGGGCGGGCCGACTTTCGGCGCGCGCACGTGCAATGGGAGCAGGGTCACGCCCCGCACGGTACGAGCAGGTGTCAGAGGTTGACGAGCATAAGGGACGGTGTGTCGCGAGATCGAGACCAGCGTTACTCTCTGTTTGCCGGGCCTTCTCACTCGCAGGATTCTTACCGGAGAAAGTCAGCGCGGGCTCAGGGAAATGCCTGCCGGCGGTCGGCGGGCCAGCGGGAGCGCAGGCCATGGGGTACGTCCTCGACCGTCAGGGCGTAGCAGATGTGATCGCGCCAGGCCCCGTCGATGTGCAGATGGCGGCGGCGAATTCCCTCTTCCCGGAATCCGAGTTTTTCGACGACCCGGCGGCTGGCGGTGTTCTCCGGGCGGATATTCGCCTCGACGCGGTGCAGGCCCACGGTGAAGAAACAGTGGTCCACGGCGAGGGCGACCGCGGTGGGGATCACGCCGCGGCCGGCGACCTGGCGGTCGACCCAGTAGCCGATCTGGGCGGAACGAGACGAACCCCACACAATGGCGCCGATGGTCAACTGGCCCGCGAATCCGTCCTCGTACGTGACGACCCAGGGCAGCGCGAGGCCCTGCCGGGCCTCGCGGCGCATGGTGTGGACCATGCTGAGGTACGGGCCGAGCCCGGTACGGAACAGGGGCGTCTCGGGGTTGGTGGGCTCCCAGGGACGCAGCCAGTCGGCATTGCGCACGCGCAGGTCGCGCCAGGTCGCAGCGTCACGATGCCGGAGCGGGCGCAGCCCGACCGGCCCCTCGGTCAAGGTGACCGGCCAACCCCGCAATCGTTCCACGGCTCCATGATTCCCTGGTGGGAGTCCGGACGCCATCATTGTCGCCGACAATCGTCAGGAACGGCGGCGCGCGGCCCACTCCCGGATCTTGCCGATCCGCTTGCGGATGTCGTCGGAGGACGCCTGGGCGATCGGCGGGCCGCCGCAGGTACGGCGCAGCTCGGCATGGATCACGCCGTGCGGCTGGCCGGTGCGGTGGTTCCAGGCGCCGACCAGTCCGTTGAGCTCCTTGCGCAGGGCGTGCACGTCCTCGGCGGCCGTACGGTCGGAACGGGGATCGCCGGTCTTGCGCCTGCGCTCGTTCTTGACCTGCTCGTTCTTGACCTGCTCGGCCTGGCGCTTGCGGAGCAGGGCGCTGACCTGGTCGGGTTCGAGCAGGCCGGGAATGCCGAGGTACTCCTCCTCCTCGGCCGAGCCGGTCGCGGCCTGCATGCCGAACTCGCCGCCGTCGTACAGGACGCGGTCGAACGTGGCCGACGCCTCGACGGTCTCGAACGGAAGCTCCTCGCCCACGTCGGGACTGTCGCGCTGCCGGTTGGCCTCGGCGAGCAGGTCGTCGTCCAGGCCGTCCTCGCGGACCGGGCGGTCGAGGACGTGGTCGCGCTCGGTCTCCATCTCGGCGGCGTGGCTCATGAGGGTGGGCACGGAAGGCAGGAAGACCGAGGCGGTCTCGCCGCGCCTGCGGGCCCGGACGAAGCGGCCGACGGCCTGGGCGAAGAACAGCGGCGTGCTGGTGGACGTGGCGTACACGCCGACGGCCAGCCGGGGGATGTCGACGCCCTCGGAGACCATCCGGACCGCGACCATCCAGCGGTCCTCGGTCTCGCCGAACTGCTTGATCTTCTTGGACGCGCCCGGGTCGTCCGACAGCACGATGGTGGCGCCCTGGCCGGTCACGGCGCGCAGCATCTTGGCGTACGCGCGGGCCGTCTCGTGGTCGGTGGCGATCACCAGGCCGCCGGCGTCGGGGATCACCCGGCGTAGCTCGCTCAGCCGGCGGTCGGCGGCGGCGAGGACCTGCCTGATCCAGTCGCCCTTGGGGTCGAGCGCCGCCCGCCAGGCCTGGGACGTCTGGTCCTGCGTGAGCGGCTCGCCGAGGGTCGCGGTGATCTCGTCGCCGGCCCGGGTGCGCCAGCGCATCTCGCCCGCGTACGCGAGGAAGATGACCGGCCGGACGACCCCGTCGGCCAGGGCGGGCCCGTAGCCGTAGGTGTAGTCGGCACGGCTGCGCCGGATGCCGTCGGGGCCCTCCTCGTACTGGACGAAGGGGATCGGGTTGATGTCGGTACGGAACGGGGTGCCCGACAGTGACAGCCGGCGGGCCGCGGGCTCGAACGCCTCGCGCACGGCGTCGCCCCAGGACAGTCCGTCACCGGCGTGGTGCACCTCGTCGAAGATCACCAGGGTCTTGCGGTCCTCGGTGCGGTTGCGGTGCAGGGCCGGCCGCGCGGCGACGGTCGCGTAGGTGATCGCGATGCCGTGGAACTCCTTGCCGACCGGGCCCTGGCCGTTCTGGTACTCGGGGTCGATCTTGATGCCGACCCGCGACGCCGACTCCGCCCACTGCCGCTTGAGGTGCTCGGTGGGGCAGATCACGGTGATGGAGGCGATGATCCGGCGGTCGAGTAGCTCCCTGGCCAGACGCAGCGCGAACGTGGTCTTGCCCGCCCCGGGCGTCGCGACGGTGAGGAAGTCGCGCGGCCCCGGCAGGCTGCCGTCAGTGCCGAAATAGGCCTCGAGCGCCTGCTGCTGCCAGGCGCGCAGGGACTGGGCCGTCCCCCAGGCGGCCCGTTCGGGGAACGCGGGGGGCATGTCCGATGCGGCGAAAGTGCTCACGGTCATTGAAGGCTACCGAGCCCCGCCGACAGTTCGTGCCCGGCCGTGCCCGCCGGGCGCGCGGTAGGCGGCCCAGGACGCGCGAACGCGCCTGGCCTGGCCGGTGGTGAACTCGCGCATGCAGTCGTCCGTTCCGTAGTTCATGAAGTTGCGCACAGGGTCGCGCCCGGGCCGGCGGCAGGTGTTCCTCGAACGCGGGCAGCCTTCGGCCGGTCGTGCCTCGTACGGGGTGTCGTCCACACCGTCGCCCGGCGCCTCGCAGCCGTTCTCGAACGTGTGGAACAGCCCGAGCCAGTGCCCGACCTCGTGTGCCGCCGTGTGGCCGCGCCCGAAGTGCTTGAACGAGCCGCCCGGCACGGTCCGGTGGTCGATGACCACGCCATCGACGACGGGGTCCGCCGCGTACCACTGCGGGAACGTCGAGAATCCGAGCACGTCCGAGCCGACGGACGCCGTGTAGAGGTTGAGCGTTCCCCGTCCCCCTTTGCGCAGTGCCTTCTTCATCCGGCGCTCGTGGCGCTCCGGCTCCCGGAACCAGTTCCGCCTGGACGTGCTGTCGTAGCCCGCCAGCCGGAACCGGACCCTTGTGTCGATCCCGCCGCGCTTGCCCCCGTACGCGCGGTTGAGGGTGCCGACCTGCTTGCGTGCGATCCCCCGCGACACCCGCCCCTGGGCGCCATCGGTGACGGCATGGAACCAGACGGGTACGACAATCCGGCGAGCCGTCCTGCCGGCCGTCCTGCGAGCCGCGTCGAGAGCGCGCTCATCAGCGGTCCCGTAACGCTCGTCCAGCGTCTTCCGCAGATGCCCCAGCATGCCGACGACATCCTCACCGCTCCGGCCGTGAGGCCGCCGCTCGTACCGTGCCGCCGCCCGCCCCACCCCTGGCGTCGCCCCTGCCCCCGCCATCGCGTGTACGTGGACGCAGGCGACATCTCCCGCTCTCTCGCCGGTGGCCGGAGGGTGTCGATCAGGCGGCCCACCTCCACCACTCAGCGCTCCGGACGCAGTACAGAAAGTCACCGTCACAGCGCATAGTGAGACCACCAGGGTCCGGCCCATCGATTCCCCCGAGTTCGGTACGTCGCGATCCTGCTCCCCGATGGTCCCCCGACCACCACGGGATCACGAGCCGAACACCCTCACTCGGCGTGCCGTCCCCGCTGAGGCGGCGCCGTTACGGGCGGCTCAGCGGGGAGGTGCGATCACTCCTTGCCGTCGCCGCCGCCGGCCTTCATGGTCTCGTAGATCTCCTTGCACTCCGGGCAGACCGGGTACTTCTTGGGATCCCGGTTGGGTACCCAGACCTTGCCGCAGAGCGCGATCACCGGCGTGCCGGTGACGGCGCTCTCGGTGATCCTGGCCTTCTTCACGTAGTGCGCGAACCGCTCGTGGTCGCCGTCACCGTGCGACAGATCCGGCCGGGTATCGCTGTCGGGCCGGGTATCGCTGTCGGGAAGGATCTTGGTACTCATGTGCCCTCCTCGGCCCCTGCGGCTCGGTGGCCGCGTCCGCATGGCTGCTGGTGATCCGCCAGGCCACCGCGGTCGTCCGCGGGGTCGCCGATCGTCGTCTGCGGGCATCGCTCTCGCCGCTCACTGCGGCGTGTCGCGGCTGCCCACTCCACACCTTAGTTCAGCGCCGGCACAGCTCGGTTCGGCCCGTTCGGTCGAAGGTTCCCGTTCAGCCGAAGGTGCCTGTTCAGTTGGAGGTGCCCGTTCAGTTGAGGGTGGGGTCCTCGGGGAACGTGGACACGAAGGCCAGGTCGCCGCCCTGCCTGCGCAGGACCTCCTGCCAGAGCCGGTCGGGGGCGGCGGCGAACACGTCGCCCGCCTCGGCCGGCACCAGGTACCAGGCGCCCTCCTCGACCTCCGAGTGCAGCTGGCCCGCCGACCAGCCCGCGTACCCGGCGAAGACCCGCAGCTGGAGCAGCTCGGGCGCCAGCAGCGCCGGCGGTGCGTCCAGATCGACCAGGCCGACCCGGGACACCTCGGAGCCGCCGTCGAGGGCACGCCAGCCGAGCGGCTCGTCCTCGCCGGGCAGCCGGGCGAGCGCGAGCGCGTTGTCCAGCGCCACCGGCCCGCCCTGGAAGACGACCGACGGGCCGGTCACCAGCTCGGCCCACGGCGGCAGGACCCGGTCGACGGGGACCTCGGTCGGCCGGTTGAGGACAACCCCGAGCGTCCCGCCGTCGAAATCGTGCTCCACGAGCAGGACGACGCTCCGCCTGAAGTTGGGGTCTTCCAGCTGAGGGCTGGCCACCAGCAGGAGCCCCACCCTGATGCCGTCTTCCATGGGATCCATGATGCGTTGCCGAGACCTCCGGCGGCACGTCCCCCCAGTCGTTAGCCTGTTACGCGTTCCAAATCTTCGGGGATACAAGCACAATACGGGTCCAGGTCAATATTGATCTACGAGCATGGATCCGCGAGCATTTGGGAACCACGAGCATCTGATCGAGCAACAGCGACCGTGCGCGGGTGCGGACCGGCGGGCGGCGAGCCGGGAGGAACGCGATGCAGTTGCCCAGGGTCGTCATCGCCGCCGTCTTCTTCGTGATCGGGGCGCTGATCGCGGTCCCATCGCTGGTGAACTGGATGTCATCGCCATCGTCGGCCAGCCCGGCGGGCAACAACACGACGACCTCGCCCTCGCCCTCGCCCAGCCCCAAGCCGACCAGCCCCAAGCCGACGACGCCGAGCGCCACACCGCCCAAGACGCCCCCGACGTCCAAGACCCCGGCGCCGGCGCTGCCGCTGCGGGTGACCATCGGGACGGTCGGCTGTCCTGAGCGCGAGGTCAAGGTCACGGTCCGCAACACCGGCACGCAGAACGCCGACTACGCGATCGAGAAGAACGACGACACCGAGGCCGTACCCGGCCAGATCGGGGCCGGCGCGACCCGTACCAGCACGGTCACGCTGCGGGAGGACCGCCGGACCCGCATCGAGGTCACCTACCGCAACCAGCGGGTCGAGGCCAAGACGCTCACCGCCAACTGCGCCAAGAGCAAGGACGCGGCACCCGCGCCGACCGACTCCCCCGACGACGAGCTGCCCCGTACCGGCCCTGACACGGTGCTGTGGGCCCGCGCGGCGACCGGCGGGGCCGCGATGATCACCGGCCTGATCATCTTCTGGTACGGCGGGATCTGGCCCCGCCGGCGCGAGCAGGTCTTCGCCAAGAAGCGGACCGACTGACCCGCACCGCCGCCTGCGCTCCTCGTTGACTCGTGCTGTGTTGACTCGTGGCGTGTTCGCCCTTGGCGTCGCCTGTGGAGGCGAACACGCCACGAGTCAACGTGGTCGGCAATGCGGGGGGAGGCTCAGGCTTCGGTACGGGGGCGCCCGCCGGCGGCCTCGCGGACGGCACCGGCCACGCGGGGGACCACCTCGGCGTGGAAGACGCTCGGGACGATGTAGTTGGGGCCGAGCTCGTCATCGGTCACGACACCGGCGAGAGCGGTCGCGGCGGCCAGCAGCATGTCCTGGGTGACGACGTCGGCCTGGGCGTCCAGCAGCCCGCGGAAGACGCCGGGGAAGGCCAGCACGTTGTTGATCTGGTTGGGGTAGTCGCTGCGGCCGGTGGCCACCACCGCGGCGTGCTCGCGCGCCACGTCGGGCGAGACCTCGGGCTCGGGGTTGGCCAGCGCGAACACGATGGCGTCGTCGTTCATCGTGGCGATGTCGCCGCCGTTGAGGATCCCGGGCGCCGACACCCCGATGAACACGTCGGCGTCCTTGACCGCGCCGTGCACATCGCCCGCGTAGCCGTCGGCGTTGGTGTTGTCGGCGATCCAGCGCAGCGAGTCGTCGAGGTCGCCGCGGCCCTTGTGGACCGCTCCCTTGAAGTCGCAGACGACGACGTCGCGCGCGCCGGCGTGCATCAGCAGCCGCAGGATCGCGGTGCCCGCGGCACCCGCGCCCGCCATCGTGATCCGTACCGCGCCGATGTCCTTGCCGACCACCCGCAGCGCGTTGGTCAGCGCGGCGAGCACGCAGATCGCGGTGCCGTGCTGGTCGTCGTGGAAGACCGGGATGTCCAGCAGCTCGCGCAGCCGGGCCTCGACCTCGAAGCAGCGCGGCGCGGAGATGTCCTCCAGGTTGATGCCGCCGAACGCGGGGGCCAGGATCTGCACGGTACGGACGATCTCGTCGGTGTCCTGGGTGTCCAGGCAGATCGGCCAGGCGTCGATGCCCGCGAACCGCTTGAACAGGGCGGCCTTGCCCTCCATCACCGGCAGCGCGGCCTCCGGGCCGATGTTGCCGAGCCCCAGCACCGCCGAGCCGTCGGTGACGACCGCGACGCTGTTGCGCTTGATGGTCAGCCGGCGGACGTCCTCGGGGTTGCGGGCGATGGCCAGCGAGACCCGGGCGACGCCGGGCGTGTAGGCCATCGACAGCTCGTCACGGGTGCGCAGCGGCACCTTGGACTGCATCTCGATCTTGCCGCCGAGATGCATCAGGAACGTGCGGTCGCTGACCTTGTGGATCCGGATCGCGTCGAGCTTCTCCAGCGCCGCCGCGATGGCCTCGGCGTGCTCGGTGTCACGGGTGGCGATCGTGACGTCGATCCGGAGCGTCTCGTGACCGGCCGTGTTGACGTCGAGCGCCGTGACGATGCCGCCGGCGTTCTCGACGACGTGGGTGATCTGGCTGACGGCCTTGCCGCCGGCCGGAACCTCCAGGCGGACGGTGATGGAGTACGACACGCTGGGCACGCTGGCCACGACTTGCTCCCTCTGCTACCGGGTACGTCATTGTCCCGGTCGCATCGTCCCACGGGGGGACGAGCGGCCGGATGCCGTCGCCCGGCGCCTACACCGGCCCCGCTCTTCCGCCGGCTCTGCTCTTCCGACTTCTCAGACGGCCCGTGCCGCGGTCGTGATCAGCTCCACGGCTGCGGGCTCGGGAAGCCTCGTCGTGTCGATCACGAGGTGGTAGAGCCGCGAATCGGCGGGATCGGCCCCGTAGAAATGCTTCACGTAGGCCGCTCGGGCGCGGTCATTGTCATCGAGCATACGCTCAACATCACGCTGCGACGTCCCGGACGCGGTGATCCCGGCCGCGCCGCCGCCCGTTCCGCCCGGGTCCACGCTCCCGGCCTCGCCCACGCCGTCGCCTTCGCCGGACGGCTCGGTGAGCGCTCGGGCCAGCCGCCGCGCCCGGGGCCCGTCCAGCCGTACGTGCAGCGCGCCAGGGTGATCGGCGAGCAGCACGGCGCCGGCCCGGCCCAGGATCACCCCGCCGTCGCCCTCGGCGGCCCGGCCGATGATCCGCTCGGTGTGGGTGACGAACTCCTCGTCCGGAACGATCGCCCGGTCGGGCAGGTAGACGTCCATGCCGCCGAACGTGACGCTCGGCAGCCGGGCGGCGCCCGCGAGGATGCGGCCCAGTCCGCTCTCGGCCCGGTCGTCGTGCGCGAGGGCCTCCTCGAGCGTGCAGCCGATCTCCGCGGCGACCGTGGCCGGGATCGCGCGGTCCACGAAGGGCAGCGCGAGCTCGGCGGCGACGGCGGGGCCGATCGAGCTCCCGCCCGCGCCGAACGTGGCGGAGATGGTCACGACGCGTGCGCTCACACCGCCATCATGCCCGTTTCCGCCGGGAACGGAACGGAAACCGGAACCTGCCCGGCCCCCGGAACAGACCCGGCACGGACCCGGAACAAGCCTGGCTCAGGCCAGGATCGAGTCCGGATCAGAACAGCGCCGACTGCAGGCCTCGGCGGGCCTTGGCCACCCTCGGGTCGTCGGACGGCAGCATGTCGAACAGCGCGAGCAGGTGCTTGCGGGCGGCGTCGCGGTCGTCCCCGGCGGTACGGCGGACGGCGCCGACCAGCCGGTCGAAGGCCTCGTCGATCCGGCCGGAGACCAGCTCGATGTCGGCGGCCTGGATCTGGGCCTGGACGTCACCGGGG
The DNA here is from genome assembly GCF_044326315.1 of Actinomadura sp. 9N407. Classification (NCBI taxonomy): domain Bacteria; kingdom Bacillati; phylum Actinomycetota; class Actinomycetes; order Streptosporangiales; family Thermomonosporaceae; genus Actinomadura; species Actinomadura sp. 9N407. Next base: position 63,543 of record NZ_JBIRAW010000007.1, on the reverse strand, counting down.
TCGGCGGCGGCCTTGCGCAGGACGGCGTCGGCGTCGAGCGCCTGGACCCGCTGGCTCAGCTCGACCGCGGCGAGCCCGCGCTTGGCGTCGGGGTCCTGCGGGGTCTGGGCCAGGATCCGCTGGTACGCGGCCTTGGCGGCGTCGAGGTCGCCCGCGTTCAGTGCCTGCTCGACCTCGGCGTACATCGGGTCGGCCTGCGGCTGCTGGGGCTCACCGGCCTCGACGGGCTCGACGGGCTCGCCCTCGGGCAGCCCGCCCTCGGGAAGGATGCCCTCCTGGACCAGCGCCTGCATGAGCTGGTCCAGTGCCTGCCGGACCTGCGGCTCGGGGGCGGCCTGGTTCATGAACGGCATCATCTGGCCGCCGACGACCATCGCCACGAACGGGATCCCGCGGATGCCCATCTGCTGCATGTACTGGGCGAGCGCCGGGTTGGCGTCGATGTCGACCTTGGCGAGGATCCACTTGCCCGCGGCCTCGTTCGCCAGCTTCTCCAGGATCGGGCCGAGCTGCTTGCACGGCCCGCACCACTCGGCCCAGAAGTCCACCAGCACGGGAACGGTGCGCGACCGCTCCACCACGTCGGTGTTGAACGACTGGTCGGTGACGTCGATGACGTACGCGCCGCCACCACCGCCCGCACCCGGCGCACCCGGCGCGGCCGGCGCGGCGGACGTACCGGCACTCGCCTGGCGCTCCTGCTGCTTCTTGGCGGCTGCTTGGCGGGCCCCCAGATCAATGGCCCCGTGCAACGAAAAGTCCCGAGAAGGCATGGGTCCATCCTGCCCCATGAACGGGGCGCCCGGTGCGCGCGTCCGCTAGCAGCGGAGCGCACCGTTCTTCCGGAACGCGCCACAGGGTCTTCCGGGACGCGCCGCGGCGGCCGTCCGGCCCTTGTCGACATGCCCGCCGGCACCCGCCACTTCGCCCCGTTCCCGTCTGTACGGACAGAAGCGAATAATTCCTGGAATTCGCCGCGCCTTCGCACGGGCAAAGAATCGAGCCGCCCGGGCGCGTAAGGAGAAAGAAGGCTGACAGCTATCGCCAAGCCTGGTTATAGTCACGATGTCGATGCATGGTGCGACGGCAAAAAGAGGCTCGCCGCCGGGCTCACGACGAGACCCGGGTTCGAGCGGAAAAGCGCCGCGGCGGGGGGAAAGGCCGCCGGTGCTCCTCTTGGGTCGCCCACGAACGCATGACGCGACAACGGGGGGTTTGAGTGATCGCGGATCATTCCGCGATCGTGGCCCGAGGGATGGGTGTCCGCCGCGGGGGGCGGTGGCTCCTGCGCCCGGTGGCCTTCGGCATCGCCGAAGGCGTGATCGGCCTGGCCGGTCCACCTGGTGTCGGTAAATCCACTCTATTGGCTACGTTCGCGACATTGCGCCGGCCGCACAGCGGGCGCCTCAATATACTCGGCCACAACACCGGTGAGTCCGGCGCGCTGCGTGCCGTACGAGCGAAGATCGGATTCCTGCCGGGCCGATTCTGCTGGTCGAAGACCATGACCGCGGAAGAGCTGGTGGCCTATTCGGCCTATTACAAGAGGGTGCGCGCGCCGGCGGCCAGGGACATCATGAAACGGCTCGGAGTGGCCGACGAATCGCGGACCGAGCTGGCATTGCTGCCGCCCGACGTCCGGCTGCGCGCCGGGCTCGCGGCGGCCTGCGTGCACGAACCCGAACTGGTGGTGCTCGACGATCCGCTGGAGGAGCTGTACGCCGGGCGCGGCGCCGCCGACGAGGCCGCGATCGCCGAGCTGATCCCGCTGATCCGGTCGCTGGCGCCCACGGTGCTCGTCTCGGCGGCCCGTCCCGAGCATCTGGCCCCCTGGTGCCGCGACGTCTTCACGCTCGCCCGCGGCCGGCTGACCGAGCACGCGGCCCGGCCGGCGCAGCCGATCCAGCGCCCCCGGATCCGCGCGGGCCGGCTGCCCGCGGGGAGCGGCGCCGGTGTCTGAGCTGGGGCGGGTGCTCCGGCTCGACGCCCGCCGCGCGGCACTGCTCGTCGCGGTACCGCTGCTGACCGGGATCGGGATCGTCACCGCCTGGCTGTCGCTGGTCCCCGGCGTCGCGTACTGGGACAACTCCATCGTCGCCCTGATCAACTCCGTCCGGTTGCTCGGTCCGGTCGCGGCCGGACTGGCCGCGTGGGCCGCCGTACGCGAGCGCGGCCTCGACTACCTGCGCGACCTGTCCCCCCGTTCACCCGCCACGGGGGCTCTGCTCGACCTGCTGCTGCTGGCCGGGGCGGCGGCACTCGCCTACGGGACGGTCACGATCGTCGTGACCGCCGAGACGGTGCTGCGGCAGGCGGCCGGCCGTCCGCCCCTGCTGGGGGTACTCGTCGGCGGGGCGGCGCTGATCCTGCATGTGACGGTCGGCTACCTGGCGGCACGCCTGTTCCCCCGGCCGGTCACGGCCGTGGCGGTGATGGCATTGACCTGGTCGTGGGCGGCGCTGCGCACCCCCGGCACGTCGTGGTGGAGCCTGCTGCCGCCCGCGACGTTCGACCAGGTGGAGCTGTTCACCGGGCTCCGCCTGCGCGTCCTGGCCGATCAGGTCATGTGGGCGCTGGGCGGCACCGCGACGCTGATCCTCGGCTACGTGACCCTGGTCACCCGGCGAATGCTCCTCGCCGTTCCCCTGCTGCTGGCCCTCATCGCCACCGGCGCCGCCACGGTCCGCCTGAACGCCTCGGACGGCGATGCCGTCTCCCCGGCCTCGGCCGACCTGTCCTGCCGCCACTGGCCGCTGCAGATCTGCGTCCACCCGGCGCTGCGTTCCGCGCTGCCCGCACTGATGACGGCGGTGACACCACTCGCGACGCGGCTGAGTGGGACGCCGGGCCAATTCACCCGAGTGGTGCAGCGCCCCGGCTCCGCGCCCATCGCGGTCGTACGGGGCACCGCCTCCATCCACCTCGACGACGCCCTCTCCCCCGGGTACGAGCTGCGCGCCGTACAGCAGATCAAGGACGCGCTCGCCGACCCGCGCGCCTGCGCCGTCCCCCGGTACCCCGGCTACCGCGCACTGGTGGACGCCTGGCTGCTCGGCCGGCCGGCCCCGTCGATCTCGGACGCGCCGGCGGCCCGCAGGTTCGGGGACTGGAGCGAGGACCGCCGCCGGGCCTGGCTCCGTTCCAACTACGCGGAGTACCACGCCTGCGGCCTCGGCCCGCGCGACTTCAGGCCCGCTCCGGCCAAGCCGTCCACGGACGCCCGGCGCCCGTCGCCGCGCCCCACCCGACCGCGCGACCTGCCCGCACGCCGCCCGCCGGCCCAACGCTCACAGGCCCAGCGCCCGCAAGCCCAGCGGGGACCGGCTCACCAGGGGGCGGCCCAGCAGGGACAGGCCCGTCCCAGGCCGGCTCAGCCCAAAACGGCTCCACCCAAAACGACTCCACAGCGTTCCCCGGAACGCGAACCGCCCGCGTGAACGTTCACGCGGGCGGGATCGTACGAAGAATTCTCCGCGTGCGAAGAATTCCCTGCATGGCCGCGACGAGACCCCCCAGACCCGGCGCGGCCATGCAGAGCTTGTTCAGGCCGGAAGGCTCGACGCCGTCCCGGCCCGCTTGATCCAGTGGCGCTCCACGAAGTACGGGGCCACCGGGAGCACACTGGCGATCAGTGCGAGCACCGTGCGCTTCAGGTTCCAGCCCAGCGCTCCGCGGGCGATGAACACCATCCCCACATAGGCGAGGAACAGCGCCCCATGAGCGGCACCGGTGATCGATACCGCCACCGGCATGTCGCCGATGTACTTCATCGGCATCGCGACCAGGAGCAGCAGCAGGAATGAGGTCGCCTCGGCGATCGAGACGATCCGGAAAGCACGAACGATGTCCACGGCAGGTCAACGTACCGGTACCCCGCCAGTGTTTCGAACGGGCGTATGGCCCTGCTCACATCTGGGTCGCCGCCGGGTAAGGTGACCCGGCCGGATCGCCGGGCATGCCCTACCCATGGCACGTTCTGAGCAAAAGAACGCTGGGTCCCGAAAGAGCGCCGAGTCCGCGAAGACCGCACCGCCCCGCGGACGTGGCACGCGCACCCTCCTGCTGGTCATCGCGCTGACCGTCGCGCTCGTGATCGCGGCGCAGCAGATGATGGGGATGCTGCCCGGCTGGATCAACCCGTTCGCCGAGGAGACCAAGGACCGCAGCGGGCCGGTCGTGGTCCAGTCCATCCGCGACCTGGCCCGCTTCGAGTCGGCCAGCGGCAGCTACCAAGTGATCGTGGACCTGGAGAAGGACGCCAAGTTCCTGCCGGGCTCGGTACGCGGCGAGCGCACCCTCTTCGTCGGGCACGGCTCCGTGGACGCCTACGTGGACTTCGCCAAGCTCGCCTCCGGCGCCGTCACCGTGAACGCCGACCGTACGGCCGCGACCGTCAGGCTGCCCCGCGCCCAGCTCGAGGCCACCAACCTCGACCCCAAGCGCAGCCACGTGTTCTCCACCCAGCGCGGACTGATCAACCGGATGGGCGACTTCTTCAGCAGCAACCCCGCCGACCAGCAGCAGCTCTACGTGCTGGCGAGCCAGAAGATCCAGACCGCGGCGGCCGAGAGCGGCCTGCGCGAGCGCGCCGACCAGAACGCCAAGCAGATGCTCCAGAACCTCCTGAAGGCCCTCGGCTTCAAGACAGTGACCATCCAGCCCGTCGCCCAGTAGCTCACCCAGACCAGCCACCGACCTCAGCCCGCAACGACCTCAGGCGTCGCCCGGAACGCGAATGAGCAGAGCGTCTCCCTGACCGCCGCCGCCGCACAGTCCTGCGGCGCCGGTGCCGCCGCCGCGGCGCTTCAGCTCGTACGCCAGGTGCAGGACGATGCGGGCGCCGGACATGCCGACCGGGTGGCCGAGGGCGATCGCGCCGCCGTTGACGTTCACCTTCTCGGGGCCGACGCCAAGGTCGCGCATCGACTGGATGCCGACGGAGGCGAAGGCCTCGTTGATCTCGATGAGGTCGAGGTCGGCGGCGGTGACGCCCGCCTTGCCGAGGGCGTGCGCGATGGCGTTGGACGGCTGGGACTGCAGCGAGTTGTCCGGGCCGGCGACGGTGCCGTGCGCGCCGATCTCGGCCAGCCAGGTCAGCCCGAGCTCCTCCGCCTTGGCCTTGGACATCACCACGACCGCGGCGGCGCCGTCGGAGATCTGCGAGGCCGAGCCGGCGGTGATCGTGCCGTCCTTGCTGAACGCGGGGCGCAGCCGGCCCAGCGTCTCGGTCGTCGTGTCGCCCCGTACGCCCTCGTCGGTGGCGAACACCACCGGCTCGCCGCGCCGCTGCGGGATCGTCACCGGGGCGATCTCGTCCTCGAACAGGCCGTTCTTGACGGCCTCGGCGGCGCGCTGGTGGGAGCGGGCGGAGAACTCGTCCTGCTCGGCCCGGGAGATGCCCAGCTTGGCGTTGTGGCCTTCGGTGGACTCGCCCATGGAGACGTTGTCGAACGCGTCGGTCAGCGCGTCGTGGGCCATGTGGTCGAGCACTTCGATCGACCCGTACTTGTAGCCCGCCCGCGACTTGGGCAGCAGGTGCGGGGCGCCGGTCATCGACTCCATGCCGCCGGCCACCACGATCTCGTGCTCGCCGGCCCGGATCAGCTGGTCGGCCAGCGCGATCGCGTTCAGCCCGGACAGGCAGACCTTGTTGATGGTGATCGACGGGACGCTCATCGGGATGCCCGCCTTGACGGCGGCCTGCCGGGACGGGATCTGCCCGGCGCCGGCCTGCAGCACCTGGCCCATGATCACGTACTCGACCTGGTCGCCGGCGATCCCGGCCCGCTCCAGCGCGGCCTTGATCGCGTGCGCGCCGAGGTCGGCGGCCGAGAAGTCCTTCAGGGAGCCCAGCAGGCGGCCGATCGGAGTACGGGCTCCGGCGACGATGACGGATGATGCGGTCATGAGGGGGCCTCCACAAAGGCTCGGCGGCGACGTTTGCCACGATACCCAGGAGGACCGAACGCGATTCCCGCCGCCCCGTACCCGAGGAGAACCCATGCTGACCCGCATCGACCACATCGGCATCGCCTGCCATGACCTGGAGGCGACCGTGCAGTTCTACCGGGAGACCTACGGGTTCACCGACGCGCACTTCGAGGTGAACGAGGAGCAGGGCGTCCGGGAGGCGATGCTGAAGATCAACCAGACCGGGGACGGCGCGGCCAGCTACATCCAGCTGATCCAGCCGATCCGGGACGACTCCACCGTGGCCAAGTGGCTGGAGAAGAACGGCGAGGGCGTGCACCACATCGCGTTCGGGACCGACGGTGACGTCCAGGACGAGGCGGACGGCATCTCCGGCAAGGGGGTCAGGGTCCTGTACGACGAGCCGCGCCGGGGTTCCATGGGCTCCCGGATCACGTTCCTGCACCCCAAGGACTGCCATGGCGTGCTGACCGAACTCGTCCAGAAGGCGACCTCCTGACCCGGGCTCTCCTGACACGGGGCGTCTGACACCCCCGGTCAGCACCAGCGGGTGGCCAGAGGGGCAGGGCGTTGGGACGGGCCACTGGGCCGTGCCACCCGTACGGGCCGCCGGAACCGGCCGTACGCGCCGGCACGTGTCCGGTTTCGGGGTGTTCACCGGCGAAAACGATCACGATTCGGCGGACACGTCGGGAAACCCGAGGATCGTGACGTGTTCGATATCACAACGCCGTGTACGGGACCGCGACCGCCGGTGTGTAGCCATTCGGGCACGTTTGGTGCTTTTCGGGGGCGCGGCCTCGGGTAGCCGTACCGCCATGGTCAACGGAACAAACAGGACAAACTACGCAGCGCGTCAAGATGAGCCCCCAACACGGCAGCTCCGGGAGTACGCTTCTGTCGCCGGAAGAGGTCTGGGGCCCTGCGCCCGTTCAGCCAGGCGATCAACCGGTCCCCGGAACCACCCGTAGCCCCGTCACACCAGGATTGAGCCACATGCAGTCCGACATCGACGCCCAGCTCAGCAACTTCTTTGAAGACACGCCCCCACGCGAGTTCGACGTGGTGCTTCGCGGCTACGACCGGCACCAGGTCGACGAGCACATCAAACAGCTCGACAACGAGGTCCGAAATTCCCGCGAGTCCACCCAGGCTCTGCAGCGGGAGCTTTCGGACGCGCATCGCCAGCTGCAGGAGCAGGAGCGGCCCACCTATTCGGGCCTCGGCGCCCGCATCGAGCAGCTGCTGCGACTCGCCGAGGAGCAGGCCACCGAGCTCGTCCAGGCCGCCCGCTCGGAGGCCAACGAGATAAAGGCCGCGGCGAAGGTCGACGCGGCCGAGCTCCGTGCCGCCTCCGAGAACGAGGCGTCCGAGCTGCGTGCCACCGCCCAGCGCGAGGGCGACGACATGCGCAACGCGGCCGAGCGCGAGGCCGAGGAGGTGCGCACCTCCGCCCGCCGCGAGGCCGACGAGCTCACCTCGACGACCGAGCGCGAGGTCGCCAAGCTGCGCGCCACCGCCGACCACGAGGTCGCCGAGAAGCGCGCCAGCGCCGAGCGTGAGATCGCCAAGCTGCGCACCACGACCGAGCGCGAGGTCGCCCAGCTGCGCGCCTCGACCAAGCGTGAGCGCGACGAGATCCTCACCACGGCCAAGCGGCAGGCCGACGAGATGCGGGCCCAGGCCCAGCGCATCCTGGAGGAGAGCGAGGCCCAGCGCGCCCAGGCCGAGGCCGAGTTCGAGATCCAGCTGGCGGCCCGCCGCGAGGAGGCCGACCGGCAGGACGCCGAACGGCACGCCAACGCCCAGGCCGCCACGCAGAAGCTGGTCGCCGAGGCCGAGCAGCGCGCCGCGTCCGCCGAGCAGCGGGCGGCCAAGGCCACCCAGCAGGCCGAGCAGACCCGCCGCGAGGCCGACTCGCACGCCAAGCAGCTGATGGCGAACGCGCGCAAGAACTCCGACCAGGTCATCGCCGAGGCGAAGTCGCAGGCCGAGCAGTTGCTGGCCGAGACCAAGTCCGAGGCCGACCGGGTCCGTACCGCCGCGCAGCGCCAGGTGGACGAGCTCACCCGCCAGCGCGACAGCATCACCAGCCACCTCAACCAGCTGCGCCAGCTGATCGGTGGCGTGGCGCCGGCCATGGGCGACGACGCGATCGCCGCCCCGCCGGAGAAGCCCGCGCTGTCCTCGCCCGAGCCCAAGCCCGCGCCCGCGCAGGCCCCGCCGCAGGCGAAGCAGCCGGTCGCCAAGGCCGCTCCGGTCAAGAACTCGCAGGCGAAGAAGCCCGACGAGGACGACGAGGACTGGTGGCAGGAGTGAGGCGACACGCCTGACACGCCCGGCTTGTCCGAGCGCGAACGAAAAGCCTGGAGGTGGGAGACTGCCTCTAGGCTTTTCCGCTTCTGAACCGAAATCGCGCGGGTCGTCCCGTCCGGCCCTGCCGGTTCCGCTCGGACGGCTGGACGGATAACGAGGAGAGTGCCGTGTCCGAAGACATGCCGCCCAAGGAACGGCCTCCCGTTCCCGAAGGCACGGAATCCACTCCGGGCAGCAACGTCCCCGCCCCGTCCCCACCACCCGACGATGCCCCCGAGGCGTCCACGGAGGCGGACGCTGAGGCGGACGCGGGTGCTGAGGCGGACGCTGCGGCGGGCGCGGGTGCTGAGGCGAGCACTGCGGCGGACGCCGACGCCGATGGCGAGGAGTCCAAGGCGGCCGGCCGCTCGGTCGAGGCGCCCGCGGCCGCCGCCACGTCCGGTGGCAACGGGGTGGAGATCCCTGAGACCGGAGGGTCGGTACGGCTCGGGGACGTGGCCTCGGTGGACGATGCCGAAGATCCTCCCCGCAAGGACGAGGCCGACCGTCTCCTGCCCGTCCCCGTGACGGCGTCCTCGTCCCCCTCGACGTCCTCGGGTTCCAAGGGACCCGCGCTCGGCTCGGACGCTCCGGCCTCGACCGTGGACACTCCCGATCCCGCGCACGACCTGGAGCAGCGCAAGCGCGAGGCCGGGGTCGACAAGCGGTTCCCGTTCGGACGGCCGGGGCAGCCGCTCGGGCAGACGCATCCGTTCGTGTTCGGCTTCACCGGGGCGCTCGGGGTCATCACCGCCTGGCTGCTCATCCAGGCCGCCGCCAACGCACGGTCCGTCCTCATCATGCTGGTGGTGGCGATGTTCCTGGCGGTCGGGCTCAACCCGGCGGTGGAACGGATCAAGCGGTTCGGGCTGTCGCGCGGCTGGTCGGTGGCCGTGGTGTTCCTGCTGGTGCTGCTGTTCTTCGCCGGGTTCGTGGCCTCGCTCGTCCCGCCGCTGACCGAGCAGATCACCGCGCTGACCCGGAACGTCCCGATCTACATCGAGCAGCTGCAGAACAACCCGAAGATCGCCGAGTGGGACCAGCGGTACCACCTGCTGGAGCAGGCGCAGAAGAAGATCTCCGACGCGGAGTTCCAGGAGACGCTGGCCACCCGCGCGTACGAGGTCGGCCGGCAGGCGGTCAGCGGGACGGTCCAGACGCTGACCATCCTCATCCTGACGCTGTACTTCCTCGGCTCGCTGCCCCAGATCAAGACGTTCTTCTACCAGCTCGCGCCGCGGTCCCGCCGGGCCCGGGTGGCGCTGCTGGGCGACGAGATCCTGGACCGGATCGGCGGGTACGTGGCCGGCCAGTTCACCATCGCGTTCATCGCGGGACTGATCAGCTACATCTTCCTGGAGATCCTCGGGATTCCGTACGCGCTGGCCCTGTCGCTGATCGTGGCGGTGACCGCGCTGATCCCGCTGATCGGCGCGACGATCGGGGCGGTGATCGTCACGATCGTGGCGTTCCTGCACGGGGTCCCCGAGGGCATCGCCAGCATCGTGTTCTACGTGATCTACCAGCAGCTGGAGAACTACCTGATCCACCCGCGCATCATGAAGCGGACGGTGGACGTCCAGCCGGCGGTGACGATCGTGGCGGCGCTGGTCGGCGCGGCACTGCTGGGGGTGATCGGGGCACTGCTGGCGATCCCCACGGCGGCCGCGATCTCGCTCGTGATCCGCGAGGTGTTCCTGCCACGCCAGGAGTCCCTGTAGCCGCGGCGTCCCTGTAGTGGCTGGGCGGCGCGGTTGCTGGGCGGCGTGGCTACTGGGCGGCGCGGGCCAGGGCTGCGGCGAACTCCGATACGGCCTGGTTGAACAGGTCGGGCTGCTCGACGGCGCACAGATGGCCCGCGCGCGGGATGACCATCAGCTCGGCGTTCGGCATGACGTCCGCCATCGCGCGGGCGTCGTCCTCCGTCGTGACGCCGTCCTCGGAGCCGACCAGGACCAGCACGGGCACCTTCAACCCGCGCAGCGTCTGGAACGAGGCGTCGCGGGCGGCCATGGCCCGCAGCGCCCAGGCGGCGGCCGGGGCGGGGGTGGCCTGGACGAGGCCGCGCACTCGCCCGTACACGAGTGCGCGCTGCTGGAGCGTGGTGGGCCCGACCAGGTTCGGCAGCACCTCGTCGAGCAGGACGGTCACCTGGTCGTCCCGTTCGAGGGTTTCGGCCTGGCGCAGCCGGGCGAGCCGTACGGCGTCGGTGTCCGCGGCGGCCTTGGTGTCGGCCAGGACCAGGCCGAGAACGAGGTCGGGATGGCGGCGGCACAGCGCCATCGCCACGTACCCGCCCATCGACAGCCCGCCGATCACCGCCCGGGACAGGCCGAGGCGCCGGAACAGGAGGGCCACGTCGTCGGCCATGAGGTCGACCGACGGCTCGTCGGTGCCGAGCCGCGATCCGCCGAAGCCGCGCAGGTCGGGGGTGACCACGCGGAACCGTCCGGCGAGGTCCTCGCGCTGCTTGAGCCACATCGCCGATGACAGCGGGAACGCGTGCAGCAGAACGAGCGGCGTACCGGCACCAACGTCTCTCGCGTACAGCTGCACGGGCATGGCGTGCAGTCCTCCCACTCGTCGATCGCGGTCCGTCCCCCAGCGGGACGGCTACGCAATCGTTACCCCGGAGCGGGGCCCTACGGAGAGGTGTGGCCGTGATCGGTCGCCTGGGTTTAGTTGCCCCATTTGTCTGGCTTGGATGGGCGGGGGGTCCGCCTCAAACGATTGGACCGTCCCATTCCGTGGGGAGGGGAACGGCACCCGGCGCGACCCGCTTCACGATCTCGTTCAGCACGATCCGGACGTACGGCTCGCCCACCCACAGATGCTTGGCGCCGTCCACCGCGACCACCTCGGCCTGCGGGATCCGCTTGAACCGCTCCAGGGCCTCGGCAGGGCGCAGGAAGTCGTCGAACTCGGGGACCAGGGCCACCACGGGACGCCCGTCCTCGCCCCACGCGTCCAGCTCGGCGTCGCCGGCGCGGCGCAGCGGCGGGGAGAGCAGGATCGCCCCCTCGACCAGCGGGTCACGGCCCCACTTGAGGGCCAGCTCGGTCCCGAACGACCAGCCGAGCAGCCAGGGATGGGGCAGATCGTGGAACTCCGCGTACTCCACCGCCGCCGCGACGTCGAACCGCTCGGTCTCGCCGTCGCCGAACTCGCCCTGGCTCGTCCCGTGCGCCGACGTCGTCCCGCGCGTGTTGAACCGCAGCACCGCCACATCGGCCAGCGCGGGCAGCCGGTTGGCGGCCTTGCGCAGGACGTGGCTGTCCATCATGCCCTCGGCGGTCGGCAGCGGATGCAGGCAGACCAGCGTCGCCACCGGGGGGCGCTCGGCGGGGAGCGCCAGCTCGCCGATCAGTTCCAGCCCGTCCGCGGTGTGCAGCGTGATCGCCGTACGCCGCGCCGGGAGTACGGTGCTCGCCCGGATCTCGCCCATCGGTCTCCCTCGTCTCGTCGCGGCCCGGCCGCGGCCTCAGTAGCGCGGGGCCCCACGGGAGCGCATCGTACGGGGCGCCCTCCGCTCACGGGCCTGCCAGCAGGGACGGTGCCAGTGCCGCCGGTCGTCGGCGCCGCCGCGCCCGTCGGCGGGCCAGGCCACCACGTGCCCCACGCCGGCCGGGATCAGCTGGTCGCAGCCCGGGCAGCGATACTGCTTGGCGGCGCTGGAGCCGGAGACCATCCGGACGTTCCAGTCCCCGTCCGAGCCCTCCTCGGTGCGCTGCGTCCACGACGAACCGCCGCCACCGGACGGGCCGGGGCCCGACGGGGTGCGGCGGTTCTTACGCGGGCTCATGGCGACCAGGATATTGGCGCGGCGTCCGGAATCGGACGTCAGCGGAGGGGACGGCCGGCGGTGGCATGCTCGTCCAGCAGCGGTGTGGGCGCGAGGGCGGGCTCGCGGGTCTCGGCGTACAAGGCCCACAGTACGGCGACGGCGCGGTCGAGGCCGAGCCGTTCCAGATCGGCGATCGGCCCGGTCGGGTAGCCGCAGCCCAGCGTCATCGCGGCGTCGATCGAGTCGGCGTCGGCATAGCCCGCGCCCAGCATCGCGGCGGCGTCGTTCAGGTACGGGAAGCGCAGCGCGTCCACGATGAATCCGGCCCGGTCGCGGCAGCGCACCGGCATCAGGCCGAGCGCGGAGACCAGCGCGGCCGTCCGGTCGGCGACGCCCTCACCGGTGGCGACCGTGGCCGCGATCTCGACCAGCGCGCCGCCGGCCTCCGGGAAGTGCAGGCCCACGACCTTGGCGGGACGGTCGGTGGCCATGGCTCGTTCGATCACCGGTACGGAAGGGTCCGCGACGGCCAGGATCGTGTCCGGGCCTGCCGTCACATCGGCGGGGTCCGGCGTACCGGGGCCGAGGATGATCAGGTCACAGCCGGTCAGGTCCGTACCGCCGGTCACGTGCGCGGCCGTCGCCTCGTCCAGGCCCTCGCCGATGTGACGGATCTCTCCGCCCGCTCCGGCGATGGTCGTGATGATCGCGCCCGCCGTCGCCGCGTCGAAGCCGGCGACGCCCACGCTCGGCGCGGGGCCGGTGGACTGTTCCGGCTCGGGGGCCGTGGTGCCGTACGAGTAGAAGCCGCGGCCGGTCTTGCGGCCGAGCAGCCCGGCCGTGACCAGCTCGCGCAGCAGCGGGGACGGCGCGTGCCGGCGGTCGCGCGACTCGGCGTGGACGGCCTCCAGCACTTCAAGGCAGGTGTCCAGGCCGATCAGGTCCATCAGCGTGAACGGGCCCATCGGCAGCCCGGCGCCCGCCTTCATCGCCGTGTCGATGTCGTCGCGGGTGGCGTGGCCGGACTCCAGCATGTTCGCGGCCTGGTTGAGGTAACCGAAGAGCAGCCGGTTCGCCACGAAACCGGCCCGGTCGCCGATCGTCACCGGGGTCTTGCCGAGGTCTTGGACGAGCGCGGCGACGCGCCGTACGGCATCGGGCTCGGTGAGCACGGTGCCGATCACCTCGACCAGCCGCATCACCGGCGCCGGGTTGAAGAAGTGCACCCCGACGATCTTGCTTGGCCGGCTCGTGCCGACGGCGATCGCGGTGACCGACAGCGAGGAGGTGTTGGTGGCCAGCACGGCGTCGTCCCGGCAGACCCGGTCCAGCTGCGCGAACACCTTGCGCTTGAGTTCCAGCCGTTCCGGGACGGCCTCGATCACCAGATCGCACCCGCCCAGATCGGCGAAGTCGGTGGTCAGGGTGATCCGGTCGAGGATCTCGCGCTGCCCGTCCTCGCTGAGCCTGCCGCGCTTGACGGCGCGGCCGGTCGAGCCCTCCAGATGGCCGCGGCCGCGTTCGAGCGCGTCCTCGTTGATCTCGACCCCGACCACCGCGAGCCCGCCGCGGGCGAGCACCTCGGCGATGCCCGCGCCCATCGTGCCCAGCCCTACGACCCCGACCCTGCTGAAACCACCACTCATGCACGGCAGTCTCCCAGAACGCTCCGGATCGTCCCTGCCCGGGTACGACGGGATGGTGCGCTTTGGAATCTTTCTTCTCGCGGCCCGCTACCCCGGCCAGGACGACGCCGCCGCCCTCGCCCGTACGGTCGAGGCGGCCCTGGCGGCGGAACGTGCCGGGTTCGACGACGTCTGGCTGGCCGAGCACCACTTCATGTCGTACGGCGTCGTCCCGTCCGCGACCACGCTCGCCGGGCACCTGCTCGGCCGCACCCGGCGGATCGATGTCGGTACGGCGGTCAGCGTGCTGTCCAGCCGCCATCCGGTCGCGCTCGCCGAGGAGGCCGCGCTGCTCACGCTCACCTCCGGCGGCCGCTTCCGCCTGGGCGTGGGACGCGGCGGGCCCTGGCGCGATCTGGAGGTCTTCGGTACGGGCCTGTCCCGCTACGAGGACGGCTTCGCCGAATCCCTGGACCTGCTCCTGGCCTGGCTGGACGGCCCGGAACGCCTGTCCTGGGAAGGCGAGCACTTCCGCTTCCGCGAGGTGCCCGTGGTACCGCGACCGGCCGCTCCCCCGCCGGTCGCCGTGGCCTGTACGTCCCCCGCGACCGAGCGCCTGGCCGCCGAGCGCGGGCTGCCGATGCTGCTGGGAATGCACGCCGGTGATGAAGAGAAGGCCGCCGCGATAGAACGTCATGGCCTGCCGGAGACACCGCATATCTCCACCCACCTCGCCCAGGTGGCCGGCACCCGCGACGAGGCCGTGTCGACGCTCGTCCGCGAGATGCCACGCTGGCTGGGGCCCGGCCTGGACGGATACGTCCCGGTCGACGACCGTCCGCGCGAGCGCCGCGACCCCGTCGAATACACCCGGTACCTGTGCGGCCTGCATCCGGTCGGTTCCCCGGACGACTGCGCGGAGTCGATGATCGGCACCGTCCGGCGTACCGGGATCCGGCACCTCATCCTGCTGGTGGAAGCGGCCGGATCGCGCGAGGCGACACTGGAGAACATCGCCCGTCTCGGCGCCGAGGTCCTGCCCAAGGTCAGGGCCGGAGCCTGACGGCCCCGGCCCTGCCTCGCGATCGTCAGCAGTCGCGCAGCTCGGGCGACTGGTTGAGGATCTGGTCGCGGGCGGTCACGAAGGTGCGGTACGCCTCCGAGTCATCGGCGCCGGCCGGGAAGACGGCGACGCGGTGGCAGTTCTGGAAGGCCAGCTTCATGCCGAAGTGGCGTTCCAGCGTCGCGCGCATGGCGTCGCTGGCCAGCACGCGCAGCAGCTGGCCGCGCGCCTGCTCGTCCGGTGGCGGCGTGTGGTTGTCGGCGAAGTCACCGCCGTCCACCTGCAGCCGGGCCACCAGCCCGGTGATCATTTCCCACGCGTAGGGCAGGGAGTCGCGGATGCACGCCACGAAGGCGGCGTCGTCGACCTCTCCCCGCTGTGCGGTCTCGAGTAGTTCCGGGGACACGTCAAGGGACATGGACGGGCTTCCTTTCACCGAAGGCGATGAGCACCCACCACCCGTGACGCTAACCACGGCCTCCGGGGAATTCCAGGCCTTGACACTCCCGGGTAAGGAATCGATCACGTGGACGTGACACTGCTCGCACGCTCACTCCGCGTGCCACCACACGGGTCTCCGCCCGAGTCTCCGCCCGAGTCTCCGCACGGGCCCGGCGGACGGGCCCGCGTACCCGCCACGGCGCGTACGCCGGACGCGGCAGGAGCCTGGACCAGGCCCCGCGTCCGCATCCGGCGTCTCAGCGACCCGCGGCGGCAGCGGTACCGCCGGCGCGGGTCGCGCGCCGTACGGTCCTCGCGCTGGTCCGCTTCGCGGCCTCGTCCGCCCAGAACCGCAGGCCCCGGCGAGCGATACCCGCGTCACGGGCGCGCTTCGCGCTGACCCGCATGTCACGGGCACGCTCCTGCATCACCGCGTACATGATGTCGTTGTGGAACATCGCCCCTCCTCGGCTTTCCGGGCCGTTTCCCCGGCCCGACATGTTCTAGATTCGCTCTAAGGCGGGCACCCCCACATCGGGACTTAGCCCTATCTCCGCCCGTCTGAGCGCCTTAGAACGGCCTAAGCGGGCCCGCGACGGCTTAGGCGACCCGAGACGGCTTAGAGGGCCCGGGACGGCTGAGAGCCGACATAGCCCCAGGGGACCGAGATAGCGGAGGACGGGCGCGAGCACGGTCCAGGCTCACTAGGGTTGGGCCTCGTGCGTCTCGTTATCGCCCGCTGCAGCGTGGACTACGCCGGCAAGCTCACCGCCCACCTCCCGATGGCCCTGAGGCTGGTCCTCATCAAGTCGGACGGGAGCGTGAGCATCCATGCCGACGACCGGGCCTACAAGCCGCTGAACTGGATGAACCCGCCCTGCACGCTCCGCGAGGAGCCGTTCGGCGCGGACGGCGAGGCCGACGAGAACGGCGCGATCGCCCGCTGGACGGTCACGCACAGCAAGTCGGGCGAGCGGCTGATCCTCACCGTCAACGAGATCCTGCACGACTCCAGCCACGAGCTCGGGCTCGACCCGGGCCTGGTCAAGGACGGGGTCGAGGCGCACCTGCAGGAGCTGCTGGCCGAGCACATCACCACGCTGGGCGAGGGCTGGTCACTGGTCCGCCGCGAGTACCCGACCGCGATCGGGCCGGTCGACATCCTGTGCCGGGACGCCGACCACGCCACGGTGGCGGTCGAGATCAAGCGGCGCGGCGAGATCGACGGCGTCGAGCAGCTCACCCGCTACCTGGAGTTGCTCAACCGGGATCCGCATCTGGCGCCGGTACGGGGCATCTTCGCGGCGCAGGAGATCAAGCCGCAGGCGCGGGTGCTGGCCACCGACCGCGGCATCGGCTGCGTGACGCTCGACTACGACGCGCTGCGCGGGATCGAGCACGAAGGCACGCTCTTCTAAGGCACGCCGCCGGAGCGGGCCCGGCATAATTGCCGGGCATGACGTACCAAGCCGCGGGCACCTTCGACATCGACTCCTGGGACGCCGAGAAGCCGTACGAGGAAGAGGCCGGCAACAAGCTCACCCGGGTCCGGGTCGGCAAGACCTTCCACGGCGACCTCGTCGGCACCAGCACCACCGACCTGACCACGGTGGAGAGCGCGGCCGGGCCCGTCGCGTACGTGGGCGTCGAGACCGTACGGGGCATCCTGCACGGCCGCGAGGGCACGTTCGTCCTGCAGCACAGTGCCGGGAGCGACGACGGTACGGCCGAGACACAGTGGCTGCGGTGGCTGATCGTGCCGACCTCGGGGACCGGCGAGCTGGCCGGGATCCGCGGCCAGGGCGAGATCATCGTGACCCCGGACGGCGGTCACTCCTGGACGATCGACTACACGCTCGTCTGATCCGGCCGCCCTTCCCGGTGCCCGGCCGATCGCCGTCCGATGGCCGTCCGCTCGGCGGGCCCTCGCGGCGCCGGTAATCTGCTGGCATGCCCCCGGCGACCACCGACACCACGCGCGAGCGCATCATCGACGCGGCCGAGGAGTGCTTCGCCCGGTTCGGCGTCGCCAAGACCACGGTCGAGGACATCGCCGCCGCCGCGAAACTGTCGCGCGCGACGGTCTACCGCAGCGTCACCGGCGGACGTGACGAGCTGATCCTCGCGGTGGTGGTGCGTGATCTGAGCCGCTTCCTCGACCGGCTGGCCGAACGGCTGCGTACCGAGCGTTCGGTGTCGGAGGCCGTGGTGGAAGGCACCCTGGACGCGGTCACTTATGTACGGGAGCAGCCCGCGGTAGCGGCGTTCCTGGTGCCGGAGGCCGCCGGGCACATGCAGGCGGCGGTGGCGCAGGGAGCCGAGCATGTCCTGGCGATGTGCTGCGACTACGTGCGCCCGCACTTCGAGCAGGCGCAGCGGCTCCGGATGCTGCGGGCCGACATCGAGGTGGAGGGAACGGTGGAGTTCCTCTTCCGGATCATCACCTCGCTGATCGTGATGGACCGGGACCGGGACGCCGCCGGGCTGCGCCGGTTCCTGCGCACGTACGTGGTGCCGGTGGTCACCGGACCGGAGCCCGGTGAAGGCGCGACGGCACCGGCCGCGCCGCGGAGCCGGTAGCTTCAAAGACCAGGCGGCGTACGCGCGACGGGCAGGACGGACGGCGGAACGTTCAGGGCGGGCGCGCAAAGCGGCCGGCGGAACGGGCAGAGAGAAGGGCCGGAATGGGGTCGGTAGACAAGCTGCGGGGTCGCTCCTCGGTCCGGCCGAGCCCGGTGTTCCTGCTCATCGTGGCGCTCACCGTGCTGTGCGGGCTGATCGCCTGGCGGTACGGGCAGATGACGACCACGCCGGCGCGGGTGGCGGTGTTCGGCTTCGTCATCGCGGGCTGGGTGCTGTCGCTGTGCGTGCACGAGTTCGGCCACGCCTACCTGGCGTTCCGGTCCGGCGACCACAGCGTCGCCACCCGCGGCTACCTCACGCTCAACCCGGCGAAGTACGCCGACGTCACGCTGAGCTTCGCGATCCCCGTCCTGTTCATCCTGCTCGGCGGGATCGGCTTCCCCGGCGGGGCGGTCTGGATCGACCGGCACGCGATCCGCGGCCGGATCAAGCACAGCCTGATCTCGGCGGCGGGGCCGCTGTCGAACGCGCTGTTCGCGATCGTGCTGGCCGCCGTGTTCGCCAACTTCGCCGGCGCCGACCACGGGCTGTTCTGGTCCGCGCTGGCCTTCCTGGCGTTCCTGCAGGTCACCGCGGCGCTGCTCAACCTGCTGCCGATCCCCGGGCTGGACGGCTTCGGGATCATCGAGCCGTACCTGCCGAGCCGCTGGGTGGCCAAGGCCAACCAGTACGGCGGCTACATCTTCCTGGGGCTGATCGCCGCGCTGTGGCTGATCCCGGCGGTCAACCGGGGCTTCTTCGACATCGCGTACGGGATCGCCGGGTGGATCGGGCTGGGCGAGTTCCCGTTCAAGCTGTCCATGGACGTCTCGCCGATCGGAATGGGCCACGCCCTCTTCCAGTTCTGGCAGGACTGACCGTCCCCTAGGGCTTCTCTCAAAGTGGCCTCAGCCACCGCGCGAGCGCGTTACCTGTCCGGTGAGGCAAAGCCGGAGGCGAGCCTCACCGGGCAGATCGCGAAGCGATGTCGCGCTCGCACAAGGCACGGTCACGGTGCGAGCCGCCAGGCGAGAACCGTGGGCCGGGGCTTATGAACACAGCCGCCAGGCGAGAACCGTGGGCCGGGGCTTATGAACACAGCCGCCAGGCGAGCACCGTGGGCCGGGTCTTCAAAAACACGACCGGTCAGGGCTCGATCTGCTCGAGGGCCCATTCGGCCCATTCCCTGCGCATGGCCATGTAGCGCTTGCCGTACTCCAGGGCGATCCGCCCGGCGGGCGCCAGGCCGTCGTTGTCGTGCTCCCAGTCGAGCGAGGCGTCCAGCTCGGCCAGCTCGATGTGGCCACGCGCCGCCTTCTCGCCCTGTTCGCGCAGGTAGTCGCGGGCCTGGTCGGCCTCCAGGGTGCCGAGGAAGAACACCCGCAGGATGGCCTCGTCGCGGTTGGCCGGCTTGGGGGTGGTCTCGGTCAGCCAGTGCCGCAGCTCGTCGCGGCCCGCCGGGGTGGCGCCGTACTCCTTGCGGCCGCGCGGTCCCTCGGAGGTCACCTCGATCAGCCCGTCGGCGGCGAGCTTGCCCAGCTCGCCGTACAGCTGGCTCTGGGTGGCGGACCAGACGTGCCCGAGCGAGAGCTCGAAGATCTTCAGCAGGTCGTATCCGCTGCGCCCGGGCACCTCGACGATCAGGCCCAGCAGCCCGTGACGGAGACTCATACGGAAATCCTACCCTCCTACATTGACATGTCGCGATAGGACCTTTTACTTTTGACCTGTCACTAGTGGAACGTCGTAGCGGGACATGAGCACCCATCGCGAGGAGACACCATGAGCGAGCAGGCCGAGACCCGCCCCCCGTGGATGGACGGGCACCTGGCCCCCGTCCCCGACGAGATCGACGCCGCCGGCCTGGCGGTCACCGGCACCCTTCCGCCCGAGCTGAACGGCCGGTACTTCCGCAACGGCCCCAATCCCGTACCCGGCGAGGAGAGCCACCACTGGTTCTCCGGGCACGGCATGGTGCACGGGATCAGGCTCCGCGACGGCCGCGCCGAGTGGTACCGCAACCGCTGGGTCCGGACGAAGGCCTTCACCGAGGGCGCCGCGATGGTCCGTCCCGACTTCACCTTCGACCGGACCGCCGTCACCGCGAACACCCATGTCATCCCGCACAACGACAAGATCTACGCGCTGGTCGAGGTCGGCTTCCCGTACGAGCTGACCCGCGACCTCGACACCGTCGGCCCGTGCGACTTCGGCGGCCGGCTGACCACCGGGATGACCGCGCATCCCAAGGAGGACCCGGTCACCGGCGAGCTGCTGTTCTTCGGGTACGGGTTCACGCCGCCGTTCCTCACCTACCACCGCCTCTCCGCCGCCGGGGAACTCGTCGAGAGCCGCGAGATCGACGTCCCGGGCGCGACGATGGTGCACGACTTCGCGATCACCGAGAACCATGTGGTGTGGCTGGACCTGCCGCTGGTCTTCGACCTCGACCTCATCACCCGCGGCATGCCGTACCGCTGGGACGACCACTACGGCGCCCGGCTCGGCGTGATGCCGCGCGCCGGGGGCCAGGTGCGCTGGTACGACATCGACCCCTGCTACGTCTTCCATGTCGGCAACGCCTACGAGGACGCGGCCGGCCGCGTGGTGCTCGACGGCGCGCGTTACAGCCCGGAGTCGTTCACCGGCATCTGGTCGTCGGTCGGCGGGCTGTCCGCGAACCCGGCCCAGGCGGCCGCCGAGGCCGGCGGCGCCCGGCTGCACCGCTGGACGATCGACACGGCCACCGGCAAGGTCCTCGACGAGGCGATCGACGACCGCGCCGTGGAGTTCCCGACGCACGATGACACGCTCACCGGACGCGCGCACCGCTACCTCTACACCGCCACCGACGACGCGATCGTGAAGTACGACCTGCGTACCGGCGCGGCCACCGACCACACGCCCGGCCCTGGCCTGGCCCCGGGCGAGGCCGTCTTCGTTCCCGCCGAGGGCGCCCGGAACGAGGACGAGGGCTGGCTGCTGTCGATCGTCACCGACACCGGCGGGCAGGGCTCCGAACTGATCGTCCTGGACGCCGCGGACCTGACGCCGGCCGCGTCCGTACGGCTGCCGCGCCGCGTACCGGCGGGCTTCCACGGCAGCTGGATCCCCGACACCTCCTTCACCGCCTCCCCGGAAGCGGGCGGCGCAGCGAAGGATCATGGTCGGTGACCCGGCGTCAGTGACCCGGCGTCCAATAGGGTGGTTTGAATCGGTATGCTGCGCAAGCAGTCACTTACTGAGCTCACCGGGAGGTACCTCATGTCCGTGGCCACGGAGCGCACGACATTCTCGTCCGTCAATCCGGCCACCGGCGAGGTCGTCGCCGAGCACCCCGTCTCCGACGACGCGGCGGTGGCCGAGGCGATCGAGCGGGCCCGCACGGCCTCCGAGTGGTGGGGTGACCTCGGCTGGAAGGAGCGCCGGCTCCGGCTCCTCAACATCAAGGGCGCCCTGACCCGCAACCTCAACCGGATGGCCGAGCTCATCCACCAGGAGACCGGCAAGCCCCTGCAGGACGCCCAGCTCGAGACGATCATGGCGATCGTGCACCTGGACTGGGCCGCCCGCAACGCCCGCAAGACCCTCGGCCCGCGCACCGTCTTCCCCGGGGTGGCCTCGCTCAACCAGAAGGCCGTCCTGGAGTACCAGCCGCTCGGCGTCGTCGGCGTGATCGGCCCGTGGAACTACCCGATCTTCACCCCGATGGGCTCGATCGCCTACGCCCTCGCGGCCGGCAACGCCGTCGTCTTCAAGCCCTCGGAGTTCACCCCCGGCGTCGGCGTCCTGCTGGCCGAACTGGTCGCCGGCGTCGTTCCCGAGCAGCCCGTCCTGCAGACGGTCACCGGCCTCGGCGCGACCGGCGCCGCCCTGGCCTCCTCTCCCGGCGTCAACAAGATCGCGTTCACCGGCTCGGCCCGTACCGCCAAGAAGGTGATGGCGGCCTGCGCCGAGAATCTGACCCCGATCGTCGCCGAGTGCGGCGGCAAGGACGCCTGCATCGTCGACGCCGACGCCGACCTGGACGCCGCCGCCGACGCGGCCCTGTGGGGCGCGATGTCCAACGCCGGCCAGACCTGCATCGGCGTCGAGCGCGTCTACGTCGTCGACGGCGCCTACGACGCCTTCCTGGACAAGCTCACCGAGAAGGCCCGCGACCTGCGTCCCGGCTTCGACCGCGAGGCGGCCTACGGCCCGATCACGATGCCCGGCCAGCTCGACATCATCGAGCGCCACATCAAGGACGCCCTCGACAAGGGCGGCACCGCCGTCGTCGGCGGCGCCGACTCGGTCCGCAAGCCCTACGTCGAGCCGGTCATCCTCACCGGCGTCCCGGACGACTCGTCCGCGGTCCGCGAGGAGACGTTCGGTCCCACCATCACCGTCCACCGGGTCAAGGACCTCGACGAGGCGATCGACAAGGCCAACCAGGGGAACTACGGCCTGGCCGGCACGATCTTCTCCAAGAACAAGTCCCGTGCCATGGACGCCGCCCGCCGGATGCGCTCCGGCATGACCTCCATCAACGCCTTCGCCTCGTTCGCCATGATCGCCGCGCTGCCCTTCGGCGGCGTCGGCGAGTCCGGCTTCGGCCGCATCCACGGCGCCGACGGCCTGCGCGAGTTCGCCCGCCCGAAGGCCATCGCGCGCACCCGCTTCACCCTTCCGATGAACCTCACCTCCTTCGAGCGTACGGACAAGGAGATGGCGCGCATCCTGCAGATGATCAACATGATGCACGCCAAGCGCTACAAGCGCTGACCGGCGGCCGACCGGGCGGCGGAGCCGGCGGAACGCGCCGCGGCGGTCGCCACCATGACCGCCGCGGCGACGCCGCCGAGCACCATGACCGCCGACAGGGACGTACGGTCCACGACGACGCCGCCGACCAGGGCACCGGTCGACAGCGTCGCCTGGAACGACGCGGTGAACAGCACCGAGGCGGCCTCCGGCGCGTGCGGGGCCGACATGACGAACCAGGTCTGCGAGCAGACCGGAACGGCGCCGTACCCGAC
Organism: Actinomadura sp. 9N407; assembly: GCF_044326315.1. Lineage (NCBI taxonomy): Bacteria > Bacillati > Actinomycetota > Actinomycetes > Streptosporangiales > Thermomonosporaceae > Actinomadura > Actinomadura sp. 9N407. Next base: position 40,704 of record NZ_JBIRAW010000007.1, on the reverse strand, counting down.
GCCCCACACGATGAGCAGCGCGACGGCACCGGGATCGGATCGGCCGAGAAGCGGAAGTGCGAGCGTCGCGAACGCGATCAGGCCGCCCGCGACACCGAACGCGGCGTGCGGATGGCGGCCCACGGCCGCGCCCGCCAGGAAGTTGCCGGCGACACCCGCGACGCCGAAGATCAGCAGGAACACCGTGATCATCGCCGGGGGCACGTGCGCGACCCGTTCGAGGAAGGGCGTCACGTACGTGTAGGTGCCGAAGTGCGCCAGGACGATCAGGAAGGTCGCCGCCAGCGCGAAGCGCGTCCCGGCGCCCCGGACCATGCCGCGCAGCACGGTGAGCCGGGTGGCCTGAACGGGGGGCAGCGGCGGCAGCAGCACGGCGAGCGCGATGAGCACCGCCACCGAAAGCACGCCCATCACCGCGAAACCGGCCCGCCACCCGGCCAGATCTCCGATCAGCATCCCCAGCGGCACACCGAGGACCGACCCCAGCGGGACGGCGGCGAAGATGACCGCCGTCGCCCGGCGCGCCGACCGTTCAGGGACCAGGCGACCGGCCAGTCCCGCGCCGATCGACCAGAAGCCGCCGATCACGATCCCGACGAGAACGCGCGAGAGGAGCACCGCCCAGTAGCCCGGGGCGGCCGCCGCGATGAAGTTCGCCGCGGCCAGCAGGAACATGCACCCGCACAGCATCGGCCGCCGGTCGATCCGCGCGGTCGCGACCGTGACGAGGGGTGCCGCGACCGCGGCCAGGAACCCGGGCATGGTCATCATCAGCCCGGCCGTCCCATCGGAGATGGCGTAGCTCGAACCGATGGACGTCAGCAGCCCGATCGGGAGGATCTCGGTGGTGACGATCGAGAAGATCCCCATCATCACCGCCAGAACGGCCGGCCGGCCGGCCGTCGCCGGACGGCGCGGAGCGGTCGGGCCGCTGATCGAAGTGGTCGCTGTGGACATCGGTTCCATCCTGTGGCGGGCGTCAGTGAAGGTGCACTCTCAACCCAACCGGCGTCACCGGCACAGATCTGGCGGATTCACGCCATCATCGTGGTGGACCGGTCCGGCCACCTCGGGATTTTCTGGGGTGAGGGCGACCTTTTGCGGGGTGTCGTGCGTCTCACCTCTAGCGGGTGATCTAGAACCTGTCTCACAGTGGCCTCGGCCACCGCGCGAGCGCGTTACCTGGCCGGGGAGGCGAAGCCGAAGGCGAGCCTCCCCGGCCAGATCGCGAAGCGATGTCGCGCTCGCCCAAGGCACGGTCACGGAACGAGCCGCCAGGCGAGTGCAGTGGGCCGGGACTTCAAAAAGGAGAGTGCATGGCGCCGTTGCGACCGGGCGATCCCGAGGAGATCGGGGGTTACCGGCTCCTGGGACGGCTCGGTGCGGGCGGTATGGGGCTGGTGTTCCTGGGGCGCTCGCCGGCCGGGCTGATGGTCGCCATCAAGGTCATCCATGAACGGTTCGCGCACGATCCGAACTTCCGGGCCCGTTTCCGGCGGGAGGTCACCACCGCGCGGGCGGTGAGCGGGGCGTTCACGGCGCCGGTGATCGACGCGGATCCGGAGGCACCGAGCCCGTGGCTGGTCACGACCTTCCTGGAGGGCAAGCCGCTGAACGAGGCGGTCGCCGAGCACGGGGCGCTGCCGGCGCCGGCGGTGGCGGCGCTGGGGGCGGGGCTGGCGGAGGCGCTGATCTCCATCCACCGGGCCGGGATCGTCCACCGGGATCTCAAGCCGCACAACGTGATGCTCAGCCCGGACGGGCCCAAGGTGATCGACTTCGGGATCGCGCACGCGGCCGATGTCAGCGCCATCACGCAGGCGGGGGCGGTGGTGGGGTCGCCCGGGTACATGTCGCCCGAGCAGGCGCGCGGGCTGGACACCGGGCCGGCGGGGGACGTCTTCTCGCTGGGGGCGGTGCTCGCCTTCGCGGCGACGGGGCAGGGGCCGTTCGGCCGGGCTCTGCTGCAGGTCATGGTCTACCGGGTCGTCCACGAGGAGCCGCGGCTCGGGGGGATCGAGGATCCGCGGTTGCGGCAACTGATCGCGGCCTGTCTGGACAAGGACCCTTCCCGGCGGCCGGCGCCTCAGCTTCTCCTGCACTGGCTCGGTACGGCCGCGCCGCAGGGTGTTTCGTGGTTGCCCGCTTCCCTGGCCGCCGATATCTCGCAGAGCAAGACCCTCGTTCCGGTACGGCGGGGGCGGCGAGCCGTTCTTTTCGGGGCGGCGGGTCTGGGGCTCCTTGTGGCGGGGGGCGGAGCCGCCGCCGCGGCGAGTTTCGCCGGGGGCGGCGAGCCCGCGCCCCGGGACACGACGCCGAAGGGGACGCTGGTACGGAGAATCAGCGTGGGACGGGGCGTGGGCGGCGGCCCTGTCCTGGCCAAGGGACTGGCGATCGTGGGCACCGACAACGGGGAGTTGCATGCCTTCGATGTCGCGACGGGGAGCGAGCGCTGGAGGTACGATCCGGCCACGTCCCCGGAACCGCTGACGCGGAGCCCGTTCAATTCGCCGCCCTTCGTGGCGGGCGATGTCATTTACGCGGTGAGCGACATCGGGATCCTGCATGCCGTCGGCATGGCCGACGGCAAGCGGAAATGGGCCGAGCGAGCGGGGCAAGGGCGCAGCGCTCCGGTGGTGAGCGGGGAGCACGTCTATCTACGGACGGGGCTCATCACGAATACCCAGCCCTCTTTCGTGGTCCATGACCTGACGGGAGCGCTGAAGGGGCGGACGCGCATGCCGCTCTCAGATCCCGTGACCGATGGCCGACAGGTCTATGTGGCCATGAACGGCAAGGGCGTCGCGGTTTTCGCGGGCGGGCGGCAGAGTGGGGTGATCCCGGATCTGGAGGCGGACGTCCTGACCCTCGCCGATGGCGTCCTGTACGGGGCGAAGCTCCAGCCGGGCCGGTTGTGGGCGTACGACACCAAGGCGCGCAGGCGGTTGTGGGACCACGATCCGGGCGTCTCGTTCGGCGCGGGGCCGGCGGTGAGCGAGGGCATGGTGTACGTCCCGGGGAGCGGCGGCGGGCTGCTGGCGTTCCAGGTGTCGGGCGGCAAGGTCTCGCGGCGATGGCGGCTGGAGACGGGCCGGATCGAGGCGCCGCCCGCGTTCGCCGGCGGGGTGGTGTACGCGGGGGCGGCCGACCACAACGTGTACGCGGTGGACGCGGCGAGCGGGAAGCCGCGATGGCGGTTCACGGCCGAGGGCGGGTTCCGCATGTCGACGCCCGTGGTGGCCGGCGGCGTCGTCTATGTGGGCAGCCAGGACAGCTATCTGTACGTGCTCCGCGCCTGAAGACCGGCAAAGGGCCTGGGAAGCGGAAGAGCGCGAGAGGAGCGGGAATGGAGCCGTTGCAGGCCGAGGATCCCGAAGGGGTGGGCCCGTACCAGTTGCTGGCCCGGCTGGGGGCCGGCGGCATGGGGAAGGTGTTCCTGGGCCGGTCGCCGAGCGGGCGCATGGTCGCGGTCAAGGTGGTGCACGCGGAACTGGCGGGCGATACGGACTTCCGGGCCCGGTTCCGGCGGGAGATCACCGCGGCGGGGTCGGTCAGCGGGGCGTTCACCGCCGCCGTCGTCGATGCCGACCCGGAGGCGCCCAACCCGTGGCTGGTGACCGAATTCCTGCCCGGGATGTCGCTCGAAGCAGCGGTGGCACGGCACGGCCCGCTGCCCCCGGCCGCCGTCACGGCACTCGCGGCGTCGCTGGCGGAGGGCCTGACGGCGGTACACCGTGCGGGCGTCGTGCACCGGGACCTCAAGCCGTCCAACGTGATGCTGACGCCGGAGGGGCCGCGCGTCATCGACTTCGGGATCGCGCGGCCGACCGACGCGAGCGCCATCACGCAGTCGGGCATGGCGGTCGGCTCGCCGGGCTACATGGCGCCCGAGCAGGCGGCGATGCAGCAGTCGGGGCCACCGGGCGACGTGTTCTCGATGGCGGCGGTGCTGGTCTTCGCCGCGACGGGTGCGGGGCCGTTCGGTACGGGGCCGATGCACGCGATGATCTACCGGATCATGCACGAGGCACCGCGGCTGGCAGGGGTGGCCGACGCGGAGCTGGGACGGATGCTGGCCGCCTGCCTGGACAAGGACCCGGCCCGCAGGCCCGCACTCGATCAGATCCTGCGATGGCTCGTGGCCCGGCTGCCCGAGCACACGGCTCCGCACGGCGTGACGTGGCTGCCGCCCTCCGTGGCGGAGGACATCGGCACGCACAGCACCCAGGTTCCCCAGGGGCCGCTCCGTACCGCGCCCGTACCGGGAACGCACGGCACGCAGGCGGCGAGGAAGCCGGTGAAGCGGCGGCGGGTGCTGATGGCCGGCCTCGCCGTGGCCGGGGTCGGGATCGCCGGGGCCGGGACCGCGGGTGCGGCCTGGCTGCTGAACGGCGACGACGCGATGGGCGATGCCGAGGAGCTGTGGACGTTCGAGGTCCCCGGTGAGGTCTCGCAGGGCCCGGTCCTGGGGGACGGTGTGGTCGTGATGGCGAGCGGCTCCCCCCGGACGCTGTACGGGCTCGACGCCAAGACGGGCAAGGAACGCTGGAAGACCCCGTTCGCCCCGAGCATCACCGCCATCCGGAACATCGCGGACGGCCTGGTCTATGTGAGTGCGATGTCCGGCTCGATCCAGCTCCTGTACGCGTTCGACCTCAAGACCGGCAAGGAGCGCTGGAACCTCCCGTTCGACGCTCCCTTGGGCGTGCCCGTCGTCACGGGTTCCGGGTCGGTGTTCGTCGGGGGTGTCGATACCAGGACGATGAAGCCGGTCGTGATGTCGGCCGATGTGGCGACGGGCCGGCCGCAGCGGACGTACGAGACCAGCACGAAGATCTTCCCCAGTCCGGCGCATGCCGAGGGCACGCTCTACATCGCGGCGGGGCTCGATCTCACCGCCTACAACGCCACGACCGGCGCCCGCGTATGGACGTACAAGTCGCAGGACAGGTTCACCGGGATGCCCGTGGTGGGGCGCAGCGCCGTTTACGTCTCCTCCGAGCAGGGACTGCACGCCCTCGATCCCGGGAACGGTAAGCGCCTGTGGGCGGTGGCCAACCCGTCCCCCAAGGGCACGACGAACGGCTGGGTGCCGACGGCGCTGGGGCCGCTGGTCCTGTGTCCGGGGCCCGGCGACGTCGTCCTTCAGCTTGAGGGCGGCACCGGGCGGAAGATGTCGTCGCTCAGCCTCGGCGGCGGGCTGAGCGCGAGGGGCCGGGACGGCGCGGACCTGTACCGGCCGGTGATGGCGGGAGCCGGGGCCGTGATCTTCAACGGGGTCGACCAGCTGTACGGGATGGCCATCGGCTCCGGCCAGGCGAGCTGGCAGAAGCCCGTCAAGGGGGCCACCGGCCTCGTCCCGGTGAAGGCCGGCGGGCGGGTGCATCTGGCGACCGAGACGGGCGTGCTGTCGTACGACGCGCATACCGGGAAGGTCGTGCACGAGATCACCGGCATGAAGGTCCGCGATCTCGTGACCGACGACGACGTCCTCTACTTCGCCGCCGGGCCTACGACGGCGACCAAGCCCACCACGATCCGCGCGGTCCGTCCACCGTCGACCGTGGACTCTTAGGCGCGCCCCCGGATGAGGTCGGCGGCGCGTTCGGCGATGGCGATCGTGGGGGCGTTGGTGTTGCCGCGCGGTACGGACGGCATGACCGAGGCGTCCACGACCCGCAGCCCCTGGACGCCGCGTACGCGCAGCTCGGTGTCGCAGACCGCGTTCTCGCCGCCCATCGCGCAGGTACTGGTCGGGTGGAACAGGGTCGCGCATTCGCGGCGGACGAAGTCGGCGATGGCCGCGTCGTCGTCCACCTGCTCGCCGGGTGCCCACTCGCCGCCGACCACCGCGGCCAGCCGGCCCGTACCGGCGATCTCGCGGGCCTGCCGGACGCCCGCGACCAGGATGTCCAGATCGGCCTTGTCGGAGAGGTAGGCCGGGTCGATCAGGGGCTTGGCGTGCGGGCTGGCCGAGCGCAGCGTGAGCGAGCCCCGGCTGGCGACCGCGATCGCCGTGGCCATGACCGACAGCAGCCGCTGCGACGGCTCGACCAGGCCCTGGTCGATGAACGGCGTCGGCAGCACGTGGTACTGCAGGTCGGGGGCCGGGAGCCCGTCGACCGTACGGACGAAGCCGCCCGCCTCGGCCACGTTGGAGGCGTACGGGCCCCGCGCCACGGCCTGGTACAGCGCGAAGTTGCGGACGTTGGCCAGCTCCCACAGCCCCTTGACGCGGGGCGTCGCGAACATCACGTTCACGAACGGGTGGTCCTGGAGGCCCTGCCCGACGGGCGAGTCCGCGATCACGTCGATGCCGTGCTCGCGCAGGTGGTCGGCCGGGCCGATGCCCGACAGCATCAGCAACTGCGGGCTGTTGACGGCGCCGCCCGACAGCAGTACCTCGGCCTCGGCGCGGGCCTCGACCGGCACGCCGCGCCGCTCGTACCGGACACCGACCGCGCGGCCGTTCTCGATCAGGACCCGGGTGGCCAGCGCGTCGGTGACGACCGTGAGGTTGGGACGGGTGAGGGCTGGCCGCAGGTAGCCGTCGGCCGTCGACCAGCGCTTCCCGCCCTTGTGGGTGACCTGGTAGAAGCCGACGCCGTCCTGCTCGGCGCCGTTGAAGTCGCTGTTGGCCGCCAGCCCGTACTGCGTGGCCGACTGCACCCACGCGCGGGTGAGGGGGTGCTTGTAGCGCAGGTCCTCCACCCGCAGCGGCCCGCCGGTGCCGTGGTGCTCGGACGCGCCGCGCTGCTGGTCCTCGGCCTTGAGGAAGTACGGCTTGAGATCGGCGGCCCCCCAGCCCGTGCAGCCGTACGAGTCGCGCCAGGTGTCGTAGTCGTGCCGGTGCCCGCGAATGTAGATCATCGCGTTGGTGGACGAGCTGCCGCCGAGGGTGCGGCCGCGCGGCCAGTACACGCCGCGGCCGGCGGCGTGCTCCTGCGGGACCGTGGTGTAGTCCCAGTCGTACGGGCCCTTGATCAGGCTCGCCACGGCGGCCGGGATGTGGATCTCCGGGGCGTCGTCCCGCGGTCCCGCCTCCAGCAGCAGCACCCGGGTGCCCGGGTCCTCGGTCAGCCGGGCGGCGAGGACGCAGCCCGCGCTGCCCGCTCCCACGATGATGTGGTCGTACGCCTGCTCGGTCACGGCCGCCTCCGCCTTCTGCTCCCCCGGACGAATCGCTCAGAGTACGGGAACCCTACCGAATCCCGTTTCAGTCATGATGTCCCGACCGCCCCCGCCGTCACCTCCCGGCACGGCGGATCCAGAGCACGGCAAATAGGGTGTGGGGCATGGCGAAGAACAGGGAGACACCGGTCGTACTGTCGAAGATCTACACCCGTACCGGGGACGCCGGGACGACCGACCTGGGCGACATGTCGCGGGCCGCCAAGACCGATCCCCGGCTGGCGGCGTACGCCGACACCGAGGAGGCCAACGCCGCGATCGGGGCCGCCATCGCGCTCGGCTCGCTGCCCGAGCCGCTCGTGGCCCTGCTCACCCGGATCCAGAACGATCTGTTCGACGTGGGCGCCGACCTCGCCACACCGGTCGTTCCCGACCCCGAGTTCCCGCCCCTGCGGGTGGACGCCTCGTACGTGGACTTCCTGGAGGCCGCCTGCGACGAGCACAACGCCGCCCTCCCGCCGCTGCGCAGCTTCATCCTCCCGGGCGGCTCGCGCGAGGCCGCCCTGCTGCACATCGCCCGTACGGTGTCGCGGCGCGCCGAGCGTTCGGCGTGGGCCGCCATCGAGGCGCACGGATCCACTCCTGTCGGCACCTCGAACTCCGAAGGCGCCGAGAGCGCGGGTGCCGGCGGGGTCAACCCGCTCGCCGCCCGCTACCTCAACCGGCTCTCCGACCTGCTGTTCATCCTGTGCCGGGTGGCCAACGCCGAGCACGGCGACGTGCTCTGGAAGCCCGGCGGCGAACGCTGAGGTGGGGATAACCCCACCATGCACACGCTGGCTCGCCACCTGTCCCGCCCAGGGGTCCGGGTGTGAAGCTGTGAAGCGTACGGGGGTATCCGGCTAATCCAGGAGTGAACGTGAAGACCCTTACGAGCGGCTTGGTGGTGTTGGCCGGGGCGGCGGCACTCCTGGCGACCAGCGGGATGGCCGGTTGCGAAGTGAACCTCTTCAACACCAAGTCGCACGAGACGCGGTCCTACGACGTTCCGGGGACGTTCACCGGGCTGGACATCGACGGCGACAGCGGCAAGGTCGAGGTCGTGGGCACCGATTCCGACACGGTGCGGATCCAGGAGCGGCGGACCTGGTCCAACTCCAGGAACAAGCCGCGCACCGAGCGGAAGACCGAAGGCGGCATGCTGTCGCTGAGCACCGTCTGCGCGAACCAGGTGATCGGGATCGGGCACGGCTGCGCCATCTCCTACCGGATCGAGGTGCCCAAGGCGACCATGGCCGCGGTGCAGACCGACTCGGGGGGCCTCACCGTCACCGGCCTGACCGGTGACAGCCTGCGGCTGGAGGCCGACTCCGGCTCGATCAAGGCCGAGGGCGTCCGGACCAAGACGCTCAGCGTGCACGCCGACTCCGGCAAGGTCCTGGTCACGGGCACCGCCGACACGGCCTCCCTGACCGCCGACAGCGGGATGATCGACGCCGACGGGCTGCGCAGCGACCGGGTGACCGTACGGTCCAGCTCCGGCATGGCCAGGCTGAACCTGCTCACATCCCCGACCAGCCTCGACGTCGACAACGACTCCGGTTCCGTCAAGGTCTGGCTGCCCGCCGACCGGCCGTACGCGTTCGACCTGGCGAGCGACTCGGGCTCGCAGGAGATCTCCCCGTCGCTGCGCCGGGACAGCGCCTCCCCGCACCGGATCAAGATCAACACCAACTCCGGTTCGGTCGACGTCAACGCGCTCGGCGACCGCGACGGCCGGCCCGGTGTCCCGGAGATGCCCGAGCCGCCCGAGGCGCCCGAGCCGCCAGAGGCGCCCGAGCGGCCCTGAACCTCCGGCACGTCACTCGCGTCCAGCGTGGCCGTGAGCCCGCCGTACCCGCCGCTCCGGCCGGGACCGGCGGGCTTCGCCGTTCACCCGCAGGGTGCTCGCGGCCAGCCGCTGGACGGCGAACGCGACCCCGTCGGCATGGCTGTCGAGCAGCGCCCGGTCGACGTTCGCCATCGAGTCGCAGGCGGCGTGGTAGCAGGGATCGTACGGGCGGCCCACCGTGCCACCGAAGCGCGCCGCCTGCTCCTTGGTCTTGAGCCCGTCCGAGCCGCTGAACAGCCCGCCGGCCGGGATCCCGTGCTCGATGAACGGCCCGTAGTCGGACCGCCCGCTGAACTCGGTCTCCACCGTCGGCAGCCCGCGCCCGGCGTAGTACTCCCGGAAGAGCTTCTCGATCGCGCCCGAGCCCGCGGGCGGCTTCGTACCGGTACCGAGCGAGCCGTCGCCGTCGTAGACGCCGCGGATCCCGTTCACCGAGCCGAGCATGTCGAAGTTGAGATTGAGCGCGATCTTCGCGCGGCCCGCCTCGCCCAGGGACTCGACGTAATGCTCCGAGCCGATCAGGCCCTGCTCCTCGGCGCCCCACCAGGCGAACCGCACCTTGTTGCGCAGGCCGTCCCGGCCCAGCTTCCCGATCTCCTCGGCCAGCGCCAGGAGGGTGGCCGAGCCGGTGCCGTTGTCGTTGATGCCCGCGCCCTCGGGAACGCCGTCGAGATGGGCGCCCACCACGACCACGTTGTCGTCGCGGCCGTGCCGGGTCTCGGCGATGACGTTGGACGCCCGCCGCTTGCCGTTGACGGTGTCGGCCTTGATCCGCAGCTTCAGCCCCCGGGCCCGTGCCAGCGCCTCCCCCACCGCGCGGGTGGTCTCCAGGACCGGAATCGTGAACGGCCGTCCCAGCGCCCCGTTCACCAGCCCCTTCTCGCCGGGACGGTTGTAGATCACGACCCCGGCGGCCTTCGCCTGCTGGGCGTGCGCCGCCTTGTCCTCGAAGGCGCAGGTCCCGCGCTGGATCAGCGCGATGGAGCCCGGCGCGAAGCCGGCGAAGTCCCCGCTCTCGCAGCCCGCCGTTCCGGCCTCGCCCGCCTTCGGGACGTCCACGGCCACCACCGGCGCGGTCACATCGCCCGACCCCGAGTACTTCATGGTCTGGAAGTCGGTACCGGGCTTGTACGTCCGCTGCTCCGGGGCCGTCTGGGCGAGGACGGCCGCCGACGTCTCCTCCCACAGATCGAAGTCGAACTCCTGGACCTGCGGTACGAAGCCGGCCTCGCGCAGTCGGCTCACCACGTACTTCACCGAGACGTCGTAGCCCGGACGGCCCGCCTCCCGGTTGCCGCCGTTGGCGTCGGCGATCTGCTGGAACGCGTCCAGATGCCGGTGAACGGCCGCGATCCCGACCAGCCGGGCCAGGTCGGGCTCGGGTTCGGAGACCGGGACGGCCAGCGCGGGGAGACACGGAACGGAGAGCAGCAGGGCAGCGGTACCGATCGCGAGGATACGCACGTACACGATCATCCCCGGGCACGCATGCGCTCACTCATGGTCACGAGTGGTGACTCGAACGTGTCAGTCAGAGGGATAGAGGTCCACGGGGAATCCGGGTGGTGCCGCCTCCAGCCAGGCGAGGAAGCCGGTCAGGGCCGCGGAGCCCATCGCCAGCTCCACGGTCAGGTCGCCGTCCCTGACCTCGATCACGTTCGCCTCGGGCAGCAGCCCCTCCGCCTCCTCGCCCTCGGGGCGGCGGCGGTTGGACACGACAAGGCCCCGGCGGTGGATCACCTGCCGAGGCCTCCTGCGGAATCCGAAGACGCGGTGCCAGTGCAGCACGTCCCCCTTGTAACGGCCGATGCCCAGCCGCCAGGGGCCGGGTACGCCTCCCTCGGCGATCACCCTCAGGCTGCACTCCACCGCGCCGCCGCCGCGCACGAACAGCCAGCGCCGCAGCGACATCAGGGCGAACGCGAGCGCGACCAGCAGGACGACAGCGGCGAGCACACCGCCCGCATCGAGTGCCAGCCGCCCGCCCAAGTCCCCCCGCCAGCTTCTCGTCGGCGGGATCGCCCCCGCCGAGTTTTGCTGGAGCCTACAGCCCCGGCGTCACCGCCGTGGACAGGACCCCATCTAAACCGAAGGCCGGACAAGTCGAAGGCCACGGGCGGCCCCGTGATCGGGACCGCCCGTGGCCTTCGTCGTTCAACGCCGTCCAGGCGCCGCGCGATGCGGCGCCGGTCAGGCCTCGCTGCCGGCGGCGCGCAGCCGCGCGCGGGCCCGCCGCTCGGACGTCGAGTCCGCGCCGGCCTCGGCCAGCGCGTCCTGCAGTGCCTGCCGGGCCGCCGCGACATCGACCTCGCTGCCCAGCTCGGCCTGCTCGGCCAGGATCGACACCTCGTCGTCGGCGATGGAGAAGAACCCGCTGCCGACCATGGCGCTGATCCACTCGCCGCCGTCGGCCGGCTCGACCTTCACCACGCTGCCGTCCAGCAGCACGCCCAGCACCGGGGCATGGCCCGGCATGATGCCGAGCTGGCCCTCGATGGTCTGCGCGACCACCATCTTGGCCTCGCCGGCCCAGATCTCGCGCTCGGGCGCGACCAGGGCGACCTTCAGAGTTGCCACGTTCATTCCTCCGACTACTGGAGCGTCCTCCGGCTACGAGAGCGGTTCCGGCTGGAGAGCCGTCCCGGCGGCGGCCCGGACCGGATGGTGCCCCGGTCCGGGCGCGCCGCGCGGGAGCGGACTACTTCTCCAGCTCCTTGGCCTTGCGCTCGGCGTCCTCGACGTTGCCGCACATGAAGAACGCCTGCTCGGGCAGGTGGTCGTACTTGCCCTCGGAGATGCCCTTGAACGACTCGATCGTCTCGCTCAGCGGCACCGTGATCCCGGGCTGACCCGTGAACTGCTCGGCGGTGTACATCGGATGCGACAGGAACCGCTCGATGCGCCGCGCCCGGTTCACCGTGACCTTGTCCTCTTCGGACAGCTCGTCGATGCCGAGGATCGCGATGATGTCCTGCAGCTCCTTGTACTTCTGCAGGATCCGCTTGACCTCCTGGGCGACGTCGTAGTGTTCCCGGCCGAGAATGGTCGGGTCCATGATCCGCGACGTCGAGTCGAGCGGGTCGACCGCCGGGTAGATGCCCTTCTCGGTGATGGCCCGAGAGAGCGTCGTGGTGGCGTCCAGGTGGGCGAACACGGTGTGCGGTGCCGGGTCGGTGATGTCGTCCGCGGGCACGTAGATCGCCTGCATCGAGGTGATCGAGTGACCGCGGGTCGAGGTGATCCGCTCCTGCAGCACACCCATCTCGTCGGCCAGGGTCGGCTGGTAGCCCACCGCTGAGGGCATCCGCCCCAGCAGCGTGGAGACCTCGGACCCGGCCTGGGTGAACCGGAAGATGTTGTCGATGAACAGCAGCACGTCCTGCTTCTGGACGTCCCGGAAGTACTCGGCCATCGTCAGCGCCGACAGCGCGACCCGCAGGCGGGTGCCCGGCGGCTCGTCCATCTGGCCGAACACCAGCGCGGTGTCCTTGAGGACGTTGGCCTCTTCCATCTCGACCCAGAGGTCGTTGCCCTCACGGGTCCGCTCGCCGACGCCGGCGAACACCGAGGTGCCACCGAAGTTCCGCGCGACACGGGTGATCATCTCCTGGATGAGCACCGTCTTGCCGACGCCCGCGCCGCCGAACAGGCCGATCTTCCCGCCCGCCACGTACGGGGTGAGCAGGTCGATGACCTTGATGCCGGTCTCCAGCATCTCGGTCTTGGACTCGAGCTGGTCGAACGGCGGAGCCTTGCGGTGGATGCCCCAGTGCTCGGTGACCCCCAGGGACGCCTTGGGGACGTCCAGGGAGTCACCCAGCGCGTTCCACACGTGGCCCTTGGTCACGTTGCCGACCGGGACCTGGATGGACTTCCCGGTGTCGGACACCGACGCGCCGCGGATCATGCCGTCCGTGGGCTGCATGGAGATGGCGCGGACCATGTTGTCGCCCAGGTGCTGGGCGACCTCAAGGGTCAGCGTCCGGGTCTCCTTGCCGAGGGTGACCTCGATGTTGAGCGCGTTGTAGATTTCCGGGAGGGCATCCGCGGGGAACTCCACGTCGACGACCGGGCCGATGACCCGAGCGACGCGCCCGGTCGCGGTCACCGTCTCTACCTGTGCAGTCATTCTCACTCCCCGCCAGAATCGGCGAGCGCGTCAGCGCCACCGACGATCTCGCTGATTTCCTGGGTGATCGCGGCTTGCCGCACCTGGTTCATCTGGCGCGTGTAGACCTCGATCATTTCATTGGCATTGTCGGTCGCCGACTTCATCGCCCGCCGCACGGACGCGTGGAACGCGGCCGCGGACTGGAGCAGCATGTGGAAGATGCGGCTCTCGATGTAGTTCGGCAGAAGCAGGTCGAGCGCCGCCTGGGCGGTGGGCTCGAACTCGTACGCGGGCGGAGCGGTGGTCCGGTCCGTCTCGTGGATCTCCAGCGGGATCAGCCGGCGCACCTGAACCGCCTGGGTCAGCATCGAGACGAACTCGGTGTAGACCACGTGGATCTCCCCGACGCCGCCCTCGGCGTCGGACTTGAGGAAGTCCGCGGCGAGCCTGCGGCCGATCTGCTCCGCACTGGCGAAGTCAGGCCGGTCGCTGATCCCGCGCCACTCCTGGACGATCTCCCGGTCCCGGAACCGGTACCAGGTGATGCCCTTGTTGCCCACGACGTACGGGACCGGCTCCTTGCCCTGCTCGCGCAGGGCCTTCATGAGCGATTCGGCCTCGCGGATCACGTTGGCGTTGTAGGCCCCGCAGAACCCCCGGTCGCTGGTGATGATCAGTACCGCGGTCCGCTTGTCCTCCGGCTGCTCCTTGAGCAGCGGGTGGGCGATGCCGACATGGTGGCTGATCAGCGCCGAGAGCGCCTGCGTGATCTGGTCGGCGTACGGCTTGGAGGCCGCCACCGCCTGCTGCGCCTTGACGATCCGCGAGGTGGCGATCATCTCCTGGGCACGCGTGATCTTGGCCGTCGAGGAGACCGACCTGATCCGCTGCCGCAGTTGACGAAGCTGTGCCATCGCGCTCAGTCCTTCTTGACGCGGGTGATCGTCTCTTGCTCGACCGCCTCGTCGGAGATGGCCTCGACCGCCTCGTCCTCGGCTGCCAGCAGCCGGCCCTCGGTGGTCTCGAAGCCCTTCTTGAACTCCGTGACGGAGTCCTTCAGGGTGGTCAGACCATCGTCGGACAGCTGGCCCGTCTCGCGGATCGAGGTGAGCAGACCGGCCTCGGTGCGCTCCACGTGCTCGAGGAACTCGTTCTCGAACCGGCGGATGTCGGCCACCGGGACGTCGTCGAGCTCACCGGTCGTCCCGGACCACACCGACACGACCTGCTTCTCGACCGCGAACGGGCTGCCCTGCGGCTGCTTGAGCAGCTCCACGAGGCGGGCGCCGCGGTCCAGCTGGGCACGCGAGGCGGCGTCGAGGTCGGACGCGAAGGCGGCGAACGCCTCCAGGTCGCGGTACTGCGACAGGGCCAGCCGGAGCGTACCGGCGACCTTGCGCATCGCCTTGACCTGCGCCGAACCGCCGACCCGGGAGACCGAGATACCGACGTTGATCGCCGGCCGGACGCCCTGGTTGAACAGGTCGGTCTCCAGGAAGCACTGACCGTCGGTGATCGAGATCACGTTGGTCGGGATGTACGCCGAGACGTCGTTGCCCTTGGTCTCGATGATCGGCAGGCCGGTCATCGAGCCCGCGCCCAGGTCGTCCGACAGCTTCGCGCAGCGCTCGAGCAGACGCGAGTGCAGGTAGAAGACGTCACCCGGGTAGGCCTCACGGCCCGGCGGACGGCGCAGCAGCAGCGAGACCGAGCGGTAGGCCTCGGCCTGCTTCGACAGGTCGTCGAAGACGATCAGGACGTGCTTGCCCTGGTACATCCAGTGCTGGCCGATGGCCGAACCGGTGTACGGGGAGATGTACTTGTAGCCGGCCGGCTCCGAGGCGGGAGCCGCCACGATCGTGGTGTACTCCAGCGCGCCCGCCTCTTCCAGAGTGCGGCGCACGTTGGCGATCGTGGAACCCTTCTGACCGATCGCGACGTAGATGCAGCGAACCTGCTTGTTCTCGTCGCCGGAGTCCCACGCCTCCTTCTGGTTCAGAATGGTGTCGACGCAGACCGTGGTCTTGCCGGTCTGCCGGTCACCGATGATCAGCTGCCGCTGGCCGCGGCCGATCGGGGTGATCGCGTCGATCGCCTTGATCCCGGTCTGCAGCGGCTCCTTCACCGACTGCCGCTGCACCACCGAGGGGGCCTGCAGTTCGAGCGCGCGGCGCTCGGTCGTCTCGATGGCGCCCTTGCCGTCAATGGGGTTGCCCAGCGCGTCCACGACGCGACCGAGGAAGCCGTCGCCGACCGGGACCGAGAGAACCTCGCCCGTACGGCGGACCTTCTGGCCCTCCTCGATCTTGCTGAAGTCACCCAGGACGACGGCGCCGATCTCGCGCACGTCCAGGTTCAGAGCCAGGCCACGGGTCCCGTCCTCGAATTCGAGGATCTCGTTCGCCATGGTCGAGGGCAGGCCCTCGACGTGGGCGATACCGTCGCCGGAATCGACGACGGTGCCGACCTCTTCGCGCGCGGCTGCCTCAGGCTCGTACGACTGGACGAAGCGCTCCAGCGCGTCCCGGATCTCGTCCGGACGGATCGTCAGCTCCGCCATGATTCCTCTCTTGCTCCCTTAGGGGTCGGCTCGCCCTGCATGGTCAACCCGCCCTGCATGGTCAGCTCGTACAGCATGGTCACGTCGGACGGCACGTTCGGCTCGCACGCCATGGTCAGCTCGCGAGCCGTCGCCGGACGTCGTCCAGCCGGCCGGCGATGGTGCCGTCGATGACCTCGTCGCCGATCTGGATGGACAGCCCGCCGATCGTGCCGGGGTCGAGCTCGATGTTCAGGTGTACTTCGTGGCCGTAAGCCGTCGCCAGCACCGCGGCGAGCCGCGCGCGCTGGGCCTCCGACAGCTCCACCGGGCTGCGCACCAGCGCCACCAGGCGCTGCCGCCGCTGGGCGACGAGCTTGCCGAACTCGGCGAGCCCGCCTTCCAGGCTACGGCCTCGCGGCCGCAGCACCAGCTCGGTGACCAGGGTCAGGGTCGCCGGGGTGACCTTGCCTTCCAGCAGGGCGTCCAGCAGACCGGACTTGCGGTCGGCCGGCAGCCCGGGCCCGGCCAGGGCGCCGCGCAGCTGCGGCTCCCGCTCGATGACCCGGGAGAACCGGAACAGCTCGTCCTCCAGGTCGTCGATCCTGCCGTCGGCCTCGGCGCGGGCGGCCTCGGCGGTGACCGCGAGGGTCTCCACCGCGTCCGACAGCTCCGAGGGCTTGGTCCAGCGCAGCCGGACCACGTCGGCGACCAGCTCGAGAGCGGCCGCCGAGACCTTGCCCTCCAGCAGGCCCTGGACGAGCGCCGCCTTGTCGGAGCCGTCCCGCGCGGGGTCGGACACCGCCCGGCGCAGCCCGTGCTCGCGGTCGATCAGGCGGAGCACCGAGAACAGGTCGCCACCGAGCGCGGACAGATCCGCGCTCGGGATGACCGTCTCCAGCCGCTCCCGGGCCTCCGCAAGGGACGCCCTGCCCACCGCTCCCGTGATGGTCATGATGAGATCGGCTCCTGGCTGCTCGCGCGGCCTTCCAGTTCCTCCAGGAACCGGTCGACCACGCGGCTCTGCCGGGCGCTGTCGTCCAGCGACTCGCCCACCACGCGGCCGGCCAGCTCGACCGACAGCGTCCCGATCTCGGCCCGCAGCGACGACAGCGCGGCCTGCCGCTCGGCCTCGATCGTGGCCTGCGCGGCCTCGGTGACGCGGCGCGCCTCGGCCTGGGCCTGCTCGCGCATCTCAGCGATGATCTGAGCGCCCTGCTCGCGGGCCTCTTCACGCAGCCGCGAGGCCTCGTGCCGCGCCTCGTCCAGCTTGGCCTTGTAGTCCTTCAGCGTGGACTGGGCGTCGGCCTGCGCCTGCTCGGCGCGCTTGAGCCCGCCCTCGATCGCGTCGGTCCGCTCGGCCAGCGTCTTCTGGATCTGGGGGACGAGCTTCCAGCCGACCAGGATCAGCACGATCGCGAACGAGATCGTGCCGAAGATCAGTTCGGAGGTATGGGGCAGCAGAGGGTTGTGCCCGCCCTCCTCCTGTGCCACCGTCACGGCGGCCAGCAGGTTGGTCATGAGGGTTCCGCCTTCCTGTCAGTGAGTGCCAGGAGGGTCAGTTGTGCACGAACGGCACAACGAAACCGATCAGGGCCAGCGCCTCGGTCAGCGCGAAGCCCAGCAGCATGTTCGTCCGGATGACGTTGGTCAGTTCCGGCTGGCGGGCGATGGCCTGCACGCCCTGGCCGAAGATGATGCCCACGCCGATGCCGGGGCCGATCGCGGCAAGGCCGTACGCGATGGAGCCGAGGTCACCGGTGACGGCGGCGAGAGTTCCCATTGACATTCCTTCTCATTCGGCCGGTGGGGAACCTCCCACCGGAGCTTGCGTTTCGAATCGGGTCGATCAGGATGGTCTGTGTTCAGCGCCCGTGCCCGGCGCCCGGTGCTCGTGACTCGATGGTCATGAATCAGTGCTCCGGATGGATCGCGCCGCCGATGTACGAGGCCGCCAGCATCGCGAAGATGAAGGCCTGCAGCGCCTGGACGAAGATCTCGAAGGCGGTCATCACGATGGTCATCACGAAGCCCAGCACGCCGATGCCGGCGCCCAGGACGGTCAGCTTCTCGAACAGGAACCAGTAGGCCACGGTCGCGAAGAAGGCCAGCAGCAGGTGCCCCGCGAACATGTTCGCGAACAACCGGACCGAGTGCGTGAACGGACGGAGAATGATCGTCGACAGCAGCTCGATCGGCGCGTACAGCACGTACAGCGGCTTGGGCAGTCCGGGCGGGAACATCATGTTCTTGAACCACCCGACGAAGCCCTGGTTCTTGATGCTCAGTCCCCACATCATCACGTAGACCACGAGGGCCAGCACGATCGGGAAGGCGATGTGCGAGGCGATCGGGAGCTGCAGGACGGGAACGACGCCCATCCAGTTGATGACCAGGATGAAGAAGAACGTGGAGAGCAGGAACGGCATCCACCGGTCGGCGTCCTTGCCGATCATCGGCCGGGCGACCTGGTCGCGGACGAACAGGTAGCCGAGCTCGCCGACGTTCTGCACACCGCGCGGAACCAGCTTGGGCTTGTTGAACGCCGCCCAGAAGAAACCGACAACGATGATCACCGAAAGGGTGGCGATGAGGGTCGGCTTGGTCACCCACGAGGGTGCGCCCTCCCACAGCGGGCCCCACTCGAAGATCTCGGTCCCGGGCGCCTTGAACTCATCTCCGGCCGGTGCGGCGAGCCCGCTCGGGGAGGCGAGGAGTTGTCGCGCACTCACGCGGCAGTCCCTTCGTCAGTGACTCTAGATTCGTCAGTGACTCTAGAGGTCGGTCGTTTCGTGGTGGGCCCGAGGGCCGTGGCTTCAGTCCCGGTCGGCGGTGGTGCTCGGGCCCGCTGCCGGCGGCGTCAGCGGCCGAAGCGGACGTAGATCAGGTAGAGCGACAGACCGAGACCCACCAGGACTCCGATGGGAAGCATCGCCGAGGTGCCCCACCAGCGGTCCAGGAGCCAGCCGAGGCCGCCGTAGACCGCCATGCCGCTCATGATGTAACTGGGTATGGACCATGCGGCGTTGGTGAAGTTCTGGTGGCCCTGATCGTCGTCGCCGGACCGCGGATCGGGCGGGTGCCCCTGCTCGCTCATCGCAGGACGGACCATAGCAGGCCACCTCCGTGATGGTCATATTGGCGTAGTACTCGCGGGAGCGGTGTACGCGGGAGGCGTTCATCACGGTCCCCGGTCGGCGGCCGGCGCGGGGTCGATGTACGACGTCTTCGCCCTCGTGGTGGTCAGGATCTCGGCACCGATCCACACCAGGGTGAGCGCGATCACCGTCCAGGCGAAGGCCTTGGGGTTCCACGCGGTGACACCGTCGAAGGCGATGATCAGGGCGAACATCCCGAAGAGCTTGGTGATGTAGCTGAAGACCGCGGCGGCGAACATCAGCTGCGCCGAGATCTTCGAGGCGTAGCTCACCGCGATCACGCTGATCGAGAAGAAGGCGATCACGACGATCGTGCCGATCGCGGCGCCCAGCGCTCCCTTGGATCCGGTCAGGAGCCAGCACACCGCGATGGCGGCGATACCGGCGAGCCCTGACGGGATCGCGGCGCCGCGGAGGATCCGGGCGTCGGAAGAGTGCATGATGGCTCCGGCTGGTCACTTATCGTGTTCGTCGGCTGTTCGTGAAAGGTATCACAAGCGTCCGGAACGTCCGCAATTACCCTCGATGTAACGGGTTGCGGCCGATCGACCGGCGCGTTCCCGAACACCGGACACGGCACCGACCCGGGCACCGGCTCCGGTCGGGCACGGCACGAACAACAGGGACTCTAGCCCAGGTCAAGCCGTGGTTCGCTCAAAAAGCGGATGCCGCGCGGCGACTCAGACGGGCTGCCGGGGACGGTCCGGTACGGGGTGCGCGGCCGCCTCGGCCCGGGCGGCCCGGCGGGCGGCCAGCCGGGGCACCGCGATCATCGCGGCGAGGCCGGCGATCGCGACCACGCCCATCACCGAGGCCACCAGCGCCAGCGAGTTGGTGAACGAGACACCGACCAGGCAGGCGGCCAGCAGCGAGACCCAGAAGTACATGATCAGCACCGCCCGGCGGTGCGAGTGGCCCAGTTCCAGCAGCCGGTGGTGCAGGTGCTGCTTGTCCGGCGCGAACGGGGACCGGCCCTGGTTGGTACGGCGCCAGACCGCCAGCACCATGTCCATGAACGGCACCGCCGCCACCGCGGGGACCAGCAGCAGCGGCACGTAGAACGGGAACAGGTTCTCCCCGTACGCGCCGAGGAAGGCCGGGTCGAACTGCCCGGTCAGCATGATCGTGGAGGCGCTGAGCAGCAGCCCGATCAGCATCGAGCCGGTGTCGCCCATGAAGATCCGGGCCGGGTGGAAGTTGTGCGGCAGGAAGCCCGCGCAGATCCCCACGAGCACGGCGGCGGTCAGCGTCGCGCCGGTGAGCGTGGTCATCTTGTTGGTGTAGGAGAGCAGGTAGGCGTACGAGAACAGGGCCAGCGCGGCGATCCCCACCACGCCGGCGGCCAGCCCGTCCAGCCCGTCGATGAAGTTCACCGCGTTGATCGTGGCGACCACGATCAGGACGGTCAGCGGCACCCCGTAGGCCGGCGGCAGCGACAGCGTCTCCCCGTTCGGCATCGGGATCACGTACAGCTGGATGCCCTGCATGATGAAGATCCCGGCCGCCGCGACCTGCCCGGCGAACTTGGTCAGCGCGTCCACGCCCCAGCGGTCGTCGGCGATCCCGACCAGCACGATCAGCCCGCCCGACAGCAGCAGCGCCTTGATGACGCTGACCTCGCCGCTCGCGATGACCTTGCGCATCTCCGGCAGCCCGGAGGCCACCACCAGCGCGGCCACCATGCCGCCGAACATCGCCAGCCCGCCCAGCCGGGGGGTCGGGATCACGTGCACGTCGCGGTCGCGGACCTCGGCCTGGGCACCGAACCACACCGCGAACCGGCGGACGGCGGGGGTCAGCAGGTAGACGACCACGGCGGCGACGAGGATGGTGAGCAGGTACTCCCGCACGCCTCATGCCCCCTCTCCGTGGACCGGCCTATCGCCCCATGGGATTCCGACGCCCGCCGCGAACGGTCCGTTCGCGGCGCGCCGTACCGATCAACTGTAATCCTCCCCCGGAGCGGTCGCCGCGCCTTCCCCGCGACGCGCCCTGCGGGCATACCCGATCCCGGCCCCGACGACCATGACCGCGAGCCCGGCGACGGCCAGGTCACCCAGCGAGAACGCCCAGGGCCCGCGCGGCACCGTGTCGTCCGCGACATCGGCGAGAACGATCAAGGCTCCCGCCGCCGCCAGCGCCTCGCCGGCCCGCCGGCCCGGCAGCGGCCGCCCGCGCCGCACCGGCACGACCACCAGCACGGCGGCTCCGAGCGCGACACCGATCGCGGCGGTGCCCCACCAGGTGCCCGCCCAGCGAGGGCGCGCGTACTCCGGCGGCGGCACCGCCACCACCCCCTCGGGCAGCCGGACCCGGACGAACATGCCCTCGCGGGGCCGCAGTCCGCGCTGGGTGAAGCCGATCGCGTACGGGCCGTCCCGCTCGCGCAGGCAGCGGGTGGCGGCCTCCCGGGTCCCGGCCCGGCAGGACGCCTTGTGCAGTGGGACCGGCGCCTGCACCCGTACGGCCGCCTCCCCGATAGGGACGTCCCAGGCCGAGCCGACGGCGTCCCAGCGCAGCTCGGCCCAGCCCTTCTCCGCGCTGTTCTGGTGAGCACCGCCCTGCTGAGCACCGCCCTGCTGAGCACTGCCCTGCCCGATGCGGTCCTTCCCGGTAGGGCGGTCGCGCCGGGTGAACGCCCCGTACACCTCGTACTCGATCACGTAGGCCTGTCGGCCGGTGACCTTGTGGCCCCGGGTACCGACGGTGATCTGCACGTCGTTCAGCAGCCGCAGCGTCCGCGGCCGGGAGGGCGCGCCGGTGGAGGAACTGGCCCGCACGTCGCGGATCCCGAAGAGCCGGTCGCCGCGGCGGTACGGGACGCGCCGCGCGATCCCGTGCTCGCCGCCGCTGTCGAAGTCGTAGGTGATCGTCTCCCGGACGTGCAGGACCGCCTTGCGGTCGATCGTCAGCACCACGTCGTACGCGGGGATGCTCTCCACCGGCCGGGGCTCCGCCGCCGCGGGCGAGGCGTTCGCGGGCAGGGTGCTCACGGGCAGCAGGAGGCCGGCGGCCACCAGCGCCGGGACGCCGAAGATGACCGCCAACCCCCGAAGTCGGCCACGCACGTCAGGCATGGTCGCACCGTTGGGACGCCTGTCGCGGCGCAACGAACCGTTTACCATCCGCGGATTCCGCTGCTCGCCTCTGCCTTACTCGCCTCTGTCCTGTTCGCCTCTGTACTGTTCGCCTCTGAGCCGTTCGCCTTTACAGTCACATGCTGTGGGGGAACGGGGAACGGACGCGATCACCGGGCGGTGGCCCGGCGTCGCCGACTTCGCCGTACCCGCCCTGCTGGCGTTCGCACAGATCGCCGGTACCTGGTTGCTCACCGACGGGATCGCCGAGCCGCTGGACCGCGAGCGCTGGATGGTCGCCGTGGCGGCCATCCTGTGCTGCAACGCCGCGCTGATCTGGCGCCGGGTCGCGCCGCTGACCGTGCTGGCCGTGACCCTCGCCGTCGCGGGCGCCGGAACGCTGGCCGTCGACCATCCCGACACGCTCGTGGGCGGGGTCTCCGACGGGATCGCGCTGTTCTCGGTGGCGGTGCACCGCCACCGGCGCTACGCCATGATCGGCTGCGTCGCGGCCTTCCTGGTGATGACGGCCACGTTCGCGCCGACCCGCGGGGCCCCGGGCGCCGTGCTGGCCAACGGGATCCTCGACGCCGCGTCCTACGTCGCGATCACCGCGCTCGGCCAGCTCCGCCGGCAGCGCAAGGCCCGGCGCCGCGAACTGTCGGAACGGCTCACCGCCGCCGAGCGCGAACGGCACGACGCCGCCGCGGCCGAACGCGAGCGCCTGGCCCGCGACCTGCACGACGTGGCGGGCCATCACCTCAGCGCCGTGGTCGTGCACAGCACCGCCGCGTCCCGGATCGACGACCCCGATCTGACCGCCCGCGCCCTGACGGCCGCCGCCGACACGGGACGCGACGTACTGAAGGCCCTGGGTCGCCTGGTGGACGTGGTGGGGCCCGACGAATCCGCCGACGGCGGCCTCGACACCCTGCTCCCTCCGCTCTGCCAGGGGCTGGCCCGGCTGGGGGTACCCGTCTCGCTCTCGGTGGACGGGTCCAAGCGGCTGCGGCCGGAGGTCAAGAACGCCGCGTACCGGATCGTTCAGGAAGCCCTCACGAACGCGATGAGGTACGCGCAGGGCGCGGCGGTGAGCGTCGAGATCCTCTTCGAGTCCGGGCTCGTGGAGGTGACCGTCCACAACGCCGCGCCGCCCGAGGAGATCCCCGCCCCGGCGCTCGGCGGCGGGCGCGGCATCGCCGGAATGCGCGACCGCGCCGAGTCGCTCGGCGGCACCCTGAGCGCGGGCCCGGACGGCTCCGGCGGCTGGACGGTACGGGCCGTACTGCCCACCTCGCCGGTCAACCGAGGGCGCGGCTGGCCGGAGGTCCTGGACGGCGCCGCGATCGGGGTCTGCGTGGCGCTGCCCGCCGTGGTCGCCTTCGCCGCGCCGGACGCCATCCTCGGCGGATGGTCCGCCGGCGCGGCCGTACTGGCCATGGCGGCCGTGGCCGGGCGGGCCCTGCCGCTCTGGTGGCGGCGCCGTTCCCCGTACGGCGCCCTGATCGCGCTGACCGTGATCGACTCCGTCTGGGCGCTGCTGGCCGGGCGGCTCGGCTCGGGGCCCATGCTGTCCCTGCTCTTCTTCGGGGCCCCCGCCGCGATGATCGCGGTCTCCTCGGTGGGCTGCTACGCCCGCCGCGGCGTGCTCACCTGGCCCGCACCGCTGATCGCGGCCGTCCCCTGGGGCATCGCGTTCGCGTGGCTGCCCACCCTGGACCCCGGCTCGAACCCTGAACGTTCCGACGTGGTCATATTCGGCCTGGTCACGGGCGTGGCGTTCGCCGTCCTCGTGCTGCTGCCGTTCTGGGCCTGGGGACGGGCGGTCTCGGGTCGCGGCATCCGCTGGGAGCTCAACGCCCTGGAGACCATGGCGCTCCGTACCGGCGAGGCCGTCTTCGCCGAACGCCACCGCGTCGCCCTGGGCCTGCGCGGCACCGTCCTCGACCACACCGCCCGCCTGGTCCGTACGGCCGAGGCCGGCATGGCGGCGACGCAGAGCGAAGCACAGGAAGCGCTCGTGACCGTGGCCGAGCACGCCCGCGCCGCCCTCACCGACATGCGCTCCCTGCTGAACGCCCTGGACGAGGCCTGACCGTTCAGGCCAGAGCCCCGTAAGGAGGCGACGGTGACTCGAGGGCCGGTTACTCCTTGGTGAGGGAGGGTTGTTCGGGGTCGGCTTCGGGCTTGTCGAGATCCACCGGCTCGGCGGCGGGCTTCTCGAGGTCGACGGCCTTCGCCTCGGACGACTCAGCCTCGGACGTTTTGGCCTCGGACGCCTCGGACGCCTCGGGCTCGGACGCCTCGGGCGCCGACTCCTCTGGTGCCGGCTCCTCGACCTCGTCCTCGTCCTCGTCGGTGAGCAGGACGCCCACCACGGCGCGGATCTTGTCTTCGGAGATCGCGCCGACGCGCAGCAGGCGCGGGATGGCGCCGGTGAGATCGACGATCGTGGACGCTTCGGCGTGGCCGGACGGGCCGCCGTCGAGGTACACCGCGACCGAGTCGCCGAGCATCTTCTCCGCCTCGGCGACGGTACGGGCCGCGGGCTCGCCGCTGAGGTTGGCGCTGCTCACCGCGAGCGGGCCGGTCTCCTTGAGCAACTCCACCGCGAGCTCGTGCATCGGCATCCGTACGGCGACGGTGCCCTTGGTGTCGCCCAGGTCCCACAGCAGGTTGCCGTTGGCCCGGCAGACGAGCGTCAGAGCCCCGGGCCAGAACTCGTCGATCAGGTCCTGCCCGTAGGTGCCGAGGTCTTCCACCAGGGCCGTGGCGGCCCGTACAGAGCCCACCAGGACCGGTGGGGGCATGGCCCTCCCCCGGCCCTTGGCGTCCAGCAGCGCGGTCACGGCGGGCGGGGTGAACGCGTCGGCGCCGATCCCGTACACGGTGTCGGTCGGCAGCACGACCAGCTCCCCGCGCCGTACGGCCGAGACGGCCTCGGCGATTCCCCGGGTACGCTCCATCGGCTCGGAGCAGTCATAACGTCGGCTCACGGTCGCCCGTCTTCCCAAGTGTGCGGATGCATGCCGTCCTGTGGCAGGGCCCAGGATATCCACGGCCCGCTGTACGCGCGGCCCGGCGGTCGTTATGCCTGGGCGTTATGCCCGGGCGTTATGGAACGCCCAGGCGGGCCGTGACGAAACGGTCCCGGTTGGTCAGGTCGCGGCGGTTGCGCACATCGCGCCAGCCGTTCTCCTCCGCGAAGATCCAGTAGACGCCGTTGCCCTGCAGGTCGCTGTGCTCGACGGCCACGTAGCCGCCGGGACGCAGCAGCCGGCGGGCGGTGCGCTCCACCGCGCGGATGGCGTCGAGCCCGTCTTCCCCGCCGCCCCACAGCGCGTCGGCGGGATCGTGGTCGCGGACGTCGCGCGGTACGTACTCCCACTCGCTCATCGGGATGTACGGGGGGTTGCTCACGACGAAGTCGACCGAGCCGTCGAACTCGCCCAGCGCGGAGCCGAGGTCGCCGAGATGCAGCCGTACCTGGTCGCGCTCGTCGAGGTCCTCGACGTTGCGGTTGGCGTGCACGTACGCCGTCGGGTCCTTCTCCACCGCGTGCACGCGCGCGCGGGGGGCCTCGAGGGCGATCGACAGGGCGATCGCGGCCGAACCGGTGCCCAGATCGACCACGAGGGGATCCTGGACGTCCATGTCGCGCAGCGCCTCCAGCGCCCAGCCGACCATCACCTCGGTCTCTGGCCGCGGGACGAACACGCCCGGCCCCACCCTGAGCTCCAGGTAGCGGAAGAACGCCCGGCCGGTGATGTGCTGCAGCGGCTCGCCGGCCTCGCGGCGCGCCACGTACTCCCAGAACAGCGCGTCGAACGCGGAGTCGGCGACCTTGTGCAGCTCGGAGCGGTTGACGCCGTGTACGGCCGCGGCCAACTCCTCGGCATCGGCGCGGGGAGAGGCGGCGCCCGCGTCGGCCAGCCGCGCGGTGGCCCTGGCCACCTCGTCGAGCAGCAGGTTCATGACGTCCGCTGCGCCTCCGCGAGCCGGCGTTCCATCTCGGCGTCGACCAGCGCCTGGGTCACGTTGTGCAGATCGCCGTCGAGCACCTGGTCGAGGTTGTACGCCTTGAAGCCGACCCGGTGGTCGGAGATGCGGTTCTCCGGGTAGTTGTAGGTGCGCACCCGCTCGGAGCGGTCGACCGTGCGGACCTGGCTCTTGCGCTCGGCCGACGCCGCGGCGTCGGCCTCCTCCTGCGCCATCGCCAGCAGCCGGGACCGCAGGATGCGCATCGCCTGCTCCTTGTTCTGCAGCTGGCTCTTCTCGTTCTGGCAGGAGGCCACCACGCCGGTCGGCACGTGCGTGATCCGTACGGCCGAGTCGGTGGTGTTGACGCTCTGCCCGCCCGGACCGGACGAACGGTAGACGTCGATGCGCAGGTCGTTGGCGTCGATCTGGACGTCCACGTCCTCGGCCTCGGGCGTCACGAGGACGCCGGCGGCGCTGGTGTGGATCCGGCCCTGCGACTCGGTCACCGGGACCCGCTGGACGCGGTGCACGCCGCCCTCGTACTTCAGCCGGGTCCAGACGCCCTCGCCCTGGCCCGGCTTGGCCTTGACCGCGACCGTCACGTCCTTGTAGCCGCCCAGATCGGACGGATGGGAGTTGATGATCTCGGTCTTCCAGCCGGTGCGCTCGGCGTACCGCAGGTACATCCGGAGGAGATCGCCGGCGAACAGCGCCGACTCGTCGCCGCCCTCACCTGCCTTGATCTCCAGGATGACGTCCTTGTCGTCGCTGGGATCGCGCGGCACCAGGAGCCGGTGCAGCCGCGCCTCCAGGAACTCGCGGCGCCCGGCCAGCTCGGTCGCCTCGGCGGCGAACGCCGCGTCCTCACCGGCCAGCTCGCGCGCGGTGGCCAGGTCGCCGGTGGTGACGGCCAGCTCGCGGTACGTCTCGACCACCGGCCGCAGCTCGGCATAGCGCTTGCCCAGCCGGCGCGCCAGCGTCTGGTCGGCGTGCACGGCCGGGTCGGCGAGCCGCCCCTCGATTTCGGCGTACTCGCTGATCAGCTCGTCGAGATTCACGGTGATTCCTGGGACGGGCCTGCGCACACGGACACGCAGAGACGCGGAGAGATCGGACGGCCCGGGAAACAAGGCCCGGGAACACGGCCCGGGGAACACGGTGTACGGAACACGGTGGATCCCCGGGCCTGCGTTCGGGCCCGCCCTACTTGCGGCCGCCCTTCTTGCCGAAGCGCTGCTCGAACCGGGCGACGCGGCCGCCGGTGTCGAGGATCTTCTGCTTGCCCGTGTAGAACGGGTGGCAGTTGGAGCACACGTCGGCGCGCATCACGCCGTTCTCGGCGGTGCTGCGGGTCTCGAAGGTGTTCCCGCACGCGCACGTCACGGTCGTGACGACGTAGTTCGGGTGGATGTCAGGCTTCACGGGTTCTCCTCGCTTGTGGCGGTCGCCGGGCACTTCCCTGGCACTTCCGGGCTCGCGCGGATACGCGCGGGTGAGGGGAAGCGTGAACCGGTACCGCAGCGGTTGCACTCCAAGTGTGCCAGATACCCGAACGTGCCGAGGTCAACGGGCATTCCCGATCTTGTACCATCCCGCCGCCGGACCGCCCGGCGAGGCCGGCCGGCCGCTGGTCAGGAACCCGAGCGGCCCAGGTAGGCGAGCACGGCCATGACCCGGCGGTGGCCGCCCTGGGCGGGCTGGAGGCGGAGCTTCATGAAGATGTTGGAGATGTGCTTCTCCACGGCGCCCTCGGTGACCACCAGGTCCGCGGCGATCGCCCCGTTGGAGCGGCCCTCGGCCATCAGCCCCAGCACCTCGTGCTCGCGCGGCGTGAGGGCCTCCAGCGGGTCTCCGGTACGGCGCCGTCCGAGCAGCTGCCCGATGACCTCCGGGTCGATCACCGTGCCGCCGGCCGCGATCCGCCGTACCGCGTCGATGAACTCGGCGACCTCGGCCACCCGCTCCTTCAGCAGGTAGCCCACGCCCTGGGCACCGCCGCCGATCAGGTCGGTCGCGTACCGCTCCTCCACGTACTGCGACAGGACCAGGATCGGGGTCTCCGGCCGCCGCTCGCGCACCTCCAGCGCGGCGCGCAGCCCCTCGTCGGTGAACGACGGCGGCATCCGCACGTCGACGATCGCCAGGTCGGGCCGGTGCTCGAGGACGATGCCGAGCAGCCCCGGCCCGTCGCCCACCGTCGCCACGGTCTCGATCCCGGCGTCGCCGAGCAACCGGACCAGCCCTTCCCTGAGCAGCACCGAATCCTCGGCGATCACGACCCGCATGGCCTCATTATCGGGGGCCCCGGCGACCGCCGGGGCCCCTCGACCCGTTCCGTCCGGAATCGGCTGCCCTACCAGGTGCAGGGCAGGTCGGCGCGAATGATCGTCGGCCCGCCGGGCGGGCTGTCCACGATCAGCATGCCGTCGATGGTGGCGGCCCGGTCGGCCAGCCCGGCCAGCCCGCCGGCGGCGCGGGCGGTCGCGCCGCCGACACCGTTGTCGATCACCTCGACCACGACCCAGGCGTCGTCCCTGGCGACCCGGACGGACGCGCGGGTGGCGCGGGCGTACTTGGCGATGTTGGTCAGCGCCTCGGCGACGATGAAGTACGCGATGCTCTCGACCGCGGCCGGGGGCCGCTCGGGCAGGTCCACCTCGACCTCGACCGGGACCGGAGCGCGGCCGGCCAGCCCGGACAGGGCGGGGTCGAGCCCCCGGTCGGTGAGGATCGCCGGGTAGATCCCGCGGGCCAGGTCGCGCAGCTCGGCGATGGCCTCCTTGGTGCCCGAGTGCGCCTGCTCGATCAGGGCGCGCGCCCCCTCGGGGTCCTGGTCCAGCTTGGCGCGGGCGCGGCCGATGTCCATCGCCACGGCCAGCAGCCGCTGCTGCGCGCCGTCGTGCAGGTCGCGCTCGATCCGGCGCCGCTCGAACTCGGAGGCGTCCACCCCGCGCGCCCGGCTGGCCTGCAGGTGCGCGGTCTTCTGCCGGAGCTGCTGGTTCTCCTGCTGGGACGGGCTGGACCCGAGCAGCAACCGGAGGATGAGCACATGGCCGATCGCCAGGGCCCGCGTCACGTACATCGCCATCACCGCGACCAGCAGGCCGAAGAGCGTGCCCGGCAGTGCGGCGACGGGGTTGCCGGCCCAGAACGAGACCGCCCCGAGGTTGACCTCGACGCCGCCCGGCTCAGTGGCGAACACCGGCATCAGGATGAACGACGCGGCCGCCCCCCAGACCGCCGCCGACACCACGAACTCGACCAGCGAGATCGGGAACCGCAGGAACAGGTAGAGCAGGTCCTTCCAGGTGGCCGGGTCGACGGCCATCGCCTTCAGCTTGACCAGCGGGTTGCGGCCCGGCGGCAGCGCCCGGTACGGGTTGGGGATCTTCACCCCGAACGCGACCAGCGCCATCGTCCGTTCCACGATCGCCGCGAACCGCCAGGCGACCATCATCAGCACCAGCATCGGGATGCCGACCCAGATGATCGTCAGCGCGGTCGACACCGCGAGCCCGACGACCAGGAAGATGAACCAGGCCAGCCCGAAGGCCAGGCTCGCCCCTAGGTAGAGCGCGGAACGCCAGGTCAGTGATGACCTGGCCATCGCCATCGGACGCCATGACCCGCTCACGACGGTCATCGTCCGGCCGCCAGCGGTGGCGGTGCTGCTCAGCTCGCCCACATCGTCCCTCCGTGCCCAGTCCACCGTACGACCCCAGACTGCCGATCGGGCACCCGTACCGGCCATGGTGCCCACCGGCGAGCACGAGGTAGGGCTAACCCCACCATCCGGTCGGGTGCGCGCAGAAACCGCGTGAGGGGCTGGTGGGAGGCGATGCGGGGCCCGCGGGCGTGGGCCGGGGCACGCAAAAGGACGGCGCCCCGGGAGATGCCCCCGGGGCGCCGTCTTTCAGCCTGCTCGTAGCATGTTCTGTTGTCGCGT
Organism: Actinomadura sp. 9N407; assembly: GCF_044326315.1. Classification (NCBI taxonomy): domain Bacteria; kingdom Bacillati; phylum Actinomycetota; class Actinomycetes; order Streptosporangiales; family Thermomonosporaceae; genus Actinomadura; species Actinomadura sp. 9N407. The sequence goes on along the minus strand of NZ_JBIRAW010000007.1, from coordinate 10,870 downwards.
TCCGGCGCCGTCGTGGCCTCAGCCACCGCGCGAGCGCGTTACCTGGCCGGTGAGGCGATGCCGAAGGCGAGCCTCACCGGGCAGATCGCGAAGCGATGTCGCGCTCGCACAAGAACCGGTCACGGTGCGAGCCGCCAGGCGAGCACTGTGGGCCGGGACTTTGAAACACTGCCTAGCGGTCGTCGGAGACGGTCGTCTTCTGGACCTGCAACAGGAACTCGGCGTTGGACTGGGTCTCCCGCATCTTCTCCAGGAGCAGTTCCAGCGCCTGCTGGGTGTCCAGCGCGTGCAGCACCCGGCGCAACTGCCAGACCACCCGCAGCTCGTCCGGTGCCATCAGGATCTCTTCCTTGCGGGTACCGGACGCGTCCACGTCCACCGCGGGGAAGATCCGCTTGTCGGCCAGGCTCCGGTTGAGCTTGAGCTCCATGTTGCCGGTGCCCTTGAACTCCTCGAAGATGACCTCGTCCATCCGGGAGCCGGTCTCGACCAGCGCGGTGGCGAGGATCGTCAGCGAGCCGCCGTTCTCGATGTTGCGGGCCGCGCCGAAGAACCGCTTGGGCGGGTACAGCGCGGTCGAGTCGACACCACCGGACAGGATCCGGCCGGACGCCGGGGCAGCCAGGTTGTAGGCACGGCCCAGGCGGGTGATGGAGTCGAGCAGCACGACCACGTCGTGGCCCAGCTCGACCAGCCGCTTGGCGCGCTCGATGGCCAGCTCGGCGACCGTGGTGTGGTCCTCGGCCGGACGGTCGAAGGTCGAGTGGATGACCTCGCCCTTCACCGACCGCTGCATGTCGGTGACCTCTTCGGGACGCTCGTCGACCAGCACGACCATCAGGTGGCACTCGGGGTTGTTCTTGGTGATCGCGTTGGCGATCGACTGCAGCACCATCGTCTTGCCGGCCTTGGGCGGCGAGACGATCAGCCCGCGCTGGCCCTTGCCGATCGGCGACACCAGGTCGATGATCCGCGTGGTCAGGATGTTGGAGTCGGTCTCCAGGCGGAGCCGCTCCTGCGGGTACAGCGGGGTCAGCTTGGAGAAGTCGACCCGGGCCTTGGACTGCTCGGGCTCCATGCCGTTGACGGTGTCGAGCCGCACCAGCGCGTTGAACTTCTCGCGCCGCTCGCCCTCGCGGGCCTGCCGCACCGCACCGGTGATGACGTCGCCCTTGCGCAGGCCGTTCTTGCGGACCTGGGCCAGCGAGACGTACACGTCGTTGGGCCCCGGCAGGTAGCCGGTGGTCCGCACGAACGCGTAGTTGTCGAGGATGTCCAGGATGCCCGCGACCGGGATCAGGACGTCGTCGTCGCTGAGCACCGGCTCCTCGAAGCGCTCGCGCCCGCCGCGGCCGCGGTTGCGCTCGCGGAACCGGCGTCCCCGCCGCCCGCGCCCGCTGCCGTCGTCGTCATCGGCCGGGCCGCCGCCGCCCGGACCCTGGCTCTGGCCGCCCTGGCTCTGTCCACCCTGGCCGCCCTGGCCCTGCCCGCTGCGCTGCCGTCCGCCGTCGCGACCGCCGTCACGGCCGCCCTGGTCGCGGTTGTCGCCGCGCTCACGGCCGCCCCGGCCGCGCTGCCGTCCGCCGTCGCGACCGCCGTCACGGCCGCCCTGGCCCTCGCCGTCGTCGTCGGACCGGCCGCCGCCCTGCTGGCGCTCCCCGCGCTCGCCCCGCTCCTGCCGGTCGCCGCGGTCGCTCCGCTCGGAACGGTCGCCCTTGCCGCCCCGGTCGGTGCGCTCGGCGCGGTCGGTGCGCTCGGCGCGGTCGGTCTTGGTCTTGTCGGCCCTGTCGTTCCTGGCCTCGCCCTTGCCGTCGTCGGCGCTCTCGGCGCCCTTGTCGGCCTTCTCGGACTTGTCGGAACGCTCGGCCTTGTCGGCCTTCTCCGGGCGCTCGGCCTTCGCGGGCCGGTCGGCCTTCTCGGCCGCGGGCTGCACGGGCTGCTCGGCGGCGGGAGCGGCGTCGGCGATCGTCACCTGGCCCTCGGCGGCCTCGCGCTTGGCCGCGGTCGTCCTGGTACGGCGCGGGCGCTCGGCCTTCTCCGTGCCAGCGGCTCCCTGCTCGCCCCCGGCCGAGCCCTTGCCCTCGCCGCCACCCTGCTTGTCCTGGATGGCTGCGATGAGCTGGCTCTTGCGCATCCCGGTCGTGCCGGTGATGCCGAGGCTGGACGCGAGCGCCTTGAGCTCGGGCAGCACCATGGCCGACAGGCCGGTGCCCGACCGGCGGCGCCGGGGGGTGGCACTCTCGGCGCCATCGGCGGCGGGTGCCGTGCTTGATGCGTCCGTAAGGAGTTCGCTGGATTCGCTCACTAAGGGTCCTTCCCAGGGAGCGGGTGTAGGCCGGTGTTTGGCCAGGCAACCCGGTAGTGCGGCCCGGCGGGGGCGCCGAGTCGGGCTCCGTGGCTCACGACGGTGTCGTGAGCCGCGATTTCTGGGCACAGCCAGATGGTGGTCGTCGGGACGGTTCGCTCGTGCCGGCCCCCGATACCGCAACGTCCGAAGTTGGTTCGCGGGAACGCATGACATCGGAATGCCACGGTGTCGGGAAGCCTGGTACGCGGGACCGACACGACCGGAGGGCCGGAACGGTGACGCGCGGCTGACGAGCACACGGCCCCGAACGGGGCAACTGGTGCGGCATTCAGCCTAACATCACCAGGGCGCACTGCTATTCCCCAGAGTCGATGTCTTCGCATTTTACCTAGCTGGATCATTCCACCTGGGTGGGTCCGTCACACCGTCCCGGTCCCGTGCGGCTCCCAAGGCGCGAACCTCGAGCTCAAGCCTCAAGCTCAAGGGACGAACCTCAAGGCCGGACGCTGGAACCGGGGTGCCGAACGCAGGCGCCGTGGGGGGCGACGTTCAGCGGGTGTATGTGCCACCCATTACCCAGTTCCGTCGTCATCGAATCAACTTCGGAAGCGCTTGTGAAGAGCAGGACAGTAGGACCTGCCCCCGATATCACCGCCGGGACGCCCGCTTTGCGCATCCGTTCGACCAGTGCGGCCGACTCCGGCATCGCCGGCGCCCGGTAGTCCTGATGCAGCCGGTCCTCGGTCGCGTCCAGCAGTACGCCGCCGTCGAGGCCCTGGGCGAGCGCCGCGACGAGCAGCGCGGCACGTCCCGCGTTGGCGGCGGCGGCACCGTGCGGAACGGTCTCCGGCAGCAGCCCGCGGGCCCGTTCGGTGGCCAGGCGCTGGTCCGGTACGAGCGCCGTGACCTCGGCCAACGCCGGATCGAGCCGGACCGAACGGGGGCCCGAATCCGATGTCCAGGCGATCGTCATCCCGCCCGCGATGCAGGGCGCCACGTTGTCGGGATGGCCCTCGATCTCGGTCGCCAGCCGCAGCACCGCGGCGTCGTCCAGCAGCCGTCCGGCCGGATGCAGGTGCCGCGCCGCGACGATCCCCGCCACGATCGCGGCGGAGGACGACCCGAGCCCGCGGCTGTGCGGGATCCGGTTGACGCAGCGCAGCCGCAGCCCTGGGGGCTGGCCGAGACCGGTCCCGGCCAGGCCGTCCAGCAGGTCGAAGGTCCGCCGCAGCACCTTCACGATGAGGTGCCGCTCACCGCGGTCGGCGACCTCGGCGCCCTCGCCCTCGACCTCGATGGCGAGCCCGCCTCCGGTCACCGCGACCTCGACGTCGTCGTACAGCGTCAGTGCCAGCCCCAGCGAGTCGAAGCCGGGCCCGAGATTGGCGCTGGTGGCCGGGGCCCGTACCGAGGCCACGGATGCCCAGCCGTCCGTTGCCGCCTCGCCTGCGGTGCGCTCACCTGCCGTGCCGGCCTGCCCTGCCTCGCCTGCCTGCCCTGCCGTCACGCCAGGCCCAGCGCCGAGGCGGCCGCGTGCGCGTCCACCTTGACGGTGGTCGGGGCCGGTGCCCCGGAGATCGCCCAGTCGGGGTCCTTGAGGCCGTTGCCGGTCACCGTGCAGACGACCTTCGTGCCGCGCTCCACCACGCCGCGCTCGACGGCCTGCAGCAGCCCGGCCACGCTCGCCGCCGAGGCCGGCTCCACGAACACGCCCTCCTCGGCCGCCAGCATCCGGTACGCGGCCAGGATCTGCCGGTCGGTGACCGAGTCGATCGCGCCGCCCGAGTCGTCCCGGGCGGCGATCGCCAGGTCCCAGGAGGCGGGGTTGCCGATCCGGATCGCGGTGGCGATCGTCTGCGGCTTGAGCACCGGCTCGCCCTTGACGAACGGTGCCGCGCCGCTGGCCTGGAAGCCCAGCATCCGCGGGGTCCTGGTCGCCACCTTGTCCGCGGCGTACTCCTGGTAGCCCATCCAGTACGCGGAGATGTTGCCGGCGTTGCCGACCGGAAGGCAGTGCACCTCGGGCGCGTCACCGAGCGCGTCCACGATCTCGAACGCGGCGGTCTTCTGGCCCTGCAGCCGGTACTTGTTGACCGAGTTGACCAGCGCCACCGGATAGTCGACCGACAGCTTGCGGGCCAGTTCCAGGCAGTCGTCGAAGTTGCCGTCCACCTGGAGCAGCCGGGCGCCGTGCACCAGCGCCTGCGCCAGCTTGCCCATCGCGATCTTGCCCTGCGGCACCAGCACGGCACAGGTCATCCCGGCCCGGACCGCGTACGCCGCGGCCGAGGCCGAGGTGTTGCCGGTGGAGGCGCAGATCACCGCCTTGGCACCGTCCTCGGCCGCCTTGCTGATCGCCATCGTCATGCCGCGGTCCTTGAACGAACCGGTCGGGTTGGCGCCCTCGACCTTGAGCCGCACCTCGCAGCCGGTGAGCTCCGATATCCGCAGCGCCGGCACGAGCGGCGTCCCGCCTTCCAGCAGGGTGACGACGGGAGTGCCGTCCGTCACCGGCAGGCGGTCGCGGTACTCCTCGATGAGGCCGCGCCAGGCGCGGGCGGTCGGGTTCACGTCGTCTCCTCGAATGACCTGCGATGTTGCGCGAATTCTAGGCGGTGTTCCAAAGCCCCGCCGTACGGGGCTATCCGGCCGGACCGGGCTTTGGCATACAGAGCCGCCCGGCCGTACGGATCACTGCTCGCCCTCGACGCGCATCACGCTCGCCACCTCGCGGACGATGTCGAGCTTGCGCAGCCGTTCCACGGTCGCCGACAGCGCCGCGTCCGGTGCGCGGTGCGTCACCACGACCAGCTGGGCCTCATCGCCCATGCCCTCCTGCCGTACGGCCTTGATGGAGACCTCGTGCCGCGCGAACTCCTCCGCGACCGTGGCCAGCACGCCGGAACGGTCGGCCACGTCCAGCTGGACGTAGTAGCGCGTGACGGTCTCGCCCATCGGCAGTACGGGCAGCTTCGCGTACGTCACCTCGACCGGCCCGCGACTCCCGGCCATCAGGTTGCGGGCCACCGCCACCAGGTCGCCCAGGATCGCCGAGGCGGTCGGGGCACCGCCCGCGCCGGCGCCGTAGAACATCAGCGAGCCCGCCGACTGCGCCTCCACGAACACCGCGTTGTACGCCTCGCGCACGCTCGCCAGCGGATGCGCCCTCGGGATCATCGCCGGATACACCCGTACCGAGACCCCGCGCCCGCCGTTGCGGCCGTCCTCGGCCGGGACGCGCTCGCAGATGGCCAGCAGCTTGACCACGCAGTCCATCTCCTTGGCGCCCGCGACGTCCGCCGCGGTCACCTCGGTGATCCCCTCGCGGTGCACGTCCGCGGCGGTCACCGGCGTGTGGAACGCCAGCTGCGCCAGGATCGCCGCCTTGGCCGCCGCGTCGAAGCCCTCGACGTCGGCGGTCGGATCGGCCTCCGCGTACCCGAGGGCCTGGGCCTCCTCCAGCGCCTCGTTGAACCCGGCGCCGACGGTGTCCATCTGGTCGAGGATGTAGTTGGTGGTGCCGTTCACGATGCCCAGCACCCGGTGCACGTGGTCGCCGACCAGCGACTCGCGCAGCGGCCGCAGCAGCGGGATCGCGCCGGCCACCGAGGCCTCGTAGTACAGGTCGGCGCCGAACTCGCGGGCCGCCGCGAACAGCGTCCCGCCGTCCTCGGCCAGCAGCGCCTTGTTCGCGGTGATCACCGACTTGCCGGCCTTCATCGCCGCCAGCATCAGCGTCCTGGCCGGCTCGATCCCGCCGATCACCTCGACGACCAGGTCCACGTCGTCCCGGGTGACCAGGGCCAGCGCGTCGGTCGTCAGCAGCTCAGGGTCGATGCCCTCCCGGACGCGGTCCAGCCGCCGTACCGCGATCCCGGCCACCTCGAGCGGAGCGCCCACCCGCGCGGCCAGATCGTCGGCCTGCTCCCGCAGCAGCCGTACGACCTCGGAGCCGACGACACCGCATCCCAGCAGCGCCACCCGCAAAGGGCCCCCTACGGGTCGGGTCGTGGTGGATCGGATTGTGGAGGATGAGGTGGGAACGACCCCGGGTTTCACGCTTCGACCTCCGCATCCAGCCGTAGCAGATCATCATCGGTCTCCCGGCGGACGATGACCCGCGACGCGCCGTCCCGCACCGCCACCACGGCGGGCTTGGGAACGTAGTTGTAGTTACTGGCCATCGATCGACAGTACGCACCGGTCGCCGCCACCGCCACCAGGTCACCCGCCGCAAGATCTTCGGGAAACCACAGGTCTCGCACGACGATATCCCCGGATTCACAGTGCTTCCCGACAAGCCTGCTGAGCATCGGATCCGCGTCCGATGTCCGGCTCGCCAGCACCCCGGTGTACTCCGCGCTGTAGAGGGCCGTCCGCAGGTTGTCGCTCATCCCGCCGTCGACCGACACGTACGCCCGCAGGCCCTCGACGTCCTTGACCGTGCCTACCTCGTACAGCGTGACGCCCCCCGGGCCGACGATCGCCCGGCCGGGCTCCACCGTCAGCCTGGGCATCGCGAGCCCGTACACCTTGCACTCCTGGGTGACGATGCTCCGCAGGCCGTCGGCGAGGTCCTTGGGATCGGGCGCCTCGTCCCCGGGCACATAGGCGATCCCGTACCCGCCGCCGAGATCCAGCTCGGGCAGCTCGATCCCGTGCTCGTCCCGAATGGCGACGAGCAATTGCGCCAGCCGGTGCGCCGCGACCTCGAACCCGTCGGTATCGAAGATCTGCGAACCGATGTGCGAATGCAGCCCGACGAGTTCCAGCTGCTTGAGCTCCAGAACCCTCCGTACGGCCTCCAGAGCCGCGCCCGAACTCCTGGAGAACCCGAACTTCTGGTCGTCATGGGCCGTCGCGATGAATTCGTGGGTATGCGCCTCGACACCCGTGGTGACCCGGATCATCACCTTGGGCCGGACGCCCTTTTCCTGCGCCAGATAACCCAGCCGCGCGATCTCCTGGAACGAGTCCAGCACGATCCGCCCGACACCCACGTCGAGCGCCCGTTCCAACTCCCCGACCGACTTGTTGCTCCCGTGCATCGTGATGCGCTCGGTGGGGAACCCCGCGGCCAAAGCGACGGCCAGCTCTCCCCCACTGCACACGTCGAGCCCGAGGCCCTCCTCGTTCAGCCACCGCGCGAGCGCCGTACAGAGAAAGGCCTTGCCCGCATAGTGAACGTCGCCATCGTGGAACGCGGCCGCGTATTCCCTGGCCCGCGCACGCACATCCTCCTCGTCATAGACGAAGAGCGGCGTCCCGTACTCCCGGGCCAGATCCCGGACATCGACACCGCCGATGGCCATGACCCCCTCGTCGCGCTTCGCGCCACGAGGCCAGATCAGCGGATCCAGCGCGTTCAGATCCTCCGCCGGAGGCATCGGGTGTTCTTCGGGCAGGACGTCCGCATGCCGCGGTCCCGCGGGGTGTACTCGGCTCATAGTCGCTCTCTAGGGATCTCACCGATCATCTTCAGACCATTGCTCAGGGCGATGCGCGCGGCCTCCGTCAACGTGACGCGCGCCGCATGCACCGCCCCGGGTTTCTCACCGCCCACGGGCAGCGCGGGACACCGCTCGTAAAAGTCGTGAACGCCGTCCGCGAGGCGCACCAGATACCCGGCCAGCAGACCCCGGCGCGCCCACCCCGGCAGTTCCCCCAACAATCCCAGCAGGGCCAGCTCTTCCCGCCGCTCCAGACCCACCGGCGGCCCGCCCCGTACACCCAGGTCCCGCGCCCGCCTCGGAACGGCCGCGGCCCGCGCATACGCGTACCGCACCCGGAACCCCGGATTCCCGAACGTCCGGGGCCGATCGGGCCATGAGAACTCCGTCACCTCATGGACCCCGTACCGCTCCCCCAGCGCCACGATGTCGCTCGCCAGCTCCGCCGGCTCAGCCACCGATATCCGGAGAAAACCCCCACGAACCTCGACCTGGCCGATCCCGGCGACACCTTCGAGCCCCCGCCCGAGCACCCCGGCGTCCACGCCGGCCCTGAGCGCCACCGGACTCCCGTAGACCCCCGGCCCCAAACACCGAAGCGCCACGTCGGGCACGCTCTTCCCGGCGTCCCGTACGGCGCCCATGAGGGCAGCGCTCACCTCGGCTGGAGTCACTCTGGTGAGACTATCCGACCACTATGTGGACGCGGCCGCCAGCTTCCGCACGGTCTGGATCAGCTGGTTCGGATCGAACGGCTTGGTCACGTACGCGTCGACACCGATCTCATGCCCCCGCCTGATGTCATGCTCCTGCGCCCTGGCCGTGATCATGACGACCTTGATGTGCCGGGTGTCCTCGTCCTCCCGCAACCGCATCGCGGTCACCCACCCGTCCAGCCGCGGCATCATCACGTCCAGCGTGATCACATCGGGCCGGACCTCCCGCACCTTCTCCAGGCAGTCCTGGCCGTCCACCGCGGTCGCCACCTCGAACCCCTCGAGCTGCAGATTCACGGCGATCAGCTGGCGGATCACCTCATCGTCATCGACGACCAGCACGCGTCCCAGTGGCTCGGTCACGGCCACGAAGTTAGTCGACTCCAGAGAGCAACGCACGGCGAACCGTCCAGGTGCGCGCCGACCCCGCAACCCTGGTAGCCTTCTTCTCGCGCCGAACCACCAGGCGCGGGCCCCCTTAGCTCAGGGGATAGAGCAACGGCCTCCGGAGCCGTGTGCGCAGGTTCGAATCCTGCAGGGGGCACCCGAGATGATCAGCAAAAACCCCGGTTGACCAGGCACTACGCCGGTCACCGGGGTTTCGTGTGTAGGCAGCCATGTGCCACCGGAAGCCACCGTTTGTCGCCATTCCCGGAACATACGCGGAACGGCTTTCGGAACGTCTCCCCTGGTCAGCCCAAAGAAATGGACCCCGGTACGGAACCGGGGCCCATCCTCAGCGGCCAAGAGCCGCATCCATCCGTGCGAACCAGTGCCCGTCATCACCGTCGATGCAGTGCGCATAGATCCGTTGCAGGACCTCACACTGTGCCCCGCCCACTCGGCCACGTTGACCGCAGGGACACCAGCGTTCAGCCGCCACGAGACCCCGGCATGCCGGAAGTCGTACGGCTTGCGCGCCAACGGCGTCTTGACCTGGTCATCAGTGAACGCCTTCGACCGGGCCCGTTCGAGCACCCGCCACAGCGTCGAGGGGTGATAGACGCCGTTCCGGTAGGTACGGAACAGGCGACCATCCGACCCGGCCCCGTACTCCTCCAGATGCCAGCGCAGCAGCTCCACCAGCTCCGGTGGGATCGGCACGGGGCGACGGGTCCCCCGAGGCCGGCCCTTGAGCCCCCGAGTCTCGTGAACCTCACCGTCATCGGTCCACCGCTTGCCCGCCGCCGACCGAACCTCGTCCAGCTCCAGAAGGCCCCAGCCGGTTTCGGGCAGGGAGACGATGTTGTCCTTCCGAAGGTTCACCGCCTCAGACGGCCGCAGCATCGCGTAATACATGCACCCGAACACCGCCACCAGACGGGGCCCCTGTGTCTTCCCCACCTGGCGAACGGCGTCCAGGAGGAGCGCCACCTGTGCGGGACTCGGCACCCGCCGCCGATCAACCGCGTGCACAACCTCCGGAGGCTTCCAGTCCCCATCATCCGCGCCATCGAGCGGATTTGCCGAAAGTTGCTTCTCCCGTACGGCGTACTTCAGCGCGCCATAGAAGCCCCGCCGCCGACGCCGGTAGTACTCAGGCTTGGAAGGCTTTCCATCCAGGTTGATCCCGCAGGCATCGAGCCCCTTGGCAACCCACTTGGATTCGTCGAGGACGACCACCGGCACGGACGCCTTAGCGACCCAGCGAAGAGCCGCCGCGATCTCATCCGGCTTCTCGTCATCGCGCCGAGGAGGGTTGAACGCCCAGTTCCGCAACGCTCGCCGCAGTACCGCAGCATCAGGAGCACCCCGGTTGCTCTGGACCAGGACCGAGGTCACCGCCGTGAGCCCCTCAACCACCGAGATACGTCCCTTTGCCGCCAACTTGGGCCACTTCTCATCCATGTACGCGCAGGCCAGTTCGTACCAGGTCTTGCCCGACACCGCGCGTTCCATCGAATCCGGGAGGCCAGATTCGATGTTGAATGCCTCATTTTCGGCCGTCGACATAAGCCGCGACTTGAAGCGTTCCGCCTGCGGCTTACGCACAAAGGTCTCCGAACTCTCCCGACCGGCGACTGTCCATCGCACCGTGTAGGAACGGGGAACGCGCTTGCCGTTCCTCGTGGTGTAGTTCGGCCTGATCTCCCAGAACCGGATCTTGTTGGACTTCATGCGGCTCTATCCTCCCGAAGCCCCTGCATCCACTCCCGAAAGTCCTCGCGGTGAATCCGCAATTCGCCGTTGGGGATTCGGTGACAGACCGGCGCCAGACCCAGTTCCCGCCACCGATAGAACGTCCGCCGGGAGACTCCCCCGAGTTTGGCTAGTGTCCTGAGTCATTAGTTTGTTGTTACTCGGTAGGGTGTGGGGATGCCGAGCCCGAAGCTTGAGCCAGTGGTGTTGTCCGATGAGGAACGGTCGGCGCTGGCCGGCTGGGCCGGGCGGGGTAA